>JBDKIU010000245.1:0-11712 GCA_039796915.1 Bacteroidota bacterium | reverse complement strand
AAACTCGTGATACTCGGTGCCGGCGAAAGCGGCTGTGGTGCTGCCCTCCTTGGGGTTCAGCAGGGGTATGACGTGTTTGTAAGCGACGCTGGAACCATCAAGGAACAATACCGGCTGGAACTGGAGGCCATGGGTGTTCCTTTTGAAAGTGGAACCCACAGCACTGAACGCATTCTGGCTGCCAGTGAAATCATCAAAAGCCCCGGAATTCCGGATACCGCTCCAATCATCGTGTCTGCGCGCAAGGCAGGCATCCCGGTCATCTCAGAAATCGAATTCGCCGGACGCTATACCGATGCCGTGAAAATCATCATTTCCGGCACCAATGGGAAAACCACCACCACGGGCCTCACCTACCACATCCTGAAAGAAGCCGGATTGAACGTAGGCTGTGCAGGAAACATCGGCGCCAGCTTTGCCCGCATGGTGGCCACCGAACAACATGACTACTATGTGCTTGAAGTGAGCAGCTTTCAGCTGGATGGCATGTACAACTTCCACGCGCACATCAGCGTGCTGACGAACATTACCCCGGACCATCTGGACCGCTACGAATACGATGTGGCCAAATACGCTGCATCCAAGTTCCGGCTGGCCAACAACCAAACGGAACAGGATTATTTCATCTACTGTGCCGACGACCCGCTCACACGGGAATACATGCCTCAGCACCCGATCAACAGCAGGCTGCTGCCCTTCAGCAATCAGCAAACCTTCGATTACGGAGCCTGGATTTCAGAGGGCTCTATCTACGTAAAAACCAACGAAAATCCCCCATTTACCATGACCATACACGAAATGTCACTGCGTGGCATCCACAATTCCTACAACAGCATGGCATCGGCTGTGGTTGCAGGATTGCTGGACATCAGGAAAGACAAAATCCGCGAAAGCCTGGCCAACTTCCAAAACATTGAACACCGCCTGGAGTTTGCCGGCAGAATCAAAGGTGTTGAATACATCAACGACAGTAAAGCCACCAATGTCAATTCAGCGTGGTATGCGCTGGAAAGCATGGAACGCCCTGTCATCTGGATTGCAGGCGGTGTGGACAAAGGCAACGACTACAATTCCCTGCGTGCCCTGGTGCGCGAAAAGGTGCGCGTGATCGTGGCGCTGGGTGTTGACAACCGCAAAATCCACGAAGCCTTTCAGAAGGATGTGGACATGATTGTAAATACCGGCAGCATGGATGAAGCCGTACACGTAGCTTCGGGTCTGGCCAATCGCGGCGATGTTGTCCTGCTTTCACCCGCCTGTGCTTCATTCGACCTGTTCCACAACTACGAAGAACGCGGTCGCCTGTTCAAGGAAGCGGTAAGAAACCTCTAAACACGTTTCAGCCATGCAGCAGCCTGCCCGAATTTTTCGCGGGGATAAATATATATGGATGGTTGTGGCAGCCCTTTCGCTGCTGGGCATCCTTGCTGTTTATTCGGCGAGCAGCTCCCTGGCCATGAACAAAAAAGGGGGCAATACTGAATTTTACTTCTTCAGACATACCGGCTTCCTGGTGATTGGCTTGTTCTTCATGTACCTCACGCATTTGGTGAATTACAGGTATTACGCCCGCCTGAGCCAATGGATGCTTTGGGTGTCCATCGGTTTGCTGTGCGTTACCCTCGCCATTGGCAGTGAGGTGAACAGCGCCACCCGCGTGCTGCCGATTCCAGGTCTGGGCATCACTTTTCAGACATCAGACATGGCAAAGCTGGTGCTCATCATGTACATCGCCCGTTACCTGGCACGAAACCAGGACGATATTGAATCGCCAAAAGCGTTTTGGCGCATCACCGGAATCATCAGCATCGTGGTATTGCTGATTGCACCGGAAAACCTCAGTACCGCGTTGGTGCTGTTCAGCACCTGCATGTTGCTGTTGTTTATCGGACGGATCCACATCAAATACCTGGTAATGGTAATGGGCAGCGGTGTTTTATTACTCACCCTTGCCGGCACCGTGCTGCTGAATGTTGATACCGACGGCTGGGCATCGGCCGGCCGGATTCCCACATGGAAAAAGCGAATTGAATCCTTTATTGGAAACAGCCAGGAAAGCGACCAGGCCATACAATCAAAAATTGCCATTGCCACCGGGGGATTTACTGGCAAAGGCCCGGGCGGAAGCACGCAGCGAAACTTCCTTCCCCACCCGTATTCCGATTTCATTTTCGCCATCATCGTTGAAGAATATGGCCTCATGGGCGGGCTTTTTGTCATCCTGCTCTTCCTCACCCTGTTGTACCGTTGCCTTCTGATTGTGGTGAAAACGCCGCGAGCGTATGGAGCCTTCCTCGCGTTTGGACTGTGCATCAGCATGGTCATTCAGGCATTCATCAATATGGGCGTAGCCGTGGGGCTGCTCCCGGTAACCGGACTCACGCTGCCGCTGGTAAGCATGGGCGGAACCAGTTTGGTATTCACCAGCATTGCCTTTGGCGTGATTCTGAGCGTGAGCCGTGGGCTGGAAGACGAACAGGACCCCGCGCCCAAAGAACCTAAAACACCAAATATGGAAGGAGCCGCTCATGCCGCATAAATTCATTCTTTCCGGCGGCGGCACCGGCGGGCACATCTTCCCGGCGCTGGCCATTGCCGATGCCCTGCGCAGAAACCTGAGCGATGCTGAATTCCATTTTGTAGGCGCCCTCGGTCGTATGGAAATGGAAAAGGTTCCCGCTGCCGGCTATCCGATTACCGGCCTGCCCATTCGCGGTCTGCAGCGAAAACTCAGCCTGTCCAACCTGGGCGTTCCCTTTGCCTTTCTGAAAAGTTTACGCATGGCGCATCAGCTGCTGCGCAGCTATCAACCCGATGCCGTGATTGGCACAGGAGGTTATGCCAGCGCGGCCATCCTTTACGCCGCCTGCGCACAACGCATACCAACCCTGATTTGGGAAGGAAACGGCTATGCCGGATTGACCAACCGCTGGCTGGGCAAAAAGGTGGATTGCGTATGCACAGGTTTTGAAGGAATGGAGGCTTACTTCCCCAAAGAGAAAATCGTTTATACCGGCAATCCTGTGCGCAAAGAATTGCTGCAGCTTCCCGACCAGCAGCGCGCCCGCAACAGTTTTGGACTCAACCCAGACCAGCCTGTTTGCCTGGTGATTGGCGGAAGTCTGGGTGCCAGAACCCTAAACCAAAGCATAGAAGCAGGCCTTCACAGGCTGCGCGAAGCAGGCATTCAGGTGATCTGGCAAACCGGCAAGCATTACAATCCTGACAAAAAACAGCCGTGGCTGCACACCCCCGGAAGCGGCGTTTTCCAATCGGTATTCATCCAACAGATGGAACAGGCTTATGCCGCTGCCGACCTGGTGGTTTCCAGAGCCGGCGCGCTTTCCGTTGCTGAAATTGCTGTCTGCGGAAAAGCGTCCATCCTGGTACCCAGCCCGAACGTAACCGACGACCACCAAACCCGCAATGCCCGGAAACTGAGCGAAAAAGGCGCAGCCTTCCTGATGCCCGACGCCACCGCAGCAGATGCGCTTTGCAGCGAAATCATCAAACTTATGGCCGCACCCGAAGAACGTACACGCATGCAGGCAGCCGTAAAGCAATGTTCCATTCCCGATGCAGCCGAGCGCATCGCAAGCCAGGTATTAAACATCATGAAAAAATGAACAATACCGGATATCAATACGCATACTTCCTCGGCATTGGCGGCATTGGCATGAGCGCACTTGCGCGCTATTTCCACGCCCAGGGAGTGGAGGTTCAGGGGTACGACAAAACACCGACGGCGCTCACCGACGCCCTTCAGGCAGAAGGCCTCGCCGTGCAGTTTGATGATACCCTGGATTCCCTTCCCGCCTTTGTTCACGAGCATCCAACCGCCACGCTGTTCGTTTATACTCCGGCCATTCCGGCAGAACACCCACAACTGCAATACCTGAAGCAAGGTGATTTCCAGCTGTACAAACGCAGCGAGGTACTTGGCCTCATCAGCCGCCATGCCTGCTGCATCGCTGTGGCAGGAACCCATGGAAAAACCACCACCAGCAGCCTGATCGCCTGTCTGCTCGATGCCTGCGGCATCAACTTTACGGCATTCCTCGGCGGCATTTCAGCCAACTTCAACAACAACTACATCCACAAAACCAATGGCCGTGACTTGTTTCCGGACAGGCCTGTGGTGGTACTTGAAGCCGATGAATTCGACCGCAGCTTCCACAGGCTGAATCCGGATTACGCCATCATCACGGCCATCGACCCGGACCACCTCGACATTTACGAAACCAAAGAAGCTTTCACGGAAGCCTTCGTAACCTTCAGCAGCAAAATCAAGCCCGGCGGAAGCCTGATTGTGCAACAGTCTTTGCAGCAATCCTGGCCCGAGCATGTTGAAGTGATCCGCTATGGACTGAACACGTCAGGCCAACATCCAGACTGTGCCGCTTCGCCCACCAACATCCAAGCGGGGCATTTCTACTTTGACTATTCCGGAAGCTACCGAAACCAAACGCTTACCGAACAAAACCTATACTGTGGCCTGCCCGGCTTCCACAACATCGAAAACGCCACGGCAGCCCTTGCCCTGGTGCTAAACATCCTGAAGCTGGAGCCGGCTGACGTTCGCAAAGGACTTCAGTTGTTTGCCGGCGTGAAGCGCAGGTTTGAATACCTCGTGCGGCAGCCCGACCATACCGTCATCGACGATTATGCGCACCACCCTGAAGAACTGCGGGCCATCCTTCAATCGGTAAGGGCCTTGTATCCGACATCAAAACTCACCGCCATATTCCAGCCGCACCTGTTCACGCGCACCCGCGATTTTGCCGAAGGATTTGCACAAACGCTGGCCACTGCCGATGAACTGATTTTAATGGACATCTACCCTGCCCGCGAGTTGCCCATCCCCGGAATCGACAGCACATGGCTGCTGGCACAGATCAACCACAAGGATAAAAAGCTGATGAACCACGAAGCCATCCTGGATTATGTGCGCAACACGAAGCCTGAACTGCTGCTGCTGCTCGGAGCCGGCGATATAGACCGTTTAGCCTCACCTGTTAAAGCGATTTATGAAACTGCTGAGCGGAACTAAAAAGCAAAAATGGGTACAGCTGGCCACGGCCGGAATCCTGCTGCTGGCAGTGGTTTCAGGACTCGTGATGGCTTCCGGCGCCGAAGGCAGGCAATTGGTGAAGAACCTGGACATCCGCATCACCCCGGATTCCGGAATGTATTTCATCACTCCACAAGACGTGGTTCAGGCGCTGGCGCCCGACGGCAGCGCCTATATGGGCAAAACCGTGGCATCGCTGCACCTGGACCGGCTGGAGGCCAAGATGCAGGAACATCCATTTGTGGCGGCCTGCGAAGTACATGCCGATTTAAGCGGAAACATTCAGGTGCGCATCCGACAAAAAAATGTGCTGTTGCGCATCATCAACAAAACCGGGCAAAGCTTTTACCTGGATGAGACAGGGCAAAAACTTCCCTTCAGCAACAAATTCACCCCCAATGTGCCCGTGGCCAGCGGGAATATCGAAGAACAACTTCAGGACAGCGCCTATCCTAAAACACCAGTATTGCAACAGCTGCAGCAATTGGCGGTGTACCTGAATAAGAATCCTATGTGGGCCGCCCAAATTGAACAGGTGTATGTAGATAATTTCTCCGAGTTTCTGTTGATACCACGGGTGGGAAACCATAGCATTGTTTTGGGCACCTGTGAACAACTGGAGGAAAAAATGGAAAAACTCAGGATTTTCTACACGAAAGCCCTGCCCAGCGTGGGCTGGGACAGCTACAGCAAAATCAACCTGAGCTACCGCGGACAGGTAGTGGCCACACGCCGCGATGCAGCATCAACATCAAGTGACCTGAATGAAGGTCAAAACAACGAACAAAATACTGGACAATAAATACATACCCATGCGCAAGGAAAAATCAGAGAAAATTATTGTGGGACTGGACATAGGCACAACCAAGATTTGTGCAATTGTCGGGCAGATGAACGAACACGGAAAGATCAATGTATTGGGTATTGGAAAATCACCCAGCATGGGAGGTGTTGCCCGTGGCATGGTATGCAACATCGGAAAGACCGTAGATGCCATCAAAGCGGCCGTTGCCATCGCCAGCAAACAAAGCAACATCGATATTGCCAGGGTTCATGTGGGCATCGCCGGACACCACATCCACAGCAAGCAATTCCCCAAAACAAAAATCCGCACCAACAGCCATGAAGAAATCACGGCTGAAGAGCTGAAGCGTATGGAGGAAGAAATGCAAAACATCTACCTCGGCAACGACCTGGAAGTCATCCACATCATGCCTCAGGAATACAAAGTGGACGGCGAACCAGACATCATCGACCCGATAGGCATGACCGGCATGAGGCTGGAAGCGAGCTATCACGTGATTACCGGTCAAACCACCGCGGCCCGAAACATTACCCAGGCCGTTCAGCGTGCCGGCCTCGAAGTAGATGGCCTGTTCGTAGAACCTGTTGCCTCTGCAAGGGCGGTGCTCAGCCCTGAAGAAATGGAAGGCGGCGTGGCGCTGGTAGATATTGGCGGCGGCACTTCCGATATTGCCATCTTCCACAACGGCCTGATCCGTCATACTGCGGTGATTCCTTACGGCGGCGACATCATCACGGCCGACATCCGCGAAGCGTTTCAGCTGGGCAAAGAACAAGCCGAAGCCCTGAAGGTGAAGTGCGGCAGCGCTTATCCGGAGGAATCCAGGAAGAATCAGATTCAAAGCATCCAGGATTTCCCCGGGCGCAAACCCAAAGAGATTTCCGTGTATAACCTCTCGCTGGTGATTCATGCACGCGCCACAGAAATCATCAACCTGATCTATGATCAAATCCGCATGTCAGGCTACGCCAACAAACTCGCGGCCGGCATTGTGCTTACCGGAGGCGGTGCCAACCTGCAATACATCAACCTGCTGATGGAAAGCATCACCGGACTGGATACCCAGATGGGCATTCCAAACCAGCACCTCGGCATGGGCATGGTGGATGAAGTGAAAAGCCCCATGTATGCTACCGGCGTGGGACTGGTTTTGAAGGGATACGATACCAGCCTTCAGAACTTCGACCCTGTTCAAACCGCCACAGAACCAGAGAAAAATAAAAAAACATCGAGCCTGTTCACCGGATTCAGCGGAATTTTTGGCCGCGTAAAAGGCCTGTTAGACGACGGAAGTATTAAAGATTTCAACTAAGTTAACCTATGCCACTCAACAACATCATCCCCGATATTCCTGCCCTCAGCCCGGCCATCATCAAAGTTATTGGTGTAGGCGGCGGTGGAAGCAATGCCGTGAACCACATGTTCAAACAAGGCATTGAAGGTGTGCAGTTCTATGTATGCAATACCGATGCACAGGCGCTGCGCAGCAGTCCGGTTCCCAATAAGATACAGCTCGGCGCACAACTCACCGAAGGTCTGGGTGCGGGTTCAGAGCCGGATCAAGGCCAGAAAGCCGCCCTGGAAAGTGCCGATAAAATTGCTGAAGTACTGCGCCATCAAACCAAAATGGTATTTATCACTGCCGGAATGGGCGGCGGCACCGGTACCGGCGCTGCGCCTGTCATTGCGGAAATAGCCAAACAAATGGGCATCCTCACCGTGGGCATTGTAACCATTCCCTTCGAAGATGAAGGGCCGGAACGCAGGCATCAGGCCGAACAGGGTCTGGAAAAACTGCGCCCGCACGTGGATGCGCTGCTGGTGATCATCAACGACCGCATCCTTGAAATGTACGAAGACCTGCCCATCAGCAAAGCCTTCGCCAGCGCAGACAATGTGCTCTGCACCGCCGCCAAAGGCATCGCGGAAATCATCACCCGCACCGGCTACATGAATGTGGACTTCAAAGACGTGGAAACAGCCATGCGCAACAGCGGCAGAGCCGTTATGGGCATGGGCACTGGCGCAGGTGAACGTCGCGCTGCATTAGCCGTAAGCAATGCCCTCGATTCTCCGCTGCTCGACAACATCCGGCTGATTGGCGCACGTCACGTGCTGGTGAACATCGTGCACGGAAACAGCGAGCCGACCATGAAGGAAATCAAAACCATCACCAGCTACCTTCAGGACCAGGCCGGCCAAACCGCCAAACTGAAATGGGGACTTAGCCATAATCCTGACCTCAGCGAAGAATTGTGCGTGACGGTCATTGCCACCAGCTTCCAGGACAAGTTTTCGGGAACTGTTCCTGTGGAAGAATCGCCTGAACCCGAGGATTTGGTGCATATCCCCATTGACCTCGAGGAAGTCAGCGAAGAACAAGCTCCAGCGCCACCATTTCCGCCACAAGTTAAACAGGTAAATTACCCCAAGCAGCAAACCCTGAATCTTCCCCACCAACAGCCTGTCACCGATGACCAACTGAACACGCCGGCATACCTGCGCATGGGTGTGAAGCTGGAAGTGGTTCCTGAAAGCGACAAGCAGTTCATTTCGAAAATGGTCTTAACGGAAGATGAAAACACCGGTGCACCCGTGCTGAAGAAAAACTCCTTCTACAGCAACAATCCTGACTGATTCACATCGGTCAGGGATACGGAATGCGGTAAGCACCAACCAGGGCTTCCATCTCAGCTTCGGTGCGTACCGGCGACAGGATGAGTCCACGATACGTGGCGCTCCAGGTTGCCGGAATCCCGTATTTCTGTTCAGGCAGCGGATAAGGTATGCCCGGAGCTGAAAGACCGTGATGGCCCAGGTAAAACACCCGCTGGTAATCCCGAAAACGGAATTTCTGCGGATAAATCTCCAGGGCAAAATGCAGGTTCGTGTCTTTATGCCGAAGCAGGTAATAATGGGCGATGCTGTGGCCAATAACAAGTGTTTTCCCCGGCTGTCCGGGAGGCAATGCGCCATCCAGCCATTGAAGCACGCGTTCCGGATCGCGTTCCTCCCGCTGCAACAACCCAAACACCATCCGGCCTGAATAAGGAAGTAGCAGCAGCAATCCAACGGGCAAGAATGCCCAACGGAATTGCTGTTTCCAAGGAAGTTGTTTCCAGACCAGCCACTGCGCCCAAACTACGTACATGAGCAAATGGTGCGGAGGCAGATAGCGGTGGTGCGGCGCCAAAATCAAGAGCCAGGTCAGATCCTGCGCCATCCACATCCAGGCTGGCATGGCCTGAAGCGTCCGTCCGTAAGCGCGGGCCAGCCTGAGGGCGGGAATCCAGGTGCATGCATGCAACAAAGGCATCCAGGGCTGTTCTTTAAAGTATGGCCAATAGCGCGCAATAAAGTGGTCGTAGAGTTTATGCGCGGAAGCTCCGTGCATGGCGGCTTGTCCCTGAAGCTGCTGCCACCAGGCGGCCATCGGCGCATCCAGCCACAGGAAATAGGCCAGCGTGGGCGCAGCAAACAACATCGGCGCAAGCCAGAAGCGAAACGTTCCCCACCACAGCGGCAGCTGGAAGAGCATGCCGACTCCAATGGCCGGCCAAAGCTTCGGATGCGCCATGAACAACAATCCGGCGATGATGGGCACGGCCAGATGCTTCGGATGTTTGAAATTCAGGAACAGCCATACCGCCAACAGCGACAATTCCAGGGTTTCGCTGCGCACGCTGCGCAGAATTTCAAAAACCGCTTTGTCGAACAGCAGCATGGCGAGCAGGAGCAAAGACCAGGCGGGGTGCAGTTTCCAAACCTTTGCCAGCAGCAGGTAAAAACAAACAGCAGCAGCAAGGAACAAAAGGAGGAATGGCAGACGTACCCAAAAAATCTCCCAGGGCAAAAACCCGAGGTTCAGCATGTGAAACCATTCAACCAGCGGCAGGTAACACATAAACTTTTGCTCCGCGCCCTGATTGGGCCATAATGCGCTCGTAAAGGTTCCGTGCAGGTGCCATTGAACCGCAGGATCCAGGTTCATGGTTTCATCGAGCCAGGCTACAGGAACCTGAGCAAGGTTGATGCATACAGGAAGGGCAAAAGCCAACAGCAGCAAAAAGGGCCATATGTTTTGCCAGCGAAGGCTCCTCATAAACAGTAAGACCGCGGAGTTCCCGTCGCGGATTATTCCAGCTCGATGAGCACCTGATTCTTATCCACGGGTGTGCCGGGCTTCACCAGAATCTGCTTCACCTTACCGGAGCCAGGCGATTTGATGACATTTTCCATCTTCATGGCTTCCAGCACCAGCACCTTGGCACCTGCTTCCAGCATATCGCCTTCGGCAACTTCCAGGCGCAGCACCAGACCGGGCATGGGCGCTTTAATGTTGTTCACCTTGTGCGTGGTGGCTTTATCCATACCCAGGTCGTGCAGCAGTCGGTCAAACGCATCGGTCAGCACCACTTCATGCAGGCGGTTGTTCATGCGCAGAACGACCTTTTTTTCAGCCGCGTGGATGGCCAGCACTTCCACATCGTAACTGCGGTGTCCGGCAATCAGGTGAAACCTTCGTTCGGAAATGGGATGGATGTCCAGCGATTCTATTCCTTCTGCCACCCATTGGCCGCCAGCTTCGCTAAGCGCAATTTCTTTTCCGTGGAGTTTTGCCGTCAGCATGGCTGCGAAAATAAGTAAAATGCGCAGCGGGTTAATGCCGACGATCAATCACAAAATCAACCAGTTTGGGCATCTCCACGCGGTGTTCACCTCCTGCAAGCACCGGCGCGATGGCAGCAAAGGCTTCGGCTTTCAGTGTGTTCATCATTTCCCGTGCGTATTCCATGCCGCCATGTGCAGCCACAAACGCCGTTACCTGTTTCAGCTTTTCACGGTCTGATTTATTCCCTTTGATCAGGCGCAGCATCGACCTGGCTTCCGCAGGCGCAACCTGTTTCAGCGCATGAATCAGCGGCAGCGTGAGTTTCTTTTCGCGGATGTCTATTCCGGTTGGTTTGCCGCTGTCGTTGTCGCCAAAGTCAAACAAATCATCGCGGATCTGGAAGGCCAATCCGATGCGTTCCCCAAACAGGCGAAACTGTTCCACCTGTGTTGCATCCGCTCCTGCCGAAGCAGCGCCAATGGCGCAACAGGAGGCGATAAGCGACGCTGTTTTTTGTCGGATGATTTCAAAATAGATTTCTTCGGTGATGTCCAGAAAGCGGCTGCGTTCCAACTGCATCAGTTCGCCTTCACTCATATCACGTACGGCCCGGCTGGTGATTTTCAGGAGGTCAAAATCGTCGTGCTCCATGCTCAGCAGTAAACCGCGGCTCAACAAATAATCGCCCACAAGCACGGCAATTTTATTCTTCCACAGCGCATTGATGCTGAAGAACCCACGGCGTGCATAGCTTTCGTCCACCACATCATCATGAACCAGCGTTGCGGTATGCAGTAATTCCACCAGGGCGGCGGCGCGATAGGTGCGCTCGTTGATGCCACCACAGAGTTGCGCGCTGTACATCACAAACAAGGGACGTATTTGCTTCCCTTTGCGCTTCACAATGTAGTTCATGATGGTATTGAGCAGCGGAACCCTGCTCTTCATGCTCATGGCAAAAAGCTGTTCGAAAGCAGCAAGATCCTGCGCAATGGGCGCCTGCAGTTCTTTAAGGGTGATGGCCATGCGGGGCAAAACTAATAGAACAATTCCTCTTCAGCCGCGCTATTTTTGTGGGGTGAATCGGATATTCCTGCTCCTCATCTTCATCGCTGCAGCTTCCTGCAAAAGCCGTAAAGTTGTTCCTGAAAAAGAAACCGTATCCGTAACTCCTGCTACCGGCGCATATGTGTTGATGCCCGCGCCCGGAGATTCCATGGTTCG
>JBDKIU010000244.1:0-19621 GCA_039796915.1 Bacteroidota bacterium | reverse complement strand
GCGCCAGTTAAACTCATGGTGTAGGAATAATTTACACCTTTACATGGATTAGTCTCGCCGCTCAGCGACAGGGTTTGAGCCGATAGCCCCCCGCAAGAACCAGACCAAGGATGCAGCCTTTCCAATGTGATGGCCGCAATAACGAAAAATTAAATTTTATGTTCATGATACGTATATATTACCAATGGCAAGATATTTTTTATAATTCATAATTCCAAATGTAAGCACCTTTAGAAATCAAGGCCGTAATTATTTTTCCAGGCGCATTTTGTTGATTCAGATGGCATTCGATCGGTTATGTTATTGATTTTCAATTAGTTAAATTCTTTTTGAAGCATTTCAGCAATAACTCGCTTCATGAGTTAGGTCAAAGATTCTTCCAGCAAAACAATCCTCAGCCCGGCACTTCCGTGCTGCCGTCGGCGTGTTTGGCGAAGCGACCCTGCTCGCGCGCATGCACCTGTCCGTATTTAGGCCAGGGCCAGCCTCCGAACTGCGTGGCATGGTAATCTTCAAAAGCCTGCCTGATTTCATCCTTGCTGTTCATCACAAAAGGGCCGTACTGAATCACGGTTTCGCCGATGGGGCGGCCCTGCAACACCAGGATGCCCGCTTCTTTTTCACCTTTGCAGGAAATCACAATGTCGCGGTCGGGCAGCACTTCAGCGGCATGGTAATGCGGCACTTCCTGATCACCGAGCATCAGCGTTTCACCTTCGTAGAAATAAAGCGTTCGGTTGATGCCTTCGGAACATTTCGGCAGCGTCCAGGTGGCACCCGGCTCCATCATGATGTTCCAGACGGCCACTTCATTGGCAGGATCGGCCGCCCAACTGTTGGGCGGCGGCGCGGGTGCGGTGTTCCCGTTCAGGGCGCCTGCCATCACTTCCACCACGGTGGTTTTTCCGGCGGCATCCGTTGTGTTTAATTTGGGAATGGTTTCGCCCCACAACATGCTGAAATGTGGATCAACCATTTTACTCCGGGCGGGCAGGTTCAACCAAATCTGAAACAGTTCCATCGGATTGTCCTGGTCTTCCTTCAACAGCGGAAACATTTCCGAATGTTGCACACCCTTTCCTGCGGTCATCCACTGCACATCGCCGTTGCCGTAACGACCGGCAGCGCCCATGGAATCGGCGTGATCCACGAAGCCTTTGCGCACCACCGTAATGGTTTCAAAACCACGGTGCGGATGACCGGGAAAACCCGGAACGGTGTCGCCGTGGTACATACGCCAGCCGTCTTTGATGATGAAATCATCACCGATGCTGCGCCCTGCCAGCGAGGCAGCCGGGCCCATTTCCGCGTTGCCTTTGGGAAAGAAGTCCTCGTGGTGCACGCAAAACAGAAAGGGATCGGCGGTATCCCATTGAAAGCCGAGGGGGCGAATATTTTTTACGCTGGGTGTATTCATGGTTTCATCTTGCTCTTTGGCGAATAATTTAAACACTCCGGCAACAGGCACTACAAGTGCGGCAGAAACACCGGCAGCCATGCGGGCAATGAATCCTCTGCGGGGTACGTCTTTCCGGTTCATGATGGTTATTTCTCCTACAAAACAAATAAATCCCGCGCTGGTTTGGCTGCATGAGCGCCTGTGCACGCTCACCAAAAAACCTAACTTCGCAATATGAAACGAGCCGGTGCTTGGGTTCTTGTGGGTTTGGTTTGTGCCATTGGATGGAGTGCTTGCATGCACCTGAGTGTTTTTTCCGCCGACCGGGAACACCGGCAAGTAGGTGATGAACACGCGATATTCCTTAAACCTTTGAAGCGCAATTCCCTGGAATGGTGGTACCTGAACGGCCACCTGCAGGACAGCAGCCAAAACAGCTACGCCTTTCATTCGGCACTGTTCCGGCGCTACAGCTTCCCCTACGGCTACCGCTGGATGCTGAATACAGCGTTCTCAGACATCGCAGCCGATACCACCTACCGCAGCTATGAAATCTTCCGCACACGCGATGCGGTGCGCAGCATCTTTGGCTACGACAGCAAATCCTTTCAGATAGGCAACCACCGCCACCAGCTGCAGTTTGACCCACAACAACTCAAGGCTCAGTTCCTGCAGGATGTTTTCAGCGGAAGCCTTGAAGCGCATTCCCAAACGCCTCTGACCGCGCAGGCCCCCGGCGGCATGATGACGTACATGGACGGCATGCAGGCCGGATACCTCAGCTACCCTTTTCTGCAACTGAACAGGCAATTACAACTTCAGGGAAAACCCGTGACGGTGCATGGAGAAGGCTGGTTCGACCGGCAGTGGAATGCCCTGAAGCTTACCAAAAAGAAATACCGCTGGGATTGGCTGAGCATCAGCACGGATCAATTCAGGCTGATGATTTTCCGCACGGTGAACAGCCGAAACGGCGAAGAACAGGTTCAGGGCAGCTGGATGAATCCCGACGGCAGCATCAGCTACCTGAACGGTGATTCCATTTTGCTGCATGCGGATGAATTTTGGACAAGTCTGCAAAGCGGGCGCACATACCCTATGCAATGGCAGGTACTCATTCCGTCGCGAAATCTGCGCGCCTGTGTGGATGCCCGCATCCACAACGGTGAACTGACACTGCATGCCCTGGGACAAAATTTCATGACCTACTGGGAAGGTCCGTGCAGCGTTTGGGGCGTTTATGGTGAGCAAACACTTGAAGGGAAAGGGTTTCTGGAAATGACCAATGCGCCGGCGGCGGGGAAAGCGCGCTGAAGCGTTTGTGCAATCGTTGCTGCCTGTATCTTTGTGCAAGCAAGAGCAACATGAAATTCTTCATTGATACCGCCAACCTGGAACAAATCAGAGAAGCCAATGAACTGGGCATTCTCGACGGGGTAACCACCAATCCTTCGCTCATGGCCAAAGAAGGCATCACCGGCGAGGCCGCCGTGATGGCGCATTACCGCACCATCTGCGAAATTGTGGACGGACCCGTGAGCGCTGAGGTGATCAGCACCACCTTCGCCGAAATGGTGGAAGAAGGCAAAAAACTGGCGGCCATTCACCCAAACATTGTGGTAAAAGTGCCCATGATCCGCGACGGCATCAAAGCCATCAGCTGGTTCACTGCCAACGGCATCAAAACCAACTGCACACTGGTATTCAGCGCCGGGCAAGCCATCCTGGCGGCCAAGGCAGGCGCTACTTATCTCTCCCCATTCATTGGCCGCATTGACGACATGAACTGGGACGGCATGGAACTGATTGCCCAAATTGCCGACATCTACGACATCCAGGGTTTTGAAACACAGATTCTGGCGGCCAGCATCCGCAATCCGTTGCATATTGTGAAATCTGCTGAAGCCGGCGCACACGTAGCCACTTGTCCGCTGAGTGCCATCCTCGGTTTGCTGAAGCATCCGCTCACCGACATCGGCCTGCAGCAATTCCTGGCAGACCACGCCAAGGCTTCCGGTAAAAACTAATTCCATGCGCGCTCAGGCAGTTCTTTTGTTTCTCACTGCGTTTATGCCTTTCACCACGGGCGTAAGCAAGGCACAGACATTGCCTGCGGAGCGCCGCTCCGACTGGAAGCGAAGTGTGGCGCAATGCAGCATCATGCTTCCGAAGAAAAGCATCAACTTCCTGACTGCCGGCGGCAACAATCAGGGCGCAGGAAACAATGATTCGCTGATGGACGCGCTGCTGGCCAAAGTCAATCCCGATTCCGGTTTGCTGATTTACTTTCCTGCCGGCACCTATCGCTTTAAATCGGATATACGCCTTCCCTCACGCACCGTATTGCAAGGGGTAAATGCGTCACAAACGATCCTGAAGTTCAACCTGGGCGGCAGCGGAAATGCCATTGAACTGTCCGGTAAAAACAGAGGCAATTACATCCCGCTTACCGCCGATGCTTTGCGCCACACGCAACGTGTGCAAGTCCGGGATTCTGGCATTGTGCAGCCGGGCGAATTGCTATATCTGCTGGATGACGACAGCACCCTGGTCACTTCTACCTGGGCATTCGGATCGGCCGGCCAAATGGTGAAGGTAGATTCCCTGCGGGGGAAAACCTTGTTTCTGAGCAGCGCGCTGCGCCGCGATTTCCTGCTGAATAAACGGGCGAAAATTTTGCGCATCATACCCGTGGAGCACGCAGGCATTGAATACCTCAGCATCATCCGGGAAGACGCTACCAGCGGCCAAACCAGCAACATCAACATGGAATATTCCACACAGTGTTTCGTGCGCTGCGTGGAAAGCTACAACAGCAACTTCGCCCATGTGGCCATTTCTTATTCCGCCTTCAACACCATCACGGGCAGCTTTTTTAAAGATGGCTTTTCTTATGGAAGTGGCGGAAAAGCGTATGGTACGGCGCTCCAATTTGCGAGCAGCGACTGTTACATCTACAACAACGTGTTCCGCAAACTGCGCCATTCCGTGCTGCTGCAGTCTGGTGCGAATGGCAACGTGATTGGATACAATTACTCCATAGAACCGTATTGGACGGATGTGAGTCTTCCTTCCAATTCAGCCGGCGACCTGGTGTTGCATGGAAACTACCCGTATGGCAACCTGTTTGAAGGAAACATTGTGCAGAACATTGTGATTGATAATTCGCACGGCATCAATGGGCCTTACAATACCTTCCACAGAAACCGCGCAGAATTGTACGGCGTGTTTATGAACAATGGCGCGGGCAGCAGCGTAAACCTGATTGCCAACGAGGTAACCGGAACCGGATTCCTGCAGGGCATGTTTACCCTCACCGGCACCAATCATTTTGTCTATGGAAACAACGTGAAAGGAACGCTGTACGACGCTGGTACAAGCAACGAAGCTGATACCAGCCTGTATGGCGCCAAACCCGAGGAATTCTACGCTAAAACGAATACTGCCTGGCCGCCCATTGGAAGCATCAGTAAATTCAACACACAAAATACGGCCAGCAAAGCACGCTACCTCGTATCGGCTTATACCTCATGCGCGTTTGCCTTTACCCAAAACCTGGAAGCTGCATACGGCGGGCCGCAGGACGAACTGAACCTGTTTCCCAACCCATGCGTCAACCTGATTCAGCTCAGCGATGGCTGCGCCGGAGATGAAATCCACATCCGTGACCTGATGGGCCGGCTGATTTCAGAAGAGGTGCTGACAGACAAGCGCAGCATCGATGTAAGTCATCTTCCCAACGGAATTTATCTTTTGGAATGCCGGCGGAAGGGCAACATCCGCAGCGCCAGGCTGGTGAAGGGTTCCTGAGCACCCTTGATGCTTATTTTCTGGCCATATAAATGATGGCCGGAGGCAGATTCAGCAGGGCGAAGTTGGTTTTCATGGAAGGAAAAAAGCGGCGAACCAGCCCTAAATCTCTTCTGGAATATTGATACTGAAGGAACAGGCCACCGGGTTTTAAGACTGCTGCGCTGGCCTCAAGAATTTCGTTTTTCACCGCTGCCGGCATCATGGCCAGTGGCAAACTGGAAACCACCACATCTACGCTTCCCGGAAGAAAATCACGTGCAATGTCGGCAGCCGATCCGTGTTTCAGGGTAAATCTTTTGTCGTGGATTTGCTGTTCGAGCAAATGGTAAAATGCATCGTTGATTTCGTAGGCGGCCAGGCTGCTTTGCTGGTTCATGTGCCTGAGGATGGCGCGGGTAAAATTGCCACTGCCGGGACCCAGTTCAACCACCGTGAGCGGATGGCTGAAGTCAACAGGCTGCAACATCCGGTTGACCAGAAACCGTGAACTTCCTGCGACAGCGCCTACGTTCCTGAAGTTGGAAATGGCCTGATGAATGAAACCAAAGACTGACATTTTAAGCGCTTAGAGGCAGTGAATGAAGTGTACTCAGGCCGGAAATATAGCTAAACGACTTAATACTGTTCCTGCTGATTGGGAAAATCGCCCGACTTCACGTCGCTGATATAGTTCCCCACCGCCTGTTTGATTTCGTCGTACAGGTTCAGGTAACGTCTGAGAAAGCGAGGAGAAAACTCGTTGTTGATGCCGAGCATGTCGTGCACCACCAGTACCTGTCCGTCCACTTCGCCGCCGGCGCCAATGCCAATCACGGGAATGCGCAGGCTGCGGGCCACCTTTC
Organism: Bacteroidota bacterium; assembly: GCA_039796915.1. Taxonomy (GTDB): domain Bacteria; phylum Bacteroidota; class Bacteroidia; order NS11-12g; family UBA955; genus REEB481. The sequence goes on along the minus strand of JBDKIU010000244.1, from coordinate 13,567 downwards.
CGGCCAAGGCTGAAGGGATTTTTTCGAGCACCAGCGCAAAGCATCCGGCTTCTTCCAGCAAGCGGGCATCGCGGATCAGTTTTTCGGCTTCCAGCTCCTCGGTGGCACGCACATTATAGGTTCCGAATTTATAGATGCTCTGGGGCGTAAGTCCCAGGTGTCCCATCACCGGAACGCCGGCCGTGAGGATGCGCTTAACGCCTTCGATAACTTCTTCGCCGCCTTCCATTTTCACCGCATGCGCTCCGCTTTCTTTCATGATGCGGATGGCGCTGCTCAGCGCTTCCTTGCTGTTTCCCTGATAACTTCCAAAGGGAAGATCCACAACCACCAGGGCGCGGTTGGTTCCGCGAACCACCGAACCGGCGTGATATATCATCTGATCGAGCGTAATGGGCAGGGTTGTTTCGTGGCCCGCCATCACATTGCTGGCGCTGTCGCCAACAAGAATAACATCGATGCCGGCGTGGTCCACCATGCGTGCCATGGAAAAATCATAGGCCGTGAGCATGGATATTTTCTCTCCGCGCTCCTTCATTTCCTGAAGCACATGTGTGGTTACCTTTCGGATGGTTTTTTGAACGCTCATGCGTGGTCAGTCAATGATGATGGTTTCAGGAATAATGATTTTTTCTTTTTTGGCCTTCTTCTCTTTTTTCTGCTTGGGAAGCTTACCACTGGGCAAGGGATCGGAAGGTTTTCCGCTGTTGTTGCGTTCCTGCTCCTGCAAACGGTGGATTTCATCGGCACTCAGCGCAGGATTTTGCACCTGTTCCGCTTCTTCCCGTGGCTTGCGCTCCGGCTTCACACGCTCTTCTTTTACTTTGGATTTGGAGCTACCGCTTTCAGCATCATCTTTGGGCCTGCGCTGACGAAGTTCCTGGATGATGCTGTCCTGGGTTGCCATCTGCGCCTTCAGAAGCCGAATTTCTTCGTCCTTTTCAAAACCCATCATACGAAAGCGCTCATTTTCCTGGGCCAGCCTCAACCGATCGGCCTTGATTTCGGCACTCTCTGACTCCATCTGGCGCTTCAGCTGCTCCAGCTTTTCCAGTTGCTGTTTTTGCCGGGTATTGATGTTGGTGAGGTTGATGACAATATCGCCGTTTTCGTTGTCGCGAATTTGACTGCGAAACTGTTCCAGCTCACTGACTCTGGACTTCGATGCTTCCAGGTCCACACGGTATTTATCAATCTGACGCACCAGTTCAAAGTTGCGCTTGTCGGCCTCCTGCAGTTTGCGCTGTGTGAGGGTATCGCTGCCGCGGCTGGAGCCCAGACGTCGGTTTTCAGCCTCCAGTTCAGCTATACGTTTATCTTTTTTGTTGATGCTTTCCTTCAGCCGCACAATGATTTGCTGGAAGGTTAAACTCTCTTCCGCCTGGTTTTGAACATCGCTGCTCACCATGGTGAAGTTCTCATCGCCCATCACCTTCACATACTCCGCGCTCACCTTGGTTCCGGGGCCAACATAGAATCCAATTTTACCCTGGGAAAGCTCAATTTCGGTGAAGGTTATTGCGTACTGATCGTTCAGGTAAAGGTCATAAACCTTTTCGTAGGTTTTCACCACAATGGTATTGGCATCCTTGTGGAGCATGCGTTTGGCTTTGATCCAGCCTTCATTCTCGCCGCCTCCGGTCAGATTTACCGCACCGTCGCGCGTCATCCGCCGCACACGGTATTGGTATTTGTCGTTGACTTCAACCACCAGTGCGCCGCTGCCGTCGGCCTGTGCCTGAAACACCAATCCTGCCACAGCCTGGGTTCCGGTGCCTTCTTTAAAGGCAAGCCGGCAGCGCACTTCGAAATATCCGAAGGTTTTATCTTCCGCAGGAAAGACAAAAGTTCCCGTTTTCAGGTTGGTGCGCTGCATGTCGTAGCTGCCATTCTGCACCAGAAAGAAATTGTCCGAATTGTAGGTTTGAGGCCACTTTTCACTGACCAAATTGAAGTCTTCGTCCCATTGTAGCTTGGGAAAATCCTTCGTAACCTGTTGTGCACCGAGGACCGAAAATTGCAGCAGGCTGAGCAAGAGCAGCCGGTTTTTGTTCATATTTGTGCCGCCGTAAAGGGCAAAATTAGTCATAATTCCGCCAAATGAACCTGATAAAAAGTCTGTTTGTACGTATCATCTTAGGAATCACCCTTTTTATCCAGGGATGCGCGAACGATATCGACATCAATGCCAACTGGAAAGAGGTGATGGTGGTTTATGGACTCCTCAACCCTACAGACAGCATCCACTACCTGAAGATCAACAAAGCATTCCTCAACGAAAAGACCAATGCGCTGGAAGCAGCCTCTGTGAGTGACTCTTTATTCTTTGACGATCTGGAAGTTCGCGTAATCCGCCAGGAAGATCAAACGGTTTATCCTTGTCAGGTGGACAATTCCATCCCGAAAGATTCGGGCATCTTCGCCAACGACCGCAACACCTTGTGGACTTTCAAAGCCAAAATCAGCCAATTCAACACCTACCGGCTGGAAATTTTGCGCAAATCCAGCGGCAAGAAAATCGAAGCAAGTACGCTGATTTGCGGACAGCCCGCAGTATTCGCGCCCATTGCCGACACGTTCAGCACACTCAACCTTCAGCTGGAAAACATCCCAGTGATCTACAACAGCGGACTGAACACGGCAGCGTACGACATCCGGATGGATTTCATTTACGATGAGTTTCCGGTTGCTGATACTTCCAAGAAAACCCAAAAAAGCATTACCTGGCGCCTGATTACGGACCAGCGCACCAACAACTACGGCGGCGGCGTGAGGCTTACCAATATCATCCCGCGAACCGCCTTCTTCCAATTCATTGCCAGCCAGATCAAAGCCGATGCAACCCTGAGGCGCCGGGCTAAATATGTGGCATTCACCTTTTACGGAGGCGCACCACAGCTGGTTGACTATATTTCCGTAAGCGAACCCAGCATTGGCATCGTACAAAAACAGGCAGAATACAGCAACATCAACGGAGCACTGGGTATTTTTTCTTCCCGGCACATTTACCGGATTCCCAAGGTAAAGTTCGACCAGAACTCGCTCCTGCTGCTGATCGGTCGTCCGGAAATCCGGCCGCTGAACTTCGTATTCTGACATCCTGAGGCCAGAAGGTCAGCATCTTTCCACAAAAACCCGCCCTAGCTGACAATAAGGCGGATTTCATTCCAGTTTCCCGCGATTGCTGTCAGGAAATGCCTTTGGCACTTCTATTGAAAGAAAGCGGAAAAGGAATAAACATGAGCAACAAAATCATTGGAATTGATCTTGGCACAACCAACAGCTGCGTAGCTGTAATGGAAGGCAACGAACCCGTGGTGATTCCCAACAGCGAAGGGCGCCGCACCACTCCATCCGTAGTGGCATTCATGGACAATGGCAACGGCGAACGCAAGGTGGGAGACCCGGCCAAGCGTCAGGCCATCATCAATCCGAAAAACACCATCATGTCCATCAAACGGTTCATGGGTGAGCGTTTTTCAAAAGTAAAAACAGAAACCGAACGCGTTCCCTACGAAGTGGTTCAGGGCGACAATGACACGCCCCGCGTGCGGATTGGCGATCGTTTGTACACGCCACAGGAACTCAGCGCTATGATTCTTCAGAAAATGAAGAAAACCGCTGAAGATTATCTGGGTCACGAAATCACCCGCGCTGTAATTACCGTACCGGCTTATTTCGACGATGCCAGCCGTCAGGCTACCAAAGAAGCAGGTGAAATTGCCGGCCTCAAGGTAGAACGTATCATCAACGAGCCAACAGCAGCAGCCCTGGCCTATGGAATGGATAAGAAGAACCGCGACATGAAAATTGCGGTGTACGACCTGGGCGGCGGAACTTTTGACATTTCCGTACTTGAACTTGGTGAAGGTGTTTTTGAAGTAAAAAGTACCAACGGTGATACGCACCTGGGTGGTGACGACTTCGACCAGGTCATCATCGACTGGCTGGCCGATGAGTTCCGCAACGAAGAAAACCTGGACCTTCGCAAGGACCCCATGGCCCTGCAACGCCTGAAGGAAGCTGCCGAGAAAGCAAAGATTGAACTTTCCTCCAGCACTGAAACTGAAATCAACCTGCCCTACATCACTGCTGTGGACGGCATGCCTAAGCACCTCGTGCGCAAACTGTCCAGGTCGAAATTTGAACAACTGGCCGACAGCCTGATTCGCCGCACCCTGGAACCTTGCAAAAAGGCCTTGTCAGACGCCGGCATGAATCCATCAGACATCGATGAAGTGATCCTTGTGGGCGGTTCCACACGCATCCCGGCCATCCAGAAATTGGTTGAAGACTTCTTCGGAAGGGCACCCGGCAAAGGCGTAAACCCCGACGAAGTGGTAGCAGTTGGCGCAGCCTTACAGGGCGCCGTGCTTACCGGAGAAGTGAAAGACATCCTGCTGCTGGACGTTACCCCGCTGAGCCTGGGCATCGAAACCATGGGCAACGTGATGACCAAGATGATTGAAAGCAATACCACTATTCCTACAAGGAAAACGGAAACCTTCACCACCGCTGCTGACAATCAGCCAAGTGTGGAGATCCATGTATTGCAGGGAGAAAGACCCATGGCACGCGACAACAAAACCATCGGTCGCTTCCACCTGGACGGCATTCCACCGGCGCCCCGCAGCGTTCCTCAGATTGAAGTTACCTTCGACATCGACGCCAACGGTATTTTGAGCGTAACCGCTAAAGACAAAGCCACAGGCAAAGAGCAGAAAATCAGGATTGAAGCCAGCACCGGACTCAGTCAGGACGAAATTGAACGGATGAAGCGCGAAGCCACCGACAACGCCGAGGCCGACCGTCAGCGTAAAGAAGAAGCCGACAAACTGAACCAGGCCGACTCCCTGATCTTCAGCACGGAAAAACAGCTGAAAGAATACGGCGACAAGATTCCTGGCGAGAAGAAAACGAACATCGAAACGGCCCTTGCTACGCTGAAAACCGCGCACGAAAGCAAAGACCTGACTGCCATTGACAGCGCTGTGGAAGCGCTCAATCAGGCGTGGCAGGCTGCCAGTGAAGACATGTACAAGGCTGCTCAGGAAACCGGCGCCACCGACGGAAACACCACCAATAAGGGTGATTCCGGAAACACCGGCGACAGCACCGTGCAGGATGTTGATTTCGAAGAAGTGAAGTAAACCTCATTGATAGCACTAAGAAGGCCGCTCAGGAGTATTCCGGAGCGGCTTTTTTATTTGAAACATACAATCACCATTTAATTTGCAGCGTTATGCAGCTGATGCGCCAGGCCATCCCTTCTTTGTTTCTGCTTTTGCTCCTTGGAGCCTGCACCCAAACGGATTCGCCCACACAGAAGGACAGCACAAAAAAATCCGCTCCACAATGGGGCGCACAGGGCGAAAACCCTTCCGCGAATGATGCGCCCCAAATTGGAACATCGAAAAACACGGAAGGACGCCGCAACATCAAAGAACCCACGCTGGAATCGCTGTTTTTTGCCCAGGCTATCGCCATGAAAAACGCACACAACCACAAAGATTATGAGCAATTCCTTCGCTACGCGGTTGTGCCCGGAATGAGTACCAACGAAGCGCATCGCAAGAAGTTGGTTGAGCGCCTGAAAAAGGAAGACGCGTACCTGGAACAACAGCAAATTCGGATCGACAGCCTGGTGGTGATGCCGGTAAGCAACATGGCTGAACGCTCAGGAACATACTATGCCTTGTTGCCGAAGAAAATGTATCTGACCGTGCAGGACAAAAGAAACATGAACGAAGGCTTTCTGCTCGGCTATACCCACGACGGCGGCAAGCAATGCTACTTCGTGGATTTGGACAACATCACAGAGGAAAACCTGTACCAGTTGCTTCCGGACCTGAACGGACTTATGGCCTGGCCAGGACCAGGGAAAACCTACCAGCTTCCGAATTGAGGCTTAAACGCCTTTCATCAAGGGTTCGAAATGAACCTTGCCATTGCTGATGTCGTGGAAGGCGCATACAACCCCAATCTTGCCGGATTCAAGCATTTCTTTCAAATAGGCACTTGATTCGAGCATGCGCTGCACGGAGAGTTGTGCATTTTGCTGCGCCACTTTATTCACCAGCGCTGAATCTTTCACATTCGGATGTGGCTGCGTACAACCGCAGGCCTGAACAGCCATCCCAATCTGATCGGTCACGTGGTGGATGTTGCCGCTCTTTTCACCGAGCATGGCCAGCTTTACCGCGCCACAATCGGCATGGCTTTTCACCACTACGAGTTTTACACCCAGATGCTTCACGGCCACTTCAATGCTGCCCAGCGCATCTGCGGTCATTACGTTGCCGGCATTCCGAATGGCGAGGTAGTCGCCCAGGTTTGCATCGAAGGTGATTTCCGGAGAAGTGCGTGAGTCGATACAGCTCACAATGGCCGCCATCGGCGCTTGTCCGCTTGCCGTTTGACTCACCTGTGCCTGGTGCCTGCGGCCTGAATCGCGGCCTTTAAGGAAGCGTTCGTTGCCAATCTTCATCAGCTCAAGTACACGCTCAGGGGTAAGTTTCGAACGGGTTTCCGCATCAAGCACTTCCTGAAACTGTATCAGGTCACGCACCGCATTATGTCGTTCCAATCCAAATACATTCACCTGAATCTCGTGTTCCGGCGCATATGTTTCAATGAAATCCCTGATCAATTCCAAAACATCCTGATCGATGTAATCAGAAGCACTGGCATCAATCACCACCTTCGAATTCGCCTGAATGCCCCATAAAGTCCGCTTGATGGAAGCTCGATTCAGAAATGATACCTGGTTGGGCAATTCGAGGCGTATCACCTCACCAATGTGCATCACCTGGGTTTCCCGCACAAAAGGATTGCGGAAATTGGAACGAAGAATAAAGAACAGACTCACCACCGTTCCCACCATCACACCTTTCAGCAAATCGGTGAATATGATGGCCAAAATGGTAACCAGGAAGGGAACAAACTGATCCCAGCCCTTGCGGTACATTTCGGTAAAGATGGAAACCTTCGCCAGCTTATAACCCGTAACAATCAACACCGCTGCGAGTACAGAAAGTGGAATCAGATTGATCAGACTTCCCAAGAACAATACGCTCAGTATCAGGAAGATGCCGTGCACGATGGCAGACATTTTCGTCATGGCACCTGCGGAAATATTCACCGAACTGCGCACGACTACAGATGTAACCGGAATCCCGCCCAACAATCCTGAAAATATATTTCCGGTTCCCTGCGCAATCAACTCGCGGTTGGTGGGTGTTTCGCGCTTGTGCGGATCAATTCTGTCCACCGCTTCCACATTCAGCAGCGTTTCAATAGACGCTACCAGGGCAACCGTCAGCGCCACCATCCAGACCATGGAGTTTTGCAGATGCTGCACATCGGGAAGATGCAGTAAGGTGCTGGCCTTGATCTCAGGAATGCGCACCAGGTGTTCGTCCTTCACGATGGCCAGTTCAGGAAACCACTTGATGAACACCACATTTAACACCACGCCCAGAACCACCACAAACAATGGCGCGGGAAGCAGGTTCCACTTCCGCATAGGCGTTTTATCCCAAACAAGCATAACAATCAAACTCAGCACGCTGAGGATTACCGCCCCCGGCGACACATAGTTCAACATATTCAACAGCTCTGAAAAGGTATCCTTTCCGTCCTGCTGATTAAAACTAAAATCTCCTTCCGGCACGGCATCGTAGCCAATGGCATGTGGAATTTGTTTAAGAATCAGGATAATGCCAATGGCAGAAAGTAAACCTTTGATGACGTTGCTGGGCATATAATCGGCAATGAATCCCAACTTGATGATGCCGAAAAGCAGCTGAATCACGCCGGCAAGCACCACTGCACTCAAAAACACTTCGAAGGAACCCAGCTGGGTAATGCCTGCAAGCACTACCGCCGTAAGGCCGGCAGCCGGCCCGCTGACACTTGTATTGGAACCGCTCATGACCGCAACAATGGTTCCGCCAACCACTCCGGAAATGATGCCGGAAAGCAGCGGAGCGCCACTAGCCAAAGCCACGCCCAGACATAAAGGGAGCGCGACCAAAAAAACCACTAAACCCGCCGGAATATCCTGTTTTAAATACCGTAAATTCATAGAATGACCGGCAAAATACGCATTAACAAAATTTCAGACCATCATAAACAGCCCTATTTGGTTCACAAGATTTTTTTCTTCGATTAGTTCCGCGGCAAACGCCAAATTGTTCCCGTCGGCAATCCTGCTTCGAGCAACACCGGCGTGTTTCGGATGGGATGCATAAACCGCAGTGCCGCTGCATGAAGGCAGATGCTTTTATCAGGATTGGGCACCGGATAACCATACTTCAGGTCACCAACAATCGGCGCTCCGCTGAATGCCAGCTGGGCGCGGATTTGATGAAAACGCCCGCTGTGGGGCAACACTTTATACAGGTAATTGCCGTCCCAGCTTTTGATGAGCTCATATTCCAGCATGGCGGGTTTGGCACCGGGTTTCTCTTTTCGGTACACGATGGCCCGGTTGTTTCGGGTGTCTTTATCCAGAAAATGCTCGAGCTTCCCGGATACTTCCGGAAGTGGTCGGGTGCACAAGGCGCGGTATTCCTTTTCAATGTTCCGGCTGCGAAACAGCTCATTCATCCGCGCCAGCGCCTTGCTGGTTTTCGCCAAAACCACAACACCGCTCACCGGCCTGTCCAAACGATGAATCAGGCCCACAAAAGCGTCGCCGGGTTTCTGGTATTTGTGCTTCAGATAGGCGGCAGCCCATTGCAGCAAGTGTTCATCGCCGGTCTGGTCGCCCTGAACTGGCATGCCCGCAGGTTTATTTACCGCCAGCAGGTGATTGTCTTCGTAAATCACTTCCGGTTCCGGCCGCATCAGATGATGTTTACTTCTGTTTCCAGCCTGATGCCAAAATGCGCTTCCACAGATTCCACAATGCGTGCGGCATGCGTTGCCACTTCCGCACCGGTGGCATTTCCGTAATTCACCAGCACCAATGCCTGTTTTTCATGACAACCGGTATTGCCCACGCGTTTGCCCTTCCAGCCATCTTTTTCAATCAGCCAGCCCGCGGGAACCTTTACCTTTCCAGCGCCTGCCGGAAAAGAACGGATGTCGGGATAGCGTTCTTTCAGCGACTCAAAATGGGCCGCAGCCACCACCGGATTCTTGAAAAAACTACCGCAATTGCCCAACTGCTCCGGATCGGGCAACTTGCTGCGCCTGATTGCAATCACCGCTTCAGAAACAGCCTTGATGCTCAGGGTGGTAACGCCCATCTGGTCGAGCATGGCAGGAATGTCGCCGTACTGCGTATGGAAGTCATGGGTTTTATGCAGGCGAAGTGTTACTGAAACAATGCAGTAACGACCCTTCCCTTCCTGTTTGAACACACTGTCGCGATACCCAAACGCACAGTCGGCTTTGTCGAAGTTCATCACCTTACCAAGTACCAGGTCAAAGGCGCTTAATTCCACAAAACAATCCTTCAGCTCCACGCCATAAGCACCGATGTTCTGCACAGGAGCGGCGCCAATGGAACCCGGAATCAGGCTGAGGTTTTCGATGCCGCCCCAGTTGTTGGCAATGGCAAACTGCACGCAATCATGCCAGCGCTCGCCCGCGCCAAATCGCACCCAAACATGCTCAGAGGTTTCGCGCAGCACTTCCCTGCCCAGCATCATATTCCTGAGAATCAGTCCGTGGTAATTGCGTGTGAACAGGATGTTGCTTCCGCCGCCTAAAACCAGTGGCGAGGCCAGCTGAAACAGGTTCGATTTCCAGAGGCTGAACAACGATTCAGGAGATGAGCACGCATAAAACAGCCGCGAGGACACATCTAATCCAAAGGTATTCAACGACTTAAGCGGCTCATTACTGCGAATCACAGATACAAAGGTATTCAGGCTAAATACAATGTGTTTTTTGGCTGCTCCATTTTTTTTACCTTAATTCGACGTCCTTACAAAAAATCGCTTATGAAAAAAGGCCTGATTATCGCCCTGATTGTTGTTGGAGTAGCCGCGGCCGGCTTCGCCATCTGGAAGTTTCTTCCGGGCAACAACGACATTACCCTGCGCTACGTTCCCATTAAGGAAGATGGTGAAGAACGCTGGAGCATTCTGGATCTTGAAACCGGAGAAATTGTGGTTGACCGTGAATGGAAAAAACAGCCATCGCTGGTATTTGAAGGCATGACTTCCGTAGAAAATGCCGACGGCAATTACGAGTTTTTCACCATTGAAAAGAAGCCTGCCAAGGTTGGAAAAACCTATAAGTCTGTTGGCTTCTTCATGGAAGGCCTGGCACCCGTTGCAGAGCCTGATCAGCCCATCAGCTACATCGACAAAAGCGGTAAAGAAGTGTTTCGCCTGAAAGAAGCCGACGGCAAAATTGTGGAAGAAGCCGGACAGTTCCGCGGTGGACTAGCTCGTTTCCGCAATACTGAGGGCAAATGGGGATATATCGACCGCAACGGTAAAGTGGCTATTAAAGCCAAGTATTCTTCCGCCGGTGATTTCCGTGAAGGTTATGCAGTGGTAGAAGAAGTAGAGAAAAAAGGAAACCCCGGCGATTCCAGTTACAAGGAAATCAGCAAAGTGGGCATCATTGACACCGACGGAAAATATGTGCTGGAGCCCAAGGAAAAAACCAAACTGATGGCGTCTGTTTCCAGCGGCCTGATTGCCTATTACGAAGAATCTGGCGACGAAGAGAAGAAAAAAGACATGTGGGGCTTTATGGATCCTAAAGGTGAACGCGTGATTAAAGCGCGTAAAGACTTTGCCCGCGTATTTCCCTTCATGCAGGATTATGCTTCTTTTTCCGATGGAGAAAGCTGGGGCATCATGGACAAAAAAGGAGAAATCGCCCTGCGCGCTAAATACGACAATGCCATCTACTACAACAAAATGGTGATGGTGGAGGAAGACAAGAAATGGGGATTTGTAGATCTGGAAGGCAAAGAACTGATTGCTCCTGAATACAAAGACCTGCTGCCATTTTTCAATAAAAACACCCTTGCCCGCGATGGCGACAACTACATCCTCATCGACCAGCAAGGCAAAGAAGTAAGCAAGAAAAGTTTCAAAGCTTCCAGAAGTCTGGATAATTTCCTGCAATCCTGGCTCACCGGCATGTATCCTACCGTAAGCAGCGATTACGTTGATGCGGCTTCTACCATCAGCAACATCCTGAAGAACTCAGGCATGGAAAAAATCAATGGCAATTCAGGCAAATCGCTGCCCCAGATGATGCAGTTGCTGGAAATGACCGAAGAAGATCTGTATTCCTACGGTAGCAGCTTCACCAAAAACCGCTATGACCTGGAAAACCTGAGCCTGAGCATTGAATGTGGTTTCGACGACCAGGTGAAAAAGCCCATTACAACTACTGAATACGTTTACGGCTACCCTTATGAATCCGTTACCGGCTATGGCCTGAACAACAACGCCATGTTGACGTATATGAGCGTGAACATCAGGCTGTATGGAAAGCTTGGCAGCAAATCGAAGAAGCTGAGTGATGAACTGGAATCTCGCCTTGCCGCCGCCGGCTACCAGCTGAACAGCAGTTACAGTTCTGACGGAGTGAAGGTGTTTGGTGAATACCAGGCCATCTTGCGCTACAGCGAAGACAATATTGAATTGAGGGTTGCTTACCAGGGCAGCCTGAATCCAGTGGGCGCCTTAGGATCCGAATCCGACATGGAATACGACAACACCGAAGTTGCCCCTGAAGCTGTTGAAGAGATGAGTCACTAATCAAAAATCAACCCATAAAAAAACCGGCCCTGAGCCGGTTTTTTTATGCTTATCGTATGCGAAAATTCTTATTCGTGCAGTCGTTGTTCAAGATCCAGACCGTTTTCGCGGGCTGTCTTTTTGGCCAGCTCGTAACCTGCATCCGCGTGACGAATCACGCCCATGCCGGGATCGTTGTGCAGAACACGGCGCAATCGGGCTTCTGCAGCTTCGGTTCCGTCGGCCACAATCACCATTCCCGAGTGAATGCTGTATCCCATACCCACGCCGCCGCCATGATGCAGGCTCACCCAGCTGGCGCCTCCGGCGGTGTTCACCAGCGCATTTAGAATTGGCCAGTCAGCAACCGCATCGCTGCCGTCGAGCATGGCTTCTGTTTCGCGGTTGGGAGAAGCCACAGAACCGGTATCCAGATGGTCGCGGCCAATCACAATCGGCGCCTTCACCTTACCGCTGCGCACCAGTTCGTTGAAGGCAAGGCCCGCCTTTTCACGTTCGCCTTGTCCCAGCCAGCAGATGCGGGCCGGCAAGCCCTGAAATTCTATCTTCTCACGCGCCATCGTCATCCAGCGGCGCAGGCTTTCGTTCTCCGGAAACAAATCCAGAATCACCTGATCGGTGGTGTAAATATCCTCCGGATCGCCACTGAGGGCCACCCAGCGGAACGGACCTTTTCCTTCGCAGAACAAGGGTCTGATAAAGGCGGGCACAAAACCGGGGAAATCAAAAGCATGGGTCAGTCCTTTTTCAAAGGCCCGGCCACGCAGGTTGTTTCCGTAGTCAAACACAATACTTCCCTGTTTCTGGAATTCCAGCATCAGTTCTACGTGGCGAACCATGGTTTTATAACTCAGCTCGAGGTATTGCTCGGGGTCGCGTTCACGCAGCCGGTCGGCTGTTTCTGTATCCATGTGGTTTGGATAATAGCCAATCAGCGGATCATGGGCGCTGGTCTGGTCGGTGAGCGTATCGGGTTTGATGCCGCGCTGCAGCATGCGTTCCAGCAGATCTACTGCATTACACAGCACGCCAATGGACACAGCATGACCTTGTTGTTTCGCGGAAAGCGCCATGTCGATGCCTTCATCCACGCTGCGCGCCATCAGGTCGAGGTAACGTGTTTCCAGGCGTTTGCGGATGCGCCATTCTTCAACTTCAGCCACCAGCGCCACACCTTCATTCATGGTGATGGCCAGCGGCTGCGCGCCGCCCATGCCACCAAGACCTGCGGTCACGTTCAGGGTTCCTTTCAGGCTGCCGCCGAAATGCTGACGCGCACATTCTGCGTAGGTTTCATACGTTCCCTGCACAATACCCTGTGAGCCGATATAGATCCAGCTTCCGGCGGTCATCTGGCCATACATCATCAGGCCTTTGGCTTCCAGTTCGCGGAAATGTGCCCAGTTCGCCCAGTTTGGAACCAGTTGACTGTTGGAAATCAACACGCGCGGTGCGTTGGGATGCGTGGGCAGAATTCCCACAGGCTTACCCGATTGGATAAGCAGGGTTTCGTCATCTTCCAATTCCAGCAAGGCTTTACAGATGTTGTCAAACGCTTCCCAGTTGCGGGCAGCTTTGCCAAGTCCGCCATATACAATCAGTTGCTCGGGCTTTTCTGCCACATCCGGATCCAGATTGTTGTGCAGCATGCGGTACGCTGCTTCCTGCACCCAGCCTTTGCAGTTCAGTTTATTGCCCGTAGGCGCATGGAGCACCCTGGGGCCGCTTGTGGTTTTCATCGCCGCAAATATCCGCAAACGGCGAAGTATTCCCGCCCCTGTTTCTATTTTTGAACCGGCATGAACACACAGGCAGCACAGAATTTCAGG
>JBDKIU010000243.1:0-18769 GCA_039796915.1 Bacteroidota bacterium | reverse complement strand
AATCAATGGTAAAATGCTGTGTGGTTGATCCCAAAGGCGGGAAAGTATCCAACGTACCCAGGCGCACAGCCGGATTTTCGAAGCGGTAATTATCCCATTCATACCCCAGTCCTGACCAGATACGCAAGCGGCCGGCACGATCCAGCTTCAGCCCGCCTTCAACAAAACCAAGGTAACAGCTTACGCTTTTGGCTGTATTCAGTTCAGGAACACGCGGGCCGATGGTGAATTCATTCCTTAGGCCTGTAAAACCGACAGCAAACACAGTGCGCTTTACCAGGGATTCAGCAACGCGGGGTAAGCGTTCGTCATCACTGCTCCATCCCTGATCTGCTTCATGTTCCTCACGAAAGCGAAATTCAAAAACCCGCGGATTAACAATCAGGCGATAAGCGGTGGCGGAATCCGAAGGTTTATTGGGATCCATCACCCAAACCAGACAAGTATCGCAGGGGAAAGAACGAGCGGAAGTCCAGTGATTCAATGGCGGCAAAGTAGCGGTTCTGGCTGGCGCCGGCACACGAATGCCCTTGGGTGGTGATTCTTTTTCATCCAGGCGAAAATGAATCGGCCCGGTGATGATGGACTGTTCGTTGGCTTCATCTTTAATGATCACCTTTACGCGTTTGGAGGTGTCGCCTTTCTCGGATTGAGCATAACTTTTTCCTGACGATCCGACCAGGGTGGCGGCCAAAAGGAACGGATACATGAATTTCATATAGAATGGATTTGAATAGTTGTTCATGGGTTAATCTGTGATGGTGGCGATGATGCCAATTTTTTTGGTTTCTATGCGTAGTTCCATGCGGTCTCTGGCGCCGGCGCGTTCGGTGCGCACAAGCATGAGGCGCGGTTCGCTCACCCAAGCTAGGAGTTCGCGGCCTTCTTCTAAAAGTCGGAACCGCAACAATGAACGCCGCTGCTTCAGAGGAACATAATTTCCATTGATGAAGCGCATAGCGCCGGAAGGATATGGCCCCTGAAGGCTGATGGCCGTCGGGCTCGGTCTTCGCGTGGTTAAGGAAACTGGCATGAACGAATCTGCCACTTCAACGGCAAGTCCCGCTTGCGGTTCAGACGTCATGTTTACAAGCTGTTCCGGAAGTGGCGCCGAGTCTGGGCGCGGCAATGCTGTGTTGAACTGCGGGGTGGACGGCTGCCGTTTTTCAGGCTTTAGCGCTGCGACCTCTTGTTCCTGAGGAAGAACGGCAACCTGCACAGCGGCGGCACCGGATTTCCAGAAAAGGTACGTTAAACCACAAAGGAATAAAGAAGCGGCTGCGGAATAATACAGCAGATACAATCTGGGCTTACGGGAGTTGCGGTACAACTGCTCTTTATCCGGAAATTGGAACGTGGCTTCCGAATCTGCAGCATGGAGGTAGGTACGCTGCATCAGCCGATATACTCTACTCCACTCAGGATGTTGTTGAACCAGTTGCCGCACTTCTTCGGCTTCAGGTTCATTCAGATTTCCTTCCAGATAATCAAAAATGCGCAGTTCTATTTCTTCGTTCATCGCTTATAAAATTGATTCCAGAGAACCTATAATGGATTTCATTTTCTGACGAGCCCTGAATATGTACACCTTCACCTGACTTTCGTTCAGTCCGGTAATCTGCCCGATTTCTTCGTAGTTGTATCCTTCATAATCGCGGAGCAGCACCACGGTTCGTTGAATCTCGGGCAGCGATTTCAGCGCATGGTCGATCACTTCTTTCAGTCCGCGGTAACTGGATTCAGGCGCGGCATGTTGTTCCAGTGGTGTGCTGAGTTCTGTGGTTCTTTTAGCCTTCCTCCAATAGTCAACCATGGCGTGGTATGCAGTGGTAAACAGGTAACTTTTTGCTTTCTGAACCGCTACATCGCGGTGTTTGATCCACAACTTTTCAAAGCTGATCTGCACGATTTCTTTGGCTTCATCACGGTCCCGAAGTTGTTTCATGGCAAAACGGTACAAAGCATTGGAATGGCTGTCCACACAAGTATTGTACTCCTCCTGCGTCATGAATTACGGGGGTTAAACGAAAAAAAACGGGCGTTGGTTACAAGTCATTTCTGAATTTCTTTGAATACCGAAAAAAAACTGCGGCGCCTGTTCACATTCAAACAAAAAAAAGACCGCCCGAAGGCGGCCTCTTTTCAATCCATGAAGGTTTTTTATTGCTGCACTGCGATGCGCTGGCTGATGCGTCCTGCTGCAGTTTCGATGTTCAGGAAGTAAACTCCGTTGTTCAGACCGGTGGTATTGAACACCAGCTCCTGGTATCCGGGAACAATGTTCTGCTGACCAAAGCGCGCCACCATGCGGCCCTGAATATCGCTGATGAACGCCACAGCGGTCATAGACTCCTGTGCGGCAAATCCCAGCGTGATTTGATTCTGGGCGGGATTGGGGAATGCACGGATTCCTTCGATGCTGCTGATGGTTTTCACCGAATTCAGCACACCAAATTCTGCCAAACGGTTCAGGTCGAAATTGGTACCGCCAATGGCTGGTGAACCTGCAACCGGGCGGAAGTTAGGAGCTACTCTATTTTGAGGATCAACCAGCACGGTTCCTGCAGCATAGGCTACCGGATTGATTTTGTTTCCGTTGTTGGCATCTTTAATCCAGGTATCAAACGGAACCAGCTGGCTGCTGTTGGCGCTGGCCACTTCCACCAGACCGTTGGCGTTGGAGCTTACAGGCGCACCTGCAGCGCTGTTCACCACCAAGTTGTTGCGGAACAACATTCCTTTGGCCGTGTTCGGGAAATTGGCACTTGGCACACCGGAAGCATTCAAGGTTGAATCACCATCATACATCAGGAAGTTGCGGTAACCCATGAACACGGAGTTGATCACACTCAGACGGCTGTTGCGGCGGATGCGTGCACCACGACGGAAAGCGCCTTTTGAAGTGCTGCCAAAGGCAGACCAGGTGCTTCCAATTGGAATTGGACCAACGCAGGTAACGTTGCTGAACACACCGCTGGTCAAAGGCAATTTGCCTGAACCGGAAGCATCGTTATCGCTTTCAAAGGTTTCACTGGTAGAAGAACCTGAAGTGGCGTTCCAGGTCAGATCATAATAAGATGAATCGCGCACGGCAATGGCAAACTGCACGCCACCTGACCAACCGAAATCGGTATCAAAGTCATCATCGGTGGTGATGTAAGAGATGAGGTGCTTTGCATTTACGTTTCCGCCGAACCATTCGAAAGCGTCGTCGTTGCCGTAGGAAGTCTGCACATAATCAATGGTTGTAGCGCTGCCCACAGAACCAAGGGTCAGGCTGTTTACTTCTTTGTTTGCTTCGAAGGCCAAACCGGCGAATTCGATACGCACATATTGAAGGCTGCCGCTGTTGTCGTTGGCAACATTACCACCAAATTTGGCCAGGGTATTGTCGAAGGCAACGTTGTTGAACCCTTCAACCTGCACGTCGGCACCCTGGTTGTTTGGTGCTTTACCACACATCACAATTCCGCCCCAGTCGCCACGGTCACGTCCGGAAGTTTTCCAGCTGGTGAATACAATTGGTTTTGCAGCAGAACCGTTGGCAATGAGCTTGCCGCCGCGTTCTACCACGAGGGTTGCATAGTTTTTAGGAGAAGCCGTAAGGTCTGCTTTACCGCGAATCAGGGTTCCTTCCGGGATGGTCAGGGTAGCACCATCCGCCACCACGATTATTCCTTTCAGCAGATAAACTTTAGCGGCGTCAAGGGTGAGGGAACCTGTGATTACTTTTTTTCCGTTGGCGCCACCGTCAATACCATTCAGCGTAACGGTATCGGTAGCTGCAGCATAGTTGGTTGCCTTGGGGTTGAAGTTCGTCCATCCGGTAGCAGTCCAATCTTTGGCAGGATCCACATCCAAAGCACCCTGATAACCTACCTGGGTGAAGAATTGGGCCTGAACCGCAGCCGCGCTGCTCATCAGGGCAGCCAGGGCTAAAACTTTGCTTATTGTTTTCATTGGGTGAAATGTTCTTGATTTCCAATACAAAACTGCTTGTGCACTTTTATGGCTTTGTGACTGATGTATTAAGTGAGCATTAAAGTTCCCAAACATGAAAAACACGACCTGGGGTCGTGTTTTTCTGCATGTATTTCCGGATGCATTTCCGGCAGATTCCGAAACGCTTTAAAATGTGAAGCTGTAGCTGAAGGTAATGGTTCTGCCGTAGGTAAAACTGAACAGCGTATTGTCGCTGGCCTGATCGTAACGATTGTCCGAATTCAAATCCTGGTAGAACACAGCGTTTTGTGCCAGCAGGTCACCCAGTGTGCAGCGAATGGTTCCGCTTTTTTTGAAGTTCTTCCCGATCTGAACATCCCAGACACCGCGTCCAAACTCATAAATATCTGTACCAAATGGCTGAACCGATTTATCTACACCAATGTATGCAATGCGTGATCCCAGTTTATTGAAACTGGTATTGAACACCATGCCAGACTGCGGATGTTCGTAAAACAAAGACAGGTTGGCCACGTAAGGACTTTGTCCCTGCAGCTTTCTGGCATAGGTTAAACCATCCATCCCTTTGTATTCAACCCTGGAGCCAATGATGGCCAGGTTTGCGTAGAAGGTTACGTGGTTAAACACTTCGGGCAGAAACATTTTCCCGATGAAATCGAGTTTCTTGCGCGCTTCCATTTCCAAACCGACAACCGTTGCCAAGTCTTCGTTGGCATAGTTAAAGGTGCGGATGAGTTGCTGCGTGGTATTGAGTGAAAATTCAATCGGATTGATGATGCGCTTGTAGAAGGCTCCAACAGAAATCATATTCTCACCGCCGGGGAAGTATTCGTAGCGAAGGTCGAAATTCTGGATTTCGGCACGCTTCAGCTCCGTATTTCCGACAATTTCTGAATTGATGTTGAAGTTGTAGAAGGCAAACGGAGCCAGCTCGCGCATTTCAGGCCTGTTTACGGTTTTATACCAGGCGGTTCTGAAACTGCTGCGCGGACTTACCGGAGTGATCAGGTTTACCGAAGGAAGCAGGTCGTTGTTTACACCCGGATTGGACAAGGGCCTTCCCAGCTTACGGAAGTAATCGTTTTCAAGCTTCTGCTGAAACTGCTCTACACGCAGACCGTAAATCACCTTCAACAGGTAAGGCTTCTTATTCACCACAAACAAGGGATAATGGTGTTCGGCCATCAGGTAAGCGGCATTCAGGCTGCTGGTGGCTTCATATACATCGGCATCGTCTGTGGTTTTCTCAATCAGGAACAATCCGTCTTCGCGCAGATTCTCTGAAGACAGATCTTCACCGATGCTTCGGTTGGAGATAATCTGCTTTCCTACAGGACCATACACAAATTCGCGGCTGTTGAAATCCCTTGTTCTGTGCTGCACGAACAAACCGGTTTTCAGGTTGTTCACCAACTTTCCGGTTTTGATGGTATGCTGCACATCCACACTACCACTGAACGTGCGTTCATGTAAATCGCTGAAAAACCTTCCGGAACCTGTTTGAAAAAAATCGTTCAGCGACAAAAACCGGGTACCTTCCTGAATGGAGTACTGTGCAATTCGGTAATCCGGAACGCTGCGGTTGATGTTCCCGTAGTTCAGCATCCAGTTCACAGCGGTTTGTTTTTCACCGATGCTGTGGGTTCCGAGCAGTTGTGTGCTGTACAAACTGTTGGCTGTTACCTGATTAGAGTAAGCTTCTCCAAAAAGCTGGTTATCAACATCGGCGGTACCAGTTCTTAAAGTGCTGCCCGCATCATAATTCAGGTTATACAGGTTTTTCCAGTCGATGCGGTTGCGGTTGTTGATTTTGAAGGAAGCATTAAACAAGGCACCATTCTGAACATTAAAGCTATACAGTTTATCGTTGAAGGATGAATACACCCTGTTGTCGCTCAGGTCGTTCTTGTTCACCACACCATCGGAATAACGGTTGGTCAGTGCGTAGTTGATGCCGGCAATAAAGCCGAGCTCTTTTTTGCCTTTGAGCTTCACCGGAACACCCACGGTATAGTTAAACCTGGCTCCCGGACCCGGATTGATTTTGCTCAGGTTCCAGTTGTTGTTGAACTTTCTGCTTTCTGCAGCATTGCGCTGTGGGTTCGCCACGGCAAGGGAGCCATCAATTTGAGGAATTTGTCTGTTGGCACCGGCAATGCCAAACAACTCACTGGTTTGCACTTCAAAACTCTGCACCTCCTTAAAAGTGGTGATGGAGTTGAACTGAAAACCGATGCTCAGGTTATGGGTAAGCTTTTCGGGGATGTTGCGCGTTCCGATTCTGATGATGCCTCCGCCGAAATCACCCATCATATCCGGGGTTCCGCTTTTAATCACAGTAATGTTGTCGATCATGCTGGCCGGAATGATGTCGAAGCTGAACGCCTTGCGGTCGCTTTCGGTGCTGGGCAGCGGAGCGCCATTCAGGTAGCCTGCATTGTAGCGGTCAAACATGCCGCGAATGTTCGCAAACTTCCCTTCCATGATGGTGGCTCCCGGAATGCGCTTCAGCGCGTCTGCGGTAGTTCTGATGTTCACCTTTTTCATATCCTCCATGCTGACAACTTCCGCCAGCTGGGTAAGATTTTTCTTGGTCTGAATGGCGCCTACGGCTGTCGATGCAGTGGCTTTGGGTTTCACACGAACCACAACACCGTCCATCGTCTTCGAACCGGTAAGCACCATGTTTTGATACACTTCGGCGCCCTGTTCCACTTCAATGTTCACCGATTCTTCATTGAAGTCGGTTTTAGAAAATTGCAGCAGATGTTTCCCAACGGGCACGGTCATCAGGTACCTTCCGTCCACATCGGTACGCACCGAAATGGAGGCAGCTTTGATTTCAACAAGCACCTCTGAAAGATTGCGGCCATCGGCAGACTGCACCACGCCGCGAACAGTACCCTGTGCCATCAGCGCCCCTCCGGAGGCTACAAAACAGAACAGGAGTAACAGGTTTACTATTTTCTTCTTCATGGATTTCAACACAAAATTCCCCGGCTCAGGTAATCCTATGTTTAAGCAGATGTTTCCGAAATGTGTTCAGATGCAGGCATGGCCTTAAAGTTTCAGTAACATGGCGATTGCAGCGCAAAAGGGCCGGTGAAAGTCTCGTAATTTGCATCACATGTCAGAAGCCTGGTTTGAACATTGGTTCAATACTGAATACTATTTTTTACTGTATCAGCACCGAGATGATGCAGAAGCACAGCGCTTTTTATACCGTTTACTGAACACGCTCCAAATTCCTGAAGGCGCCAGCATTCTGGACATTGCTTGCGGGAAAGGGCGTCACAGCAAAGTGCTGGCCGACGCCGGCATGGATGTTTGTGGCATCGACCTGAGCCCCAACAGCATTCAGGCTGCATCAGCACACGCGGGTCCTCACCTGCGCTTCGCTGTTCATGACATGCGCATTCCTTTTGCCCATGAACAGTTTGACCTTGCGGTGAATTTATTCACCAGCTTTGGCTACACAGAACGGGCAGCCGATGACCAGGCGGCGCTGAATGCGGCGTATGCCGCCTTAAAACACGGCGGCCTGTTCATTCAGGATTACCTGAATGCCAAGCCCGTGCTTGGAACTTTACCCCAAAAGCAGGAACTCACCCGCAACGAAATCCGGTTTAACACCCATAAATACCGCGACAATGGATTCATCAAAAAGGACATCCGGGTGGAAGATGGAACACAGCAGTTCCACTTTACAGAACAAGTGAAAATTTACAGTCTGGAACAATTAACGGCCTTGCATCAGGCATCCGGATTCATCGTAAAACACATTTACGGCAATCAGGAGCTGGAAGCCTACCAAGCCGATACTTCTCCAAGAATCATCATTGTTTCACAAAAACCATGAGCAACGGGAATTTCTTTCCACAATGGCTTGAACAGACCGATGCGCGCCTGTTTACCCTGATCAACCGCGACCTTGCGGCCAGCTGGGCCGATCCCGTCATGCACCTTGCCAGCCACCATTGGTTTTGGGTTCCTTTATATGCCTGGCTGGTGTTTCAATTCTGGAAACGTTTTGGCCGCAGGGCATGGCTGCCTGTGCTGCTGGCTTTCACCGCGTTTGGACTTTCAGACAGCATCAGCTCCAGGGTGTTCAAACCAGGCTTCAAGCGAGAACGGCCATTTCTGAATGAACACTTGCAGGCAAGACTTCCCGACGGACCTGCCGGTAGTAAATACGGATTTGTTTCCAGCCATGCCGCCAATGTTTTCGCCATCTACACGCTGAGTTTACTGATGCTCGGATACCGCAAAGGCAAAGCCGCCGTTTTACTTGCCGTAGCCGGATTGGTGGC
Organism: Bacteroidota bacterium; assembly: GCA_039796915.1. Taxonomy (GTDB): domain Bacteria; phylum Bacteroidota; class Bacteroidia; order NS11-12g; family UBA955; genus REEB481. Next base: position 10,496 of record JBDKIU010000243.1, on the reverse strand, counting down.
CTATTCCAGGGTTTACCTTGGCGTGCATTATCCCATGGATGTTTTGGCCGGCGGACTGTTTGGTGCAGCGGTGGCTTATGGGTTGTTTGCCGCATTTCGCAAGCAACTGCTCCACATCGGCTGAAGCTGCCGTTACATCCATTTCACCTTATCTTTGAATGACACCATGCGCCAGTTGTTGCCCTTACTCCTGCTGATGCCCGGTTTTGCGGGCGCACAAGGCTTTTATCCGGAATTTGGACAAAATCGGGTGCAGCACCAGCAGTTTCACTGGCAATATGTTTCAGACCAGAACATCGACGTGTATTTCACCGATGGCGGTGAGAAAATTGCCCTGCGCGCCATGGACATTGCCCGGAATACGGTTCCGCGCATCGAAAAAATCCTTGGCTACCGGCTAAGTGGAAGCATTCAGCTGCTGCACTTCAACAGCCTGGGTCAATACCGCCAAAGCAACATCGGATATGTGAATCCACAAACTACGGCGTCCGGTTATCAACCGGTTCCGGATGATCAGGTGGCCATTTACTTTACCGGAGATTATGGTTTTCTGGAGAAGCAAATCCGTTCTTCAGTAACAGAAGTGCTCATTCGCGAAATGATGTACGGCGGCACCATCCAGGAACGAATTCAGAACAGCGCACTGCTGGCTTTGCCACCCTGGTATTTGTCGGGACTGAAAAGTTATCTGAGTGAAGAATGGAATGCCGACTTAGACAACAGGATGCACGACGCCATTGCTACCGGCGCATTTAAGAAGTTCAACAGCCTGAGCAATGAAGCCTACGAACTGGCAGGCCACAGCCTCTGGAAATACTTGCTGGAACGCTATGGCCAGGATGCCCTGACCAACATCATTTACATGACGCGTACCACCCGAAGCGTAGAAAGCGCCGTGTATTTCGTTACCCAGCAGCGTATTGGCGCATTCATCGAAGCATGGCATCAGCATTACCAAACCATGTACAATGCCGAACCGGCGGGCAAAAGCCTTCCCTCGGGAAGTGAAAATGCGCCGAAACGCCTCGAAGACCTCCGGCATACCCAGTTCAGCATCAGCCCGAACGGACAGCACCTGGCCATCGTTACCAACGATAAAGGACTCTATAAAATCTGGCTCTATCATACAGCACAAAAAACCACCAAACTGCTTTATACCGGTGGCCATAAAGTATTGAACCAAATCCCCGATTACCACGACCCAATCCTGGCGTGGAAGGAAAACGGCCGGATCCTGAGCGTGCTGAGCAACGAACGAGGCGCGTACATCCTCCGCGACATTTCTATTTCTGAAAGAAAACAAAGAACCTACCCCATCAAAGGCTTTACGGGTGTTCATGATTTCATCTATAAAAACGACCAGGCGCTGATCATCAGTGCTTACAAAGACGGGCAAAGCGATTTATTCTATTACAACCTGAAAGACGGCAGCTCGGAACAAATCACCCGGGATGTCTATTTCGACCATTCTGCCCGATTGCTTCCCAATTCAGACCAGCTGGTATTCATCAGCAATCGCCCGGTGACCGCAGGTTCGGAACAAGGCAACAGCAGCAACTTGTTCCTGCTGCATGCCGATGCGCGCATCACCGCGCTAACCCGCTACGGCAACAATGTGCACCTGAGCCGTCCACTTGCCTATGGCAACAACCACATCTGGTACCTGTGTGATGTTTCGGGCATCGTGAACAGCTGGCAAATAGACTGGAAAGACAGCATCCCTGCTCCGCAAAGCCTGACGAATTACAAGAGAAGCATTTTATATCAGGACTACGCTTCGGAAAACAACTTGCTGGCGGAACTGCTGCTCATTGACGGTCGCTACAAAATTTTCATTACCGAAATCGACGGCCTGCAAAAAGAAGTGCCAGTGAGCAATATGGACTGGCGCAAATTCACCCGAAAACTGGATTCTTTGAGCCTTCCGGCACAGCGACAGATTCTCGGTTTCCGCCAGCCTGCGCCGGACAGTGGCGCGCAATCAACAGCCATTCCTGAAACAGATACGGGCTATTACGCCCGCGTACATTACCTGACCGGATTCGATGTGGTGGACCGCAGCATGGAAGAAGCGCCTTCCACGCCTAGCCAGGCCGAATCCGGAAACCTAAGTGTTTCCGATGCACAGCTCAGGTTTACGGTGGATCATTTTCAGTCGCAATTCGACAATTCCATCGTAGGCTCCTACTATTTCAGCAACTACCTCCCCACAGACATCATGCAGTTTGAAATGTTCAGTCCTTATTTCAGGATGAGCATGAGCGACCGCATGAAAGACTACACGCTCGATGGCGGCATCCGGGTGAACACAGCCCTGAACAGGTCTGACATTTTGCTGCGCTTCAGTGATTTTTCGCGGCGGCTGGATCGGGAAATCTCCGTGGTGCGCAGGGCAAGACCTTTTGATGTGGCAGATCAGGCGCTGTTCAAGAGAAGTCTGAGCACTACGCTGAAAATCAAATTCCAGTATCCGCTGAACGAACGAGAAAAAGTCACGGCTGCGCTGCTGGGCAGGCAGGAACGGATTCTGGTGAAATCGAGCGGTGCTGCCACCATCTTCGCACCGCATGTGAGCGAGTTGTACACCGGCCTTCGCTTCACCTATGTATTTGACAATACCGACGCGCAGGGACTGAACAGAATGCGTGGACTGCGCATGAAACTCTACAATGAACACTGGCTGATGGGCGGAGGAAAAAGCATGTGGACCTGGGGCGGCGATGCCAGATATTATCTGCCTTTACACCGGCAAATCAGCTTCTGCGCGCGCATCAGCGGCGCCAGCAGCACGGGAAAAGCAAAAACCGTGTATTACCTCGGCGCCATGGAAAACTGGATCAAAAGCAGCGACCAGTATGAAAACGGATTGGCCTTGCTGAGCGATCAGCCTTACATGTTTCAAACCTTGGCCGGCAACATGCGCGGATTTAAACGAAACATCCGTTCCGGCAACAACTTCCTGCTGTTCAATGCAGAACTGCGCATTCCCTTGTTCGCTTATTTGTACCAAAAACCCATACGTGCGGATTTCTGGCGAAACTTTATGTTCACCGGTTTCGTAGATGCCGGAACCGCCTGGGTTGGCAGCAGCCCCTGGAGCAGAGACAACCCATTCAATACGCGAATCATTGACGGCGGCGCCTACCGAATTACCGTTACCAGCCGCAGAAATCCGTTGATCATGGGCGCAGGCTTCGGCATGCGCTCGCGGGTGCTTGGCTATTACCTTAAATACGATTACGGCTGGGGTTTGATTGAAAATCGCTGGAACAAGGGCATGAGCTATGTAACCTGGGGCCTCGATTTCTGAACAAGTATTGCTGTATTTTTTTCAGCAGTGATTTCTTTATTTTCGTAACGTGTTTCGCAAGCTCGCCGCATACTGCATGTTGCTCTGCACCACCATGGTGATGGGCTTACTGCCCCTGAGCATGCACCTGTGCTGCGAAGAACGCTGTTGCGATGTGCCGGAAGTTCAGGCATCCTGTTGTTCCATGCCGGCGCCGGAAAAGCCTGTCGCGCCGGAAGACGATTGTTGCCAGAATCAATCCTTCTTCAACCTGGCTCCGGTGTTTGCGCCCATTAAAATCGGGTTCGAACAACACCTCCAGGAAGCCGGCATGCAAGAACCGATGCACAGCCTGTCGTTGCCTGAAGCAGTTGCCTATGTTCCCAGCTTTGAGTTACCCGGAGCACATCCGCCTGAACGACTCAAACGGCATCTGGCCATACGCGTGTTGATCATTTAAACTTTTCCATTCTTTTCAACCCTGCATCCCTTCCGCATTTTTCCCGGACAGGATCGCCTACTCATGGAAACAGCATTGCTGCTTCCGTTATGCATCAAATCCTTTATTCAACAATAAAAACATGAAAAAAATCATCATCGCCCTTGTATTGGGCCTCATCAGCATACAGGTGGCAGACGCCATCAGCATCCTCGCGGCACCACCCGTAAAAGGATCATTTAAAGCATCCGGCAATTGCGACATGTGCAAGGAACGCATCGAACAGGCCTTAGATGTTCCCGGCATCAGCAAAGCCACGTATAGCGCCGACCAAAAGCTCGTTCAGGTTTCCTTTAATGCCAGGAAAATCAGCCTCGAACAAATTCAAAGGCTGGTAAGCCTGGCCGGACATGACACGGAACTGTTCCGCGCCACAGATGAAGCATACCAGAAACTTCCCGGATGTTGCCGTTATCGTGAAGGAACATGCGACGACCACAGCGGACACTAATCTTCTGCCTGCTGCTCCTTTTGCCATGCGCTGCAGATGCTCAGGTTCAGCTTAAGGGTCGTGTGTTTTATGAAGCTGATCGGCCCATGCCGGCAGGCAAAGCCGAAGTGCGGGCTGCCGGAAGCAACCATGCTGTGGTAACCGATGCTCAGGGAAGATTTACCATCACCTGCGATGCTTTGCCCCTGTTGCTCATCGCCCGCCGTGGCGATTTTCAACCCGACAGCATTTTGGCCACAGACACCGTTTTGCCCGATTTCTATCTTCGGCTGAAAAGCACCTCGGAAATATTGGTAAAAGCGCGTTCAGATGCGGGAAGCTTTTCCAGAAAAAGCATTGGACAGCTGGAGGTTTTAGGCAAAGAAGAGTTTCGCAAGGCCGCTTGCTGCAACCTGTCGGAAAGCTTTGAAACCAACGCTGCGGTTGAAGTTTCCAATGCCGACGGCATGAGTGGCATCAGACAGGTAGAAATGCTGGGACTTGCCGGCAAATATGTGCAGATGGGACGCGACAACGTTCCCTTGCTGCGCGGCTTGGCGCAAGTAAACGGACTCGGACAAATTCCGGGACCGTTTATTTCATCGGTAAACATCGCCAAAGGTGCAGGCAGTGTGATGAATGGATTTGAAGCCATGACCGGAGCCATCAACTATTCCTTCCGCACAGACCGCAAAGAACCACCCTGGTTTTTCAACGCCTATGCCGGAAATATGGGCCGATTCGAACTCAACGCCATGCACCGCGTGGAACTGAGTCCGCGCAGCTGGTACACTGGTATGCTTCACGGAGCTGTGCAAAGCGGAAAACCGGATATGAACCACGACGGCTTCCTGGACATTCCTGTGGGTGAAAAGTTTTTCTTCGGAAATCAGGTAAACATCAACCAAGAAAAATGGGAAAGCCAGATCAGCCTGAACATTACTGCCGACGACCGTAAAGCCGGACAACTCGTGCCACACGGCCATTACCATACCGGAATACCCTACGTTTTCTCCCAAAAAAACCGCAAGGCCGACGGCTTCGTGAAACTGGGCATTTTTCTCAACGATGAAAAAGAATCCAGCCTGGGCAACATCCTTTCTGTGCACCACGAAACCCTTGAGGCAAACTTTGGCGATTCCACCATGTATCGAGGAACGCAGTCGAGCTTTGGCTATCAGTTGTTTTACCAACAGGAAGTGCGTGAAGAAGATGTGTTCCGCACAGGTGTGAACCTTCAATACGACCAGGTGGAGGAACTGTTTGGGCCCAACAGTCCGTTGATTGACCTCGTGCCCTTACGTCGGCGCGAATTAAGTTCCGGACCCTTCGCCGAATACACCTTCAAAGAAGGCAACTTCTCGGCCGTAGCCGGCATCCGCAGCGACTGGAACAACCTTTACGGCTGGTCGGCCACGCCCAGGCTGCACCTGCGTTACGACCTGAACAAGGACAATCTGTTTCGCATGCAGGCGGGCTATGGCAGACGTACTTCATGGATTTTTGCAGAACATCTTCCCATGTTCATCAGCAACAGACGGGTGCGCTGGCAGTACAATCCCTGGGACGCAGCACATTCGGGTCGTGCTTACGGATTCAACCAGGAACGCGGCTGGAATTTCGGCGCCAGCTACACGCGTTACCTGAAGTTTAAGGGACGTCCTGCAACCTTTCTGCTCGACTATTTTGAAACGCGTTTCGACAACCAGATTCTGGCCGACCGCGACTTCAACCCCAATGAACTCTGGTTCGTGGAACGCCGCGGTGGATTTGCGCGTACGGTGCAGGCAGAATGGATTTTTTCACCGCGCCGCCGACTGGACCTGAAAGCGGCTTATCGTTGGGTGCACAGCGTGCAGCCACTTCAAAACGGAAGACGCATCCAGCCCTTGCAGTCGCCACATCGGTTCATCCTGGTTGCCGACTTTGAAAACCGCAGGAAATGGCACCTGAACAATACCTTTCAGGTCAACTCCCCGCGCAGGATTCCACTTACCAGCGCCAATCCGGAGCAATTCCGAAGACCCGGTTACAGTCCGTGGTTTGTGGTATGGAATGCCCAACTGCGCAAAGCCTGGAAAGGCTGGGAATGGTACATTGGCGGTGAAAACCTGCTGAGCGCCGGCGACCGCCATCCGGTAGTTTCGGCAGCCAACCCTTATTTACCCTGGTTTGATGCGGCCCTGGCCTGGGGCCCGGTGATGGGAGCCAATTTTTACGTGGGCATCAAACTATCCTTGAAGTAGGTTGTACCTTTGAGTCACGGTAGTATGCGAAAAATGTGGCAGATCATCGGGTTCCTTTCTATTTCAGGCCTGATTATGGCCTTTTCCGGATTGGCTGTACCGAATATCAAACTGGCCCGTTTGAAGTATGGAGGCGGTGGCGACTGGTATTCCTCAAGAACCGCACTGCCCAATCTGGCCCGCTTTGCCAATGCCAACCTTGGCACCACGCTGGCACAGGAAGAAGCTATTGTTGACGCCGGATCTGCGGAATTGCTGCAATACCCGTATGTGTTCATGACCGGGCATGGCAATGTGGTTTTTTCTGCGGAAGAAGCGGCGAACCTGAGGGCTTACCTCCTGGCCGGTGGATTCCTGCACATTTGCGACAACTATGGGATGGATCCGTTCGTGCGTCCACAAATGAAAAAGGTATTTCCCGAACTGGATTTTGTGGAACTGCCGTTCAGCCATCCTATTTACCATCAGAAATATCAATTCCCCAATGGTCTTCCCAAAGTACATGAGCACGACGGCAAACCTGCCAAAGGCTACGGACTGATTTGGGAAGGCCGTTTGGTATGCTTTTACGACGTAGAATGTGACCTGGGGAATGGCTGGGAAGACCGCGGGACTTATCAGGATTCAGAAACCGTGCGACAAAAGGCCTTGGAAATGGGCGCCAACATTTTACAATATGCCTTCAACCGATAAGCCGCTGCTTGTTTTTGTGCTGAACCGGCGTTCCGGAAACGGCAAAGCCGCCGGATTTCAGTCCTTGGCAGAACGCATGCTTAAACAAGAATCTTTTCAGCCGCTGTTCATTGAACTGGAAGCATCTGGATTACACCAGAAGCAACTGGAATCTGCATTGACGCAACAGCCTGCAGCTGTTTTTGCCTGCGGCGGTGACGGCACCGTGAACTATGTGGGAAGTCTTTTGAAAGAAACGGGCATTCCAATGGGCATCATTCCTATGGGATCAGGCAACGGACTTGCGCGACATCTGGGCTTGCCCATGCAGGCTGGAAAAGCGCTGAAACAAGCATTGCGCCTGCAATCCAAAGCCATTGATACAGGCGTTTGCGCCGGACACTTCTTTGCCAATGTTGCGGGACTGGGCTATGATGCGCGAATCAGTCACGCATTCAAAAACCGCAAACGGCGAGGACTGCTGGGGTATGTGCAAACCATTGCGCGCAACCTTAAGCTGCAGCCCGAACCTTTTCAGGTGACAGAAACACATGCAACCTGGCAGGGTAAAGCCTGGATGATTTGTTTTGCCAACGGAAGCCAATGGGGAAACAACGTGACGCTTTTACCCGGCGCCCGCATTGACGATGGCGCGCTGAATGCACTTATCTTCCAACCTGCCGGACTATTCACCGTGCCGGCAACCGGATTCAGGCTGATGACCAAAAAGATCCATACCGCACCGCATGTGAAGGTCATCAGCGGCACCCATTTTCACATTGCCGGAATTAAAAAAACAGCCATCCATGTAGATGGAGAACCTGCGGGCTTCTTCAAGGGTCCGATTCGTGTTGAAATTTGTCCTAAATCACTGCTCGTACTGGTATGAACATCCTTACCGCAACCCAAATCCGGGAAGCAGACCGCTATACCATGCAACAGGAACCCATCAGTTCCTGGAACCTCATGGAACGGACATCAGGCTTGTTCCTCAACCAGGTACTGAAAGATGCACCGGGCTTCACCAGGTTCAGAATCCTGTGCGGCGCTGGAAACAATGGCGGCGATGGGCTGGCCGTTGGCAGAATGCTCCTGGAACGCGGCTTCAGCGACACCAAATGCTACCTCGTAAAGCAGCCGATGTACAGTCCCGACAACCTGCTGAACCAAAAACTGCTGCAGGCATTCCGTCCCGATGCGCTTCAGGTGTTTGAAGACTGCCTTTGCCTTCCCATTGAAGAAGATGTTTTGTGGATAGATGCGCTGCTGGGCACGGGACTGAACCGGCCTCCCGAAGGTTTATTGGCTGCGTGTATCTCATGGCTTAGCAGAAGAAGAGACCTGATTTCCATCGACATGCCTTCCGGCCTTTATGCCGATGGAATCACCACGCATGATTTTGTTCGTGGTTCAAAGACCTTCACTTTTGAAGCCCCTAAAGAAGGTTTGCTCATGCCGCAGCATGAAGTGGACTTCGATGTGGTTCCCATTGGACTGAATAAGGCGGTATTTGAATTTGGAGAAGACAGACCCATCTGGTACCAAAAATCAGACATCAGGAAGCTGGTATCCAAGCGAAAAAGGCACAGCCACAAAGGGACATTCGGGCATCTGCTGGTGGTAGCCGGAAGCAAATCCAAATCGGGTGCAGCGGTGATGACTGCAAAAGCTGCGCTGCGCTCCGGTGTTGGGCTGGTGACCATTTTGCTGCCCGAAGAAATACGAGAAACGGTGATGGCTCAGGTTCCCGAGGCCATGTGTATGATAGGCGGACACGACATCATCTCCGAATTGCCAGACTTTCTTCCTGGGAATGTAGATGCCATTGTCGCCGGACCCGGCCTGGGCACCGATGAACGAACCGGACGTGCCTTGAACGAGCTGATGCAAATCTTCCCCGATGTACCCTTATTGCTGGATGCCGATGCCATCAACTTATTGTCCAACCAGCGCATCAACATCAAATTCCTGAACAACCGGGCCCTGTTCACGCCGCATCCAGGAGAATTCAAACGCCTGGTCGGACCCTGGAAGGATGATCAGGAACGACTGGCGCTGCTGAGCAGCTTTTGTCTGAAAGAATGTTGCAGCCTGATTTTGAAAGATACCTACAGCGTCTATTCAAACTGCAAAGGACACCTGAGCTACCATACCGGCGGCAATACCGGACTGGCCAAAGGAGGCAGCGGTGATGTACTCACAGGGATTGTTGGCGGTTTGCTGGCCTCTGGTTATCAACGTAACATAGCCGCCGCGTTGGGATTATACCTCCATGGCTGCGCGGCTGACATCGCCCGTTCAAGAGAAACAGATTCCGGAATGACGGCCCTGAGTGTAGTAAACTGCTTGCCGGAAGCATGGGAATACCTGTGCTGATGATTAAAACGACACTTTAAAATCAGGCGTTCCAGACCCTCATCAATTTTTTCCTGGACAGAAACTGTTCGCGCGGACGAATGAATCCAGATCTGTTTTAAATTCATTAAAGCTACCTACGTAACACTTTTTACAATTCTTCTTAAAATAATTAGAATCAGGGTAATCAAATACCTTATAATCCTTGAGTTTCTGAGGTGCGCTGTCTAACTGAATATTACGTTCCCTTATACCTACTTCTTTACGCAGGAAGTTCTGATATTCTTTGAGACCCATCTTGGCACGTCTAACTGTTATGAAGTATCGTACTTTCCGTTCGCGTAAGTATATATCCATTTTCCTGAAACAGGATTGACATATATCATGACGGTAATTCATGATCAAACCCGATGTTTTCTTTCCGGCACAAGAAAACAAGGACGTGATAATCGCAATCATAATCATCGCTCTGTAGTACATTTTAATATTTGCAAGTGCTGCTGGTTCATTTTATGAAACAAAGTGCTTTTATGCTGCACTAAAAGCCTCCAGTCATGGTGGTTTATATTTTCTCCTGACTTTATGACAACATAAAAATATCGAGTATCCTCTGCAGATATAAAATTAAAGGCAGTTATGATTGAATAATCTTGGTCTTCTCTGTTGGGCCATTGGAAATATGTACTATCCTCATTATGAACATCACTGCCTCCGTTATCGAGGTTATATCGCAAAGTATAAAACTTCAATTTTTCGTTAATCGAATCGGGCATTGTAAGTATTAAAACAAAATCTACTGCTGTAAGTGAATGTATCGCCATGATACTCGGAGATTGATTCGAAATGATATCACGGATTTTATTGCCCACACCTATCTGCATGAAGGTCATCAGCTCTGATCTCACTACATTCATTACCTGCACATCAGGTTTGAATGCAGTGGGCAGTTGGATAGCTTTATATGACAACGACCAGTCATCCAAATCAACAATACACATGGAATCT
>JBDKIU010000242.1:0-5280 GCA_039796915.1 Bacteroidota bacterium | reverse complement strand
GCGGTGGAAGCCACAGGTCAGTTTCGCGGCAGGTATCATATTCTGGGCGGTTTGATTGCGCCGGTAGATGGTATCGGACCTGATGACCTGAACATTGCTTCGCTTTTGGAACGGATTCCTGCGGAAGAGGTTCGTGAAATCATCCTGGCATTTAACGCTACCGCCGAAGGCGATACGACCATGTTTTACCTGGCCCGCAAACTTCGGGATTCAGGTGTGCGCATCACGTGTATTTCCCGTGGCATCAGCGTAGGTGCTGAATTGGAATATGCAGATGAAGCTACGCTGGGCAGAAGCATCATGAACCGCACAGAATACAACATCTGACATGGCCAAATTATCCATCATCATCGTCAACTACAACGTGCGGTATTTCCTGGAACAGTGCCTTTGGTCTGTGCAGGAGGCAGCCCGCGGCCTTGATGTTGAAGTCATTGTGGTTGACAATGCCAGCAGCGACGACAGCCTGCAGATGCTGCGCAGCCGTTTCCCGGAGGTTCAGCTTATTGCCAATAAAGAAAACACGGGCTTCTCCAAAGCCAACAATCAGGGCATTGCCCTGGCCAGTGGCCAGTATGTGCTGCTGTTGAATCCGGATACACTCATTGGGCAAGATTGCCTGCAACAAACGCTGGCCTTCATGGAAACGCATCCGGAATGTGGCGCATTGGGCGTGCGCATGCTGGATGGTTCAGGTACTTTTCTTCCGGAAAGCAAACGAGGACTGCCCACGCCGGCCGTTGCGCTGTATAAAATGACCGGACTGGCGCACGTGTTTCCAAACAGCCACACCTTTGGTCGCTATCATTTGCGCTACCTCAGTGAATTTGAAACCCATGAAGTGGATGTGCTTTCCGGCGCGTTCATGTTCCTGCGCCGCGATGCGCTGGAGCAATCAGGACTGCTCGATGAGCAGTTTTTCATGTATGGAGAAGACATTGACCTGAGTTACCGCATACAGAAGGCTGGATATACCAATGTGTATTTTGCCGGAACCAGCATCCTTCATTACAAAGGAGAAAGTACCAAAAAGCGAAGTGCCAATTATGTGAAAGTATTTTACAATGCCATGGTGCTGTTTGCGCGCAAACACTACAGCGGCGGGCGTGCAGGACTGTTCAGCATCATCATTGTTGTGGCCGTTTATTTCAGGGCCGTCAGCGCATTGGCTTTCCGTTTGTTCAGCAGCATCTGGCAGCCGGTTGTTGATTTTGTTTCCTTGTACGCAGGCTTCTTCACCATTACCCGTTACTGGGAATTGAACAACAAATTTGTTCGTGCCTATTATCCTCCGGAATATTTCTACGCCCATATTCCGGCCTATATCCTGATCATCCTCAGCTTCATCTGGCTCAGCGGAGGCTACGATAAACCTGCTAACTGGAAACGCTTGTTGCGTGGAACCCTGGTTGGCTCTATGGTTGTACTTTCTTTATACGCCCTGCTGCCCAAGGAATTGCAGTTCAGCCGCGCCATCCTGGGATTGGGTTGTATGTGGGCGCATCTGGCGCCTGTGCTGTGGCGGGTTGGCCTGCAGCTGATATCGGGCAGCAAATACAATCCCAGCGAGCGCGCTGCAGAACGATGGCTGTTGGTGGGAAGCAGCGATGAATGTGCGCGCATCAGACGGCTGATGGTTCAGGCACATGCGGGCCATGAACCGGTAGGCAGTTATGTGATGCAAGGCCTCAACGACGCCGACGCCTTGCGCACCCTTGCCAAAATTACCGAAGCCAGCACCTTGGTATTCGCGCTGAAAGATGTTCCTGTAAAACAGCTTTTGGACGTTATGTACACGCTGAAAAGCACAGGACTGCTGTTTAAAACCGTTCCGGCTCAGTCAGATTTTATCATTGGCAGCGCCTCTAAAGAAGAACCGGGGACCTGGCATGCCGCGCATCAGGTTTACCGGCTCGCGCAACCCTATTTCCGCAGAAAGAAGCGTACCCTGGACATCCTTGTGGCGCTGGCATGTTTACCCTGTGCACCAATCCTTTTGTGCGTTGCATCAGGAAGAACCATGTTGCGGCACCTCGTTTCCGTGTTGCTGGGCAGGCGCACCTGGACCGGTTATCCTGCAACATCACACGGCCTGCCAGCTATTCCCAGACCCGTGTTCCAACTTACTGATACCTATCGCGATCTGGACGCACATCCCGATTGGCAGCAGCTGCTGTATGAACGCTATGCGTTGGAATACGAAGCCTCCAGAGATCTTCAGGCTTTGTGGGAAGTATTACGTCAGGGGCTTTAATCCGGAAGCATAAAAAAAGGCCGACAGTATGCCGGCCTTTTCGTAGCGTTTGTTGCTTGAATCAACGCACGGAGAGCAACTCACGGTATTTGGGAAGTCCCCATTCCGCGTCGTCGATGATGCGCTCAAGGTTGTCGGCAACCTCGCGAATCTGGTCAAACAACGGTTTCACTTTTTCGCAATAGGCAATGGCCTTCTTGTGTGCATCGGCATGTTTGTTGGCCTTGGCGCGCTCGTCAGTCATTTTATTGTTCAGCGTGTAAATGGCATTGATGCCTTCGCTGAGTTCGGCGATGATGTCGAGCTGTGCCTTTACGGAAGTTTTCGTCTGTCCGATGTTGAGCAGGGTCTGCACGTTATCGGCCAGCTTCTTCTGGTAGTTAATGGCTGCAGGAATGACAAAATTCTGCACCATTTCATTCAATACCCTACCTTCAATCTGCAAACGCAGCGTGTACGTTTCCAGGCGGATTTCCGCGCGGGCTTCCAGCTCTTTACGTGTGAAGATGCCATGTTCGGTGAACACTTTCACTGAAGCATCGGAAAGGAATGCGTTCAGCGCATGCGGCGTGGTTTTGATGTTGCTGAGTCCACGACGTTTGGCTTCTTTTACCCATTCTTCACTATAACCATTGCCACCAAACAGAATGTTTCTGCTGTGCCTGAGGTAGCCACGCAGGATTTCGGAAATGACCTCTTCTTGTTTCGCACCCTTCTTCTTCATGGCTGCATCCACTTCTTTCTTGAATTCCACCAGCTGGTTGCCCACGATGGTATTCAGCACAATCATATTTGCCGCGCAGTTATCACTGCTGCCCACGGCGCGGAATTCAAACTTATTTCCGGTGAAGGCAAACGGTGAAGTACGGTTACGGTCGGTATTGTCCAGCAGGATTTCCGGAATATGGGCAATGTTGATGCTCTTCTTACCTTCTTTCGTTTTCACGCCTTTTCCGTCCTGTTCAAAATGCTCCAGCACATGATCCAGGGTGTCGCCGGCGAAAATGCTCATGATGGCCGGAGGCGCCTCGTTGGCACCCAGGCGGTGATCGTTTCCTGCACTGGCGATGCTGGCACGTAACAAATCGGCGTGGTCGTAAACCGCCTTCATCGTTACAATGAAATACGTTAAGAATTGCAGGTTGTGTTCAGGATCGGGGCCTGGCGAAAATAGATTTACACCGGTATTGGTGATGATGCTCCAGTTGTTGTGTTTTCCGGAACCATTGATGCCTTTGTAGGGCTTTTCGTGCAGCAATACCTTCAGGTTATGACGGTCGGCAGTAGATTCCATCACGTCCATCAACAGCGAATTGTGATCCACGGCCAGGTTTACTTCTTCGTACTGAGGTGCACACTCAAACTGTGCCGGAGCAACTTCATTGTGACGTGTTTTCAGCGGGATGCCCAGCTTATGCGCTTCTTCTTCAAAATCATTCATGAAGGCAAGCACACGATTGGGAATGCTTCCGAAGTAATGGTCTTCCAGCTGCTGTCCTTTAGCCGGTGTATGTCCGAGGAGTGTTCGGCCTGCAAGCATCAGGTCGGGGCGCTGGTGAAACAAATCACGGTCAACCAGGAAGTATTCCTGCTCAATGCCCAGAGAAACTGTACAATCGGTCACTTTGGGATCGAACAACTGACAAACTTCGGTAGCCGCTTTTCTCACAAACGAAACCGCCTTCAGCAGAGGTGCTTTATAATCCAGGGCTTCGCCTGTGTAGCTTACGAAAATGGTTGGAATGCACAGGGTTTTGCATCCGGCTTTTTCCATGATGAATGCCGGAGAATTGGGATCCCAGGCGGTATAACCGCGGGCCTCAAAGGTATTGCGGATGCCACCGTTGGGGAAGCTGCTTGCATCAGGCTCCTGTTGCACCAAAGCCTTGCCGCTGAAGCGTTCCATGCCGGTGTCCTGTCCGTCTGGTTCGAAGAAAGAATCATGCTTTTCAGCGGTAGTTCCGCGCAAAGGCTGAAACCAGTGCGTGTAATGTTTCGCACCTTTACTCAATGCCCACGACTGCATGCCTTCTGCAATCTGATCGGCCATTGCGCGATCTACAGGTCTGTTGAATTTTGCGGCCTCTTCAATGGCCTTTAAAGCCTCTTTGCTCAGGTATTGTTTCATGGCTCCAGGCCCGAAAACATTTTCGCTGAAGTAGGTGGAGATGCGAATTTCTTCGCTCAGGAGACTGTCTTTTTTACGTGAAGGAACTGTTTTGTTGGAATTACCTGCCATAACGGGGTACAAAAATACCAGCATTTAGCGCAAAAAATGGCAAGCAATTCCCCGCTTTTTCACAAACGGTTCACAGTGCTCAATCAATGCACAGTTAACGGAATAATCACGCCCGGATTTACGGGAGGAAGTCTGCTGTCTCCGGCGCGGTAACCATAATTCGCAGGTTCACAAATCAGGTAGCGCTGATTCTGGAATTGCACGGTTGTTCCGGCTCCGGCATCTTTCCAGGCAATTCCCACCGCAACATGCTCCAAGGCACTGTTATACACCAGGATGGCCGACAATCCCAACACATCGCGCACCAGCTGTGCATACAGGATGGCCTTGTCTTCGCAGTCGGCATAAGGCGCTGCCAGGGTTTGTTCGGAGAAGTTATGTCGGTCGTAATTCAGGTAATCCCGATCGCGGCGGTAAGGAAAAGATTCTTGCAGGAAGGCCAGCATGAAATCAAGCTTCTTCTGTTGGCTGAACCCCTGCGTCCAGTTGTTGAGGCTGTCCTGGATGAGCAAACGTGCCCGTGCATTCATTGGTGTCTGGTAGAAAAGCGGACCAAGGGCAATAACCGGAAGGTCGTTCAGGTAATCCACCACATCGTCCATCCAGGGAATGAACAACTTGTAAGACTTCGACTCGAAGGAAAAGCTGCATTTGCGAAGGCGACGTGATTTACCAAGCTGGGGCAACCGATACAGATTCCAGAAGGAAGCATTTCTCGGCGTAGCCGGTTCCAGCGCGGAAACCAGGATGGTTTCTTTTCCCGCCGCGGGATCCGGTTCACCCTGAG
>JBDKIU010000241.1:0-6114 GCA_039796915.1 Bacteroidota bacterium | reverse complement strand
AGGCGGCTTACGGTATGTTTCTCCTGGTATTCGCTCATGTCAATGCGCACCATGGCCTGATCGCTGTTGAACAGAAACTCCGCCAGAGCTTTGGCCAGCTCGGTTTTTCCCACACCCGTGGTGCCGAGGAAGATGAAAGAACCAATTGGCTTCTTCGGATCCTGCAGGCCGGCACGGCTGCGGCGCACGGCGTCGGAAATGGCACTGATGGCTTCTTCCTGTCCAATCACCCGTTTGTGCAGTTCGGCTTCCAGGTGCAGCAGCTTTTCGCGCTCGCTCTGCATCATGCGCTGTACCGGAATACCCGTCCAGCGGCTCACCACTTCTGCGATGTCTTCGCTGTCCACTTCCTGTTTTACCATGGGCTTGTCCGATTGTACTTCAGCCAGTTGTTGCTGCAGGTTTTTCAGTTCTTCTTCACTTTGCCGCACCAGTCCGTAGCGGATTTCCGCCACCTTGCCGTAGTCGCCGTTGCGCTCAGCCTGATCGGCCTGCAGTTTCAGGTCTTCCAGCTGTGCCTTGTTCTGTTGAATGGCATCAACGATTTCCTTTTCGCGTTGCCAGTGTGCGTTGATGCTGTTGCGTTCCTCGCTGAGGTTGGCGATTTCTGCGCTCAGCTGGTCCACTTTGGCGGTATCGTTTTCGCGTTTGATGGCTTCTCGTTCAATCTCCAGCTGCATGATGCGGCGATTCAGCTCGTCCAGCTCTTCCGGCACGGAATCCATTTCCAGGCGCAGTTTGGAGGCTGCTTCGTCCAAAAGGTCGATGGCTTTGTCGGGAAGAAAGCGGTCGCTGATGTAGCGCTGCGACAGTTCCACCGAGCTGATGATGGCTTCGTCCTTGATGCGCACGCGGTGATGTATTTCGTAGCGTTCTTTCAGTCCGCGAAGGATGGAGATGGCGTCCTGCGTATCGGGTTCTTCCACCATCACCTTCTGGAAACGGCGTTCCAGGGCTTTGTCGTTTTCGATGTATTTCTGGTATTCCGCCAGGGTAGTGGCGCCGATGGCGCGCAGTTCGCCACGGGCCAGGGCGGGTTTGAGGATGTTGGCTGCGTCCATGGCGCCTTCGCTGCGTCCTGCGCCTACCAAAGTGTGGATTTCGTCAATGAACAACACCACTTCGCCATCGCTGCCGATGACTTCCTTGACCACGCTTTTCAGCCGTTCCTCAAATTCGCCCTTGTATTTGGCGCCGGCAATCAGCGCGCCCATATCCAGGCTGAAGATGGTTTTGCTTTTCAGGTTTTCAGGCACGTCGCCTTTTACGATGCGGTGCGCCAAACCTTCGGCGATGGCTGTTTTTCCAACACCGGGTTCGCCAATCAGCACCGGGTTGTTCTTGGTGCGGCGGCTCAGGATTTGCAGCACACGGCGGATTTCATCATCGCGGCCAATCACGGGATCCAGCTTGCCGGTGCGTGCCTGTTCATTCAGGTTCACAGCGAATTTGCCGAGTGCGTTGAACTGCTGTTCGTGGGTTTCGGAACTCACTTTCTGTCCGCCGCGAACCTCTCGGATGGCTTTTTCCAGGTCGCCACGGCGCAGGCCTGCGTCTTTAAGCATGTTGCCGGTACTGTCTTTGGATTCAAGCAAGGCAAGCAGCAGGTGTTCGTTGGTGATAAACTGGTCGTCGAACCCGCGCATGGCTTTTTCAGCCTGAACCAGCGTAGTGTTTGCCGGCTGACTGAGGTAAACCTGGCCTCCGGATACTTTGGGAAGACTTTTGATTTGTGCCAGGTTGGCTTCTTCCACACGTTTGAGGTTGGCGCCAACTTTTCCAAACAAAAATCCCATCAGTTCTGCGTCTTCTTCCAGCATTCCATGCAGGATGTGTGCATTTTCGATGGCCTGCTGTCCATATTCCAGCGCGGTGTTCTGAGCCTTGCTCAGTGCTTCCTGCGCTTTTACGGTGAACTTGTTCAAATTCATAATGTTCAATGATCTGTGTTCCGATTTTCAAATACGTTTCCATTTCACCAATCGCGGTCATTTTGTCTTTTTAGGTATTGAATTGGGGTTGAATTGGAGACAAAAAGTCGGATTTCAAGGTGAAAACAGCCTGACCCGTTGGTCAAATTGGCTGCATTGGATTCGGATTGGCTTTACCTTTGATGAAATGAAACAAGCAACAATTCTGTTTTTACTTCTACCGATGGTCATGGGTTCATGCGCATCGGAGTTCATTCATACCAGTGTTGGAACTCCATTTTCATTGCGCATGGGCGGGAAGGCCGAGGTTCAGGATCCGCAGAGCGGAACTTCACTCAGCATTGCATTTGAATCTGTGGAAGAAGACAGTCGCTGTCCGGAAGGTGCTCAATGCTTTTGGGCCGGCAGGGCCGTGGTACGCTTGACAGTCAATGGTTCACCCATCAAGGTAACCGAAGGTGTTGTTCCAGATTCTGCGCAGCCGGTTTTTGGGAATTACCGCTTTGTGATGCAAAGTCTGGAGCCCTATCCCAAAGTCAGTGATGTGCAGCTTTCTGAGCGCAAGAAAGAAAGAAGCTACCGCGCACGTGTGCAGGTGAACTACCGCTGATGACGGATAACCATTCAGGTCACCCGCTGCTGCACTTGGGTATAACTTGTGCGTGTACTTCGCATTTAGTAGGTAAATTTGCGCACATCAATGGCCAGCGTTGAGGAACTTAAGATGATCGCCGGGCAGGTGCGCCGCGACATCATCCGCATGGTCCACGCAGTACAAAGCGGGCATCCCGGTGGATCGCTCGGCTGCGCGGACTGGTTTACCGCCCTGTATTTTCATTTCCTGAAACACCATCCGAAACAGTTCTCCATGAGCGGAGCCGGTGAGGATGTTTTTATCCTGTCGAACGGGCATATATCGCCGGTGTTCTACAGCGTTTTGGCGCGCAGCGGCTATTTTCCGGTAGCGGAATTGGCCACGTTTCGGAAGCTGAACAGCCGTTTGCAGGGACATCCCGCCACGCATGAAGGTTTGCCGGGCATCCGCATCGCCTCAGGTTCCTTGGGACAAGGTGTTTCCGTGGCTGTAGGATTGGCTTTATCCAAAAAACTGAACGCAGATCCCAATCTGGTGTATTGTAATACAGGCGATGGAGAACTGCAGGAAGGACAAATCTGGGAAGCCCTGATGTTTGCTGCGCACAACAAGGTGGACAACCTGCTGGTAACTGTTGATTACAACAAGCAACAAATTGACGGCAGCACCGATGAGGTTATGTCATTGGGCGATCTTGGCAACAAGTTTGCGTCTTTCGGTTGGGAAGTGCTGCATATGGACGGCAACAACATGGAAGAAATACTTCAGGTGATTCCACAGGCGCAGGCCCGTTTGCATCAGGGAAAACCTGTTGTGGTGCTGATGAAAACCGAAATGGGCATGGGCGTGGACTTCATGACCGGCACACATGCCTGGCATGGAAAAGCACCCAACGATGATCAGCTTGCCAAAGCTTTAGCGCAGCTTCCCGAAACACCCTTAGGGGATTATTAAACAATCGGAATGTACAGGACAGCTTCACTCAAAATCTTCGCCGCCATTCTTGCCGCGGGCTTTCATTTTTCTTCCCTGAAGGCGCAGGGCAGCGGACAGCCTGCAACCAAAACCAGAATTCTTTTTGTTCTGGATGGATCAGGCTCCATGTCTGCGCAGATGGATCAGAGTGACCGCATGACCATCGCCAAAAAGCTGATGACCAAGTTGGTTGACAGTTTGAGGCAGGTGCAGAATCTGGAGCTGGGATTGCGCGTGTTTGGCCATACCGTTCCCATCACCCGCAAGGATTGTAAAGATACACGCCTTGAAGTTCCATTTCGGCCTTACAACCACAAGGAACTGGTTACCAAACTCAACGCGATAACACCTTTGGGTTATACGCTAATTGCCAATTCTCTGTTGGAATCAGCCAATGATTTTCCGGCAGGTGATAAAAGCCGCAACATCATCATCCTGATCACTGATGGTCTGGAAGAATGCGATGGCGACCCGTGCGCGGTGAGTGAGGCCTTACAGAAAAAAGGAATCATCCTGCGCCCGTTCATCATTGGCATCGGCGCCAACAGCGAGCAGTTTCGCGCCGCCTATAATTGTGTAGGACGTTTCTTCAATGCACAGAATGAACAGGAATTTGAAAAAATCCTCGGAGTAATCATGAGTCAGGTGTTGAACAATACCACCTGCCAGATTAACCTGCTGGACGTGAATAACCTGCCGTATGAAACCAATGTTCCGCTGACCGTTTACGATCATGCTTCCGGAGCTGTGGTTGAAAACTATATCCATACCATGAACGGGAAAGGCGTTCCGGATACCATTTACCTTGATCCGGTGCGTAAATACGACATCATTGCCCATACCATTCCACCGGTTCAGAAAACGAACATTGAAGTCATTCCCGGCAGACACAATACCATTGGACTTGCAACCCCACAGGGCGATTTACACCTGAAGATTGGCGGTGTTACCAAATACGACCGTCTGAGTGCCATCGTGCGGCAGTCCGGAAGTATGAAAACAGCAAATCTGCAGGACTTCAATACCAAAAAGCGTTACCTGACAGGCGTTTACGACATCGAAATTCTCACCACGCCCAGGATTTACCTAGAGCAGATTTCCATCAAGCAAAGCCAGACGTTTACCATTGAAATTCCTGGTCCGGGCATGCTGCAACTGAGTGTGGGCAGGGACGTAGTGGCCGGAGTATTTCGCATTTCCAACAACAAAGTGGAATGGGTTTGCGACATTGATCCCACCAAAATGAGTCAGATTTTGATTATGCAGCCCGGAGAATACAAGATTATCGGGCGATATAAAGCCGAAACAAGAACGGTTTACACCTTCGAGAAACCGTTTAAAATAAGTACCGGAACAGCAGTCAATATTTCTCTATAAAGCACCTCGTTTGATGAAGCAGTTTGAAATTCTCGGACAAAAAGATACCCGCTCAGGATTTGGCGATGGCCTGCTGGAAGCAGCCCGCAAGAACAACAAGGTAGTTGGGCTTTGCGCCGACCTTACCGGTTCTTTGATGATGGATGCCTTTAAGAATGAATACCCGGACAGGTTTTTTCAGTCCGGCATCGCTGAAGCCAACATGATGGGCATGGCCGCAGGCCTGGCCACCGGTGGCTTGATTCCGTTTACCGGAACCTTTGCCAACTTCTCTACCGGCCGCGTTTATGACCAAATCCGTCAGAGCATCGCGTATTCCGACAAAAATGTAAAAATCTGTGCTTCACACGCGGGACTTACCCTCGGCGAAGACGGAGCCACGCACCAGATTCTGGAAGATATCGGATTGATGAAGATGCTGCCCGGAATGGTCGTGATCAATCCTTGTGATTACAACCAGACCAAGGCCGCAACGATGGCCATCGCCGAATACCATGGTCCGGTTTACCTGCGTTTTGGCAGGCCCAAATGGCCCATCTTCACCGCGCCTGATACGCCTTTTCAGATTGGGAAAGCGCTGATGCTGCAGGAAGGTACAGATGTAAGCATCTTCGCCACCGGTCACATGGTTTGGAAGGCCATTCAGGCTGGAGCAGTTCTCGCAGAAAAAGGAATCAGTGCTGAAATCATCAACATACATACCATCAAGCCACTGGATCAGGAAGCGGTATTGAACAGTGCCCGCAAAACGCGCTGTGTGGTAAGTGCCGAAGAGCATCAGATGAACGGAGGCCTTGGCGATTCCATCGCACAACTCCTGGTTCAGCAGCTTCCTTTGCCCATGGAAATGGTTGCCGTGCATGATTCTTTTGGAGAAAGTGGTAAGCCAGAAGAGCTGCTTGTGAAATATGGACTGGATACTCCGTATATTGTGGCCGCAGCTGAACGCGCTTTAGCCAGAAAAATATGAACACCACAGAACAATCTCCCTTGCCAGACGAGCCTGGCCCGTGTAGTAGCCCGGCCAAAACTCCATACGTTAACCCCGTATTTTTTCGGGAAAGGTTGAACCCCACAAGTGTGCAGTCGTGGAAATAATCATCATCATTGCGCTTGTATTGCTGAATGGCGTTTTTGCCATGTCAGAATTGTCCCTTGTTTCTTCCCGCAGGTTTAAGCTGGAACATGCAAGAAAAAAAGGAAGCTCCGGTGCAAAAGCTGCGCTGGAACTGGCCG
>JBDKIU010000240.1:0-4760 GCA_039796915.1 Bacteroidota bacterium | reverse complement strand
AGGAAACAAGCTCAGCAAAGCCTTGACGAATACTTTACGGAACATCATCTGGTTGGCATTGCAGACGTAGATACGCGACAACTGGTGCGTCATATCCGTACAGCAGGTGCCATGAATGCCGTAATAAGCAGTGACATCACGGATGAGCAAAAATTGTTAGAATTGGCTCGCGCCTGCCCGGATATGAGCGGACTTGAGCTCGCCAGTAAAGTGAGCACTCCTGAATTCTACACTATGGGTGATGAACATGCCGGTATTCGTGTGGCGCTGCTCGATTTCGGGAGCAAGAAGAATATTGCGCGTTGTTTGCTGGAAAGAAACTGTTTCCTCGGGGTGTTCCCGGCACGCAGCAGCGCAAGGGAAATTCTGCAATGGAAACCTGATGGCATCATGCTGAGCAATGGCCCCGGTGATCCTGCGGCTATGGATTATGCGATTGAGACAGTGCGGGAGTTGGTGGAAGCAGCCATCCCAACTTTTGGGATTTGTCTGGGTCATCAGTTGTTGTCGTTAGCCAGCGGACTGGAAACTTATAAAATGCACCACGGCCATCGTGGGTGTAATCATCCGGTGAAGAACCTGATTACGGGCAGAAGTGAAATTACCAGCCAAAATCACGGATTTGCCGTGCGGTACGATGAGGCGCTCTCAGAGCGGATTAAACTCACGCATGTAAACCTGAATGACGGAACCGTGGAGGGTATAGCGCGTGTGGATCGTCCGGCTTTCAGCGTGCAGCATCATCCGGAAGCCAGCCCCGGACCACACGACAGTTTTTATTTGTTTGATGAGTTTATCACGCTGATTCGGCATCATAAAAATGACTAACCAACATGAGTAGCATAGTACATATTCAGGCCCGTCAAATTCTTGACAGCCGCGGAAATCCCACCGTTGAGGCAGAAGTTTTTACCGAAGACGGAGGCTTTGGCCGGGCCGCAGTTCCAAGTGGTGCAAGCACCGGTATCCATGAGGCAGTAGAGTTGCGCGATGGCGCAAAAGATCGTTTCCTTGGCAAAGGTGTAACTCAGGCAGTAGCCAATGTGAACACCTTGATTGCCTCTGCCCTGGAAGGCATGGAAGTAAGTGATCAGATTTCACTAGACCAGGCAATGATTGCGCTGGACGGTACACACAACAAAGCAAAACTGGGAGCTAACGCCATTTTAGCAGTTTCACTGGCCGCTGCACGAGCCGCCGCCGATGAACTGGGTATGCCTCTCTACCGTTATGTTGGCGGTGTGAATGCTTGTGTGCTTCCCATTCCGCTGATGAATATTCTGAATGGAGGCGCGCACGCAGACAATAGCATCGACTTCCAGGAGTTTATGATCATGCCGGTGAATGCCGACAGTTTCAGTGACGCGTTCAGAATGGGTGTGGAAGTGTTCCACCACTTGAAAAATGTGCTGAAACAGGCTGGTTACAGCACCAATGTGGGCGACGAAGGTGGTTTTGCACCGAATATCAGAAGCAATGAGGAAGCCATTGAAACCGTGCTTAAAGCCATTGAACAAGCCGGCTTCAAACCTGGTTCTGACATCTACATTGCCATGGATGCAGCCACCAGTGAGTTATACAATCCGGAAACAGGTTTATATACCTTTAAGAAATCAGACAAACGCCAGCTCGATAAAGCCGGAATGGTTGCTTATTGGAAACATTGGACCGAACAGTATCCTATTCTGAGTATTGAAGACGGTTGTGCAGAAGATGACTGGGAGTCATGGAAGTTGCTCACGGAAGCGATTGGCAACAAAGTACAATTGGTGGGTGACGACTTGTTTGTAACCAATGTGAACCGACTGCGCGAAGGCATTAGCCAATCGGTGGCCAACAGTATTCTGGTGAAGGTAAACCAAATTGGAACACTCACAGAAACCATCAATGCGATTCAGCTTGCAACGGCCAACGGTTATACCAACATCATGAGCCACCGAAGTGGAGAAACAGAAGACAGCACCATCGCTGATTTGGCTGTTGCCATGAACAGTGGTCAGATCAAAACCGGTTCTGCCAGTCGCAGCGATCGCATGGCGAAGTACAATCAACTGTTGCGTATTGAAGAAGAATTAGGAGATCAGGCGCAGTTCAACGGCAGAAACTTTAAGTTCCTGGCGTGATATCAGCTTCTTAAGACATCTAAGCCCTGCATTCATGAATGCGGGGCTTTTTTTTGTGGAAGTGAATCCAATCAAAACCTCCGTAAGAAATTAAAATGGGCTGCAGTTGTCCAAATGCTGGATTAAATCAGCCTGCTTCCGTGTAGTCAACATGTTCAAGGAAAAGACCATGAGCAGGAACACTTTGTCCTGCGTCCGATCTGCTTCGCCCTTCCAACAACCCCTGAAACCAGGAAACAGGCTTATTTCCGTACCCAACTTCCAATAAACTTCCTACCAGTGCCCGCACCATATTCCTCAAAAAGCGATTCGCTTGAATATGGAAAATCAGTTGCTCATGTTCTTCCAGCCAGGCTGCCTTGTAGATTAGGCATTCATAACCGTGATGGGCGGGTTCTTCGCCTTTCGTAAAGCTCTTGCAATTTTGAACTCCGGTCAGCATGGCCGCAGCTTCATTCAAAAGCAATAAATCAGGTTTTTTATGATGTAACCACGAGGTTTCCCGGTGAAACGGATCCTTCACGAAATGGAGGTAGTAACGATAGGTGCGTGAAACGGCATCAAACCGCGCGTGAAATTCATCGGATACCACAGCGCAGCTAAGTGCTGCAATATCTGCCGGCAACAGGCTGTTCAGTCGGTACAGAAAATGTTGTGGAAGCTCGTGTTCGCAATCAAAGTGCAGTGGGAAGAAATGCGCGTGCACGCCAGAATCTGTTCTTCCACAACCGGTGGTTTCTATTGGTGTGCGCAACAACACCGACAACACATCTTCCAATACATCTTGTACGGTTGGGCTGCCGGGTTGTTTCTGCCAACCGTGGTAGGCTGTTCCTTTATAGCTGATGTTCAGCCGGAACCTCATGCCATGCGTTCATATACGATGGCCACACCCTGGCCTACGCCAACACACATGGTGGCAACTCCGTAACGATAGTTGTTCTGATGCATGAGGTGCAATAAGGTGGTGGAAATTCGCGCGCCGGACGCGCCCAGAGGATGTCCAATGGCAATAGAACCACCGCGGATGTTCACCTTCTCGCGTGGAATGTTTAAGGCACGCATGCTGGCCAAAACCTGTGCTGCAAAAGCTTCATTCAGTTCAAATACATCAATATCGGCAACGGTTAAGCCGGCTTGTTTCAGGGCTTTTTGCACCGCAGGAACCGGGCCAATGCCCATGATGGCCGGATCAACGCCGGCAGCAGCAACGGCAACAACCCGGGCTATGGGCTTTGCCTGCATCTGTTTCACCATGCTTTCGCCCGCAAGGATCAGGCAGGCGGCGCCGTCATTTAATCCGCTGGAATTTCCGGCAGTAACGGTTCCGTCTTTTCTGAATGCAGGTTTCAGCGTGGCCAGCGTTTCCAGAGGACTCAGCCGCGGATGTTCATCTGCAGCAAAGACCAATGGTTCGCCTTTTTTCTGTGGAATGGAAACGGGTGCAAGTTCAGCATGGAATAAATCTGACTCCTGAGCCTTTTTCCAGTTGAGCTGTGTTTCATAGGCAAATTGATCCTGGTCTTCGCGGCTGATATGGAATTGTTCGGCAACGTTTTCTGCGGTTTCACCCATGGAATAAGGATGGTACAGGGCCGCCAGTTTCGGATTGGTGAAGCGCCAGCCGATGGTGGTGTCGTAAATCTCCACATTGCGGGGAAAAGCCTGCTCTGATTTCGCCATGACAAACGGCGCACGGGTCATGCTTTCCACACCACCTGCCAGATACAAATTCCCCAAACCACTGCGGATGTTCGCATAAGCGTTGATGATGCTTTGAAGCCCCGATGCACACAGGCGGTTTACGGTATAACCGGGGATTTCAACCGGCAAGCCTGCCAGAAGCGCAGCCATGCGCGCTACGTTTCGGTTGTCTTCACCGCTTTGATTGGCTGCGCCAAAAATGACTTCATCAATTTGATGAACATCAAGCTGTGGATTTCGCCTGAGTATGGCGCTGATGATGTGCGCAGCAAGGTCGTCGGGACGCACGGCGGCAAGGCTTCCTCCGAATTTGCCCACAGGTGTGCGCAACGCATCAATCACAAAAACATCTTCCATATTGCTGCAAAGTTATCCAAGCCGGCGCAGTTTGAAACCGCCATTATCTTTGCCACATGATACAGCGCGTACAATCACTGTTCCTGCTTCTGGTAACCCTGCTGGCAGCGCTGGCTTTGTTTGGGGGCTGGCCTTATTATGCAGCCACCGGAACTAAAGCTTCCACCCTGACCTTTACGGCTACCACCATCAATGATGTTAAAGTCACAGAAGTGTTCAGCACCCTGCTGATGGCCGGGATTCTTGGCTTGTCGGGCTACATCATTTTTCTCTTCAAGAAGAGAAAACTGCAGCTCTTTTATTGCTGGATCCTGATGGCCATGGTTGTGCTCACAGCCATCATGGCCTACATGCGCTACCGCAACATGTCTGCGCAACTGATGGAACAAACTGGCGTGGAAGGTCGCATTGGCATCATGTTCCTGTTTCCATTGCTGATGCTGGTGGCCATCACGTTGGCTATGCGTGGAATCTGGAAAGATGAACTGTTGGTGCGCAATATGGATCGGCTGCGTTGATCATGCTTTTCAGGTCCTTCTTCCTTACACTTTTCGTTCCTTTTCAGCTGAATGCCCA
>JBDKIU010000239.1:0-7911 GCA_039796915.1 Bacteroidota bacterium | reverse complement strand
GGATCTTCGGGTAAATGCTCGGGCTCCAACACTCCTTTTTTGTAGTCAAGCCGCAACTGATGAATCTTTTCCATAAATCTTTTGGGGTTGTAAAGATAGGAATGACACTTACGCCACAAGTCAACGTGCCCAAACCCCAAAACAAAAAAGGGGCGCAAATTGCGCCCCTTTTGTTGATGATTGAAAAGATGATTAACGGCCTACTACAACACGCGTAGTAGAAGATTTGCCGTCAACTGTTACAACAACCTGATACAAACCAGCGGGCAAGGTGTCCACACGAAGTTTGTTTTGAGCTGCGCTCAGTTTTTCTGAAAGCACCAGTCGTCCGGCTGCATCCAGCAGGCTTACAGTTGTATGTGCAGCAACAGCTGGCAAGTCAACATTCAGAACTCCGCTTGCAGGGTTCGGATACACACGAATTCCGGCAGCTGCTACATCAGATACGCCAAGGTTGAGTACATTGAGAATGCGGGTGGACTGACATTCGCAGCCTGCAGAATTGCGGGCAGTCAGTGTTACAGTAAACGGACCGTCGTAGGTGTACTGGTATTCGGTAGATGCCTGGTTGCTATTTCCACCGTCACCAAAGGTCCAGCGATAGAAGCTGTAGTTGGTAACACCTGGAGTGAAGCTGAATGCGCGATGGCCATTCTTGTAGATGTCAGAGATGGTAAAGTCGCATTTGGGCAATTCGAAGATGGTCACAGTTTTCACCAGAGAATCCAAGCAACCTCCGAGTACCTGAGCCTTCAGGGTTACGTTGAATGTACGTGAAGTAGTGATTTTGTACACGGGTTTAGGAACACGCTCTGTAGAGGTATTTCCGTTTCCGAAATCCCAACCATAAACGATTTCTCCCTGTGGAGCATCAGACAAGTTGGCGATATTGATTTCTTTGCCAGCGCAGTTGTTCTCGATGGTAAAGTTTACGTTCGGCAGAATACCTGGTTCAACCATCGCGCTGATACTGTCAACACAACTGTTGAAAGGAGTAACAATCAGGGTAACCTTTCTGGGGCCAGGTGTAGCCCAGGTGCGGCTGGCATCTTTGGTCGCGCTGGTTTGACCATCGCTGAAGCGCCAGAAGTACTGTGGATTCAGACCTGCAGAATGCTGTGAAGTATTGCTGAAGGTAACCACTTTATTCAGACAAACCTGACCGTTTACGAATGAAGCCTTTGGTTTTTCCTTGATTACCAGCACTTTGGTCATGGTATCAGCACATCCAAACTCGCTGATGGCAATAAGGCGAACATTGTAGTTTCCTTCGCTTGCATAAGCGTGCACTGGGTTGATCACGGTTCCGAGGTCGCCATCACCGAAATCCCACAGACTGCCTACGTTTCCGGCACCAATGGTAGATTTATTGATGAAGCTACCATCTTCACGGGCGCAATTCTTACCTGAAGGCAGATCAAAAGAAGCTTTAGGCCTGTGGAACAGGTAAGTGTTCTTAGTGATTGACGAAGCACAACCATTTACAGAAGCAGTAAGGGTTACTGCATATCCGCCTGGGCTGGAATATTTGTAAGAAGGATTGCGCAGGGTACTGGTTCCTTTGCCGTCACCAAAGTCCCATGAATAGATTACGGTTCCGGTGCCACTGTAAGTGGTAGTGTTCTGGAAGTTGGTTGCTGAACCTTCGCAGGAATTATTCTTGGTGAAGTTCACCTTTGGAATTTCAGTTACAACCACATTGATGGTGGTGTCTGTAACGTATCCATAAGGAATGGTGGTAACAATCATTTTCACTTTCCAGGTACCGGATGATTTGAAGCGGTGCACGGGATTCTTCGCATCGCTGCTGTCTCCATCACCGAAATACCATTTGTATTCCATTCCACCTGAAGAAACGGTAGAGGTATTTTCGAATGCTACATCCTGACCGTCACATGTAGGTGATGTGAAGGTGAAATTGGGCTTTGCCTTTGGTGCAACACGAATCCAGCGCTCTACAGTGCTGTCGCAATTGTAAGGACCCAAATCCTGGAAGGTAATACGAACATTTACCAAGCTGTCGATGATGCCGCTGCTGGGATGGAACCACAGTTTAGCATTGGCGGTAGTACCGGGATTTGAAAGGGTGTAATTAGCCGCCGGAATGGTATAGCCGTTATTGGTTTTGGCTGTGAATGAAGTGATGCTCCAGGTTTTACCATGATCTGCATTGGTATAACCGGTTGGAGGCTTCAGTTCAAATGAAATGGTGTCCTTGTGTGCCACGATGTCCGGTGTGCCGCGGAAACCTGGAGTACCCATGCGGGTTGACTTGTATGGAGTGGAAGCCACAGACTCCGCGCCAATGGGACGAGGATTCACAGTGATGTTCTGCGTTGCAGCAGTTGTAGAAGCACAACCAGGTTCGATGTGCAAACGCACTTCAGGACGGAAGCCACGGGTATAAGTGAAGGAGAACAAACCTACGGCAGACAAAGCTCCTGGAAGCAGATCAGCATAAGTATTGCTGACAGCCATTGTTGTTTGTTCGCAATGCGTACGGAGTGACGGAGTACCATCCAATACGACCATGTAGAAACCGTAGGTTTGGCCACTCAACAAGAACATATCATTAATGTCTATGCGCACGGTGGGCTGTTTTACACCAAAAGAATTGAATGTATTGGTGATGGAAGTTTTACCGCAGCTAACCCAGCCGGAAGATGTTGACTCATATCCGGTAGCAGTACCATTTCTGTAATAAACCTCTACCTGATATTGTGCCTGAGAAGCGTCGCTGATTACCGCATCAAATCCGGTAAACAACATATCAGCCTTGGTTCTGATGTCGAAGAAATAACCCTTTGCCTGTGGGTTGGTTCCACCGGTGTAGGACCAAGTACCCAGCAGGCTGGTAGATAAGGTATCAGAAATACCATTCAGGGTAATTGCGTCGAACTTGTAATAATTTGGAAGCGTTCCGTTGGGGTAAAGCTTGGTTTTACCGTACACGGAATCGCCTGCAGCAAGCACAAATGGATTGTAATACTTGTCAAACCACAGTGTTCTGCCTGTTTGTTTTTGGGCTTTGTGTAATGGATATCCGGAACCACACTGCACCTGATCAACCACTTTTGCGGTGGCAGGCTGTTGGAATACCCTTGAAACCAGGGTAAAGGTATCGTTAGTTACACCTGTATCGGTTTTGTTATTTGGCAAGCTGGTGAATGCCTTCAGGGTGTAAGCACCTGTGCCTGTAAAGTTATAGGTGAAGTTCACATTCACCGAAGAACCTGCGTTGATGCGCTGTACCAACCATGAATTAGACTGAACAGTTCCATCTACAGAAAAACCTACGCGAACACTGTCCCATGCGGCGCGGCCGCTGTTGGTAACGGTGGCCGTAATGGTTCTGCTTCCGCCGCAAACACCGGGCATACTCAGGTTGGTTACCGCAGCATCCCATGTACGGTTTGGACCATACACTTCAATTTCCCTGATGGCAGGGTTAGAGGTCTGAGAACCTGAAGTAACATGGTTGGTTATCCTGATGATGGTGGTGGTTTGCGGACTGGGCAACGTAACGTCAAACATCATCTGCGCAGAAACCGAGAAGGTCATGATGTTGGTAAAGGAAGATCCGTTCCAAACCTGAACCGTTCCACCTGTTAAGGTACGTGTTGTCGTTCCGTCATTGTAGAAACGGATACGCTGGATGGTTTGTGGTGAAGACCAGGAATACTCATGCCAACTGCTGGTACTGGGGTTTCCTGACGTGGACACCCAACCAAAAACGCCGGCGCTGATTACCTTGTCGTTGTAGTTGGAAGGACCATAGCCAGTTGCGTTCACGCCACCGCCTGAATGGTTAGGCGTGCCTGTAAGCGCCAGGTTCACCTGCGCCCGCAGACCGCTTGCCGACATGAGCAGCAGCGCCATTAACCATGTGGTTTTTTTACGTATTGCTTTATTCATAAGTCTGTGTTTTTCAATCGTTCAAACGCCAAATATACCCGATTTCCAAAATCAGGGCAACAAATTTTCACAAACAGATATCTGTAAACAGAAAAAATTTACCGACCAAAGCGAAAGGGCATACCTGAAGCTTTCATCTTGTTCATGGTCTTCATCATCTGTTTCATTTGGGCAAACTGGGTGAGCAGCTTATTCAGTTCCTGAATATTGCGGCCGCTGCCGCGCACAATACGCTGCTTCCTGCTGTTGTTCAGGAGCTCCGGATTGCGCCGCTCTGCCGGCGTCATGCTTTGTATCAATGCCTCAATTCCTTTGAAGGCAGAATCATCAATGTCCAGGTCCTTGATTTTGCTTCCCACGCCGGGCAACATCGCCATGATGTCTTTAAGGTTGCCCATTTTTTTGATTTGCTGGAGCTGCGTCAGGAAATCGTCAAAATCAAAACTGTTCTTATTGATCTTCTTCTGAAGACGCTCTGCTTCATCCTTATCGAAGGCATCCTGGGCTTTTTCTACCAGCGATACGATGTCGCCCATACCCAAAATCCTGCCGGCCATCCGTTCCGGATAAAAGGCGTCCAGTGCATCGAGTTTTTCGCCCTGGCTGATGAATTTTATCGGTTTCTGAACAACACTTTTAATGGACAATGCCGCACCACCGCGCGTATCACCATCCATCTTCGACAGAACTACCCCGGTAAAATCAAGTCGTTCATTGAATATACGGGCGGTATTCACCGCATCCTGACCGGTCATGGCATCAACCACAAAGAGGATTTCAGAAGGCCCAAGCGCTTTTTTCAGCTGTTCCACTTCCTGCATCATCGTTTCATCCACAGCCATGCGGCCCGCAGTATCTACAATCAAAACGTTGTGGTTGTTGTTCTTGGCAAACTTTACCGCCTGTGCGGCAATGTCCACAGGGTTTTTATTCTCTGCCTGTATGAATACCGGAACTTCAGCCTGAACCCCGAGCAAACGAAGCTGTTCCATAGCGGCAGGCCTGTACACGTCGCAAGCCGCCAACATGGGGTTCTTCCCTTTTGACTTCAGGTATTTTGCCAGCTTTGCAGAAAAAGTAGTTTTACCAGAACCCTGCAAACCGGCAATCAGAATCACCGCCGGATTTCCCTGAAACCGCACCTCACTGCGCTCACCGCCGAACAGATCCACCAGTTCATCGTGAACCACCTTTACCATCAACTGCCCCGGAGATACCGCCTGCAACACTTTCTGCCCGAGGGCCTTATCCTTAACTTTATCCGTAAACTCCTTGGCAACTTTATAGTTTACGTCAGCATCTACGAGCGCCCTTCTGATTTCCTTGACGGTTTCGGCAACATTTATTTCCGTAATTCTTCCCTGGCCCTTGAGTTTTTTAAAGGCACCTTCCAATCTGGATGACAGATTCTCAAACATAACCATGCAAAAATAGGGAATGAATCAGCGCAAGAGCGACAGGTTGCCATTGATTACAAACAGCTTCCCATCGTAACCCACACCTTTAATCTGAAATGCATACACGCCCTGTGCACAAGCTCGTCCTTCATAAGTACCATCCCAGGCCGCATCGGGGTTGTTCGTTTCAAAAACTTTACCGCCCCAGCGGTTGAAAATGCGCATTTCAAACTGACGAGCCGGATCCAATTGTTCTTTGACGATGTATAAGGACCGGGCAGCAAACACATCATTCTGTCCATCTCCATTTGGTGTGAATGCATCGGGCGCAAACAACCGCGATGAAGGCACCAGATACACATGGTTGCTCACAGATGTATCTGCACGTCCGGCTGCCCGGAGGGCGAGCACCCTGTATCGGAGTGTATCATTAGAAATACTCAAAGCACCTGGATCGTTCCAGCTGCGGGTTTGCGGCGGCAGACTGCTCATGGTTTTAAACACGCCCTGAGGATCCAGCCTTTGAACCTGGTATTCTTTTATTCCTTCCGGCCATTCCATGTAAGGAGTCCATTCAATGGAAGCGATGTCGCCCTTCATTTTTCCTGTGGCAAAAATGGTTGTTCCCGGATTACCCCAACCGGAAGCGCCGCCACAATGATCCATGTAACTGATGGCATACGTTTCCGTTTGTCGATTCACCTTCGCAGCAAAATCACTGTATCGACTTGCCTTGGTCCGGCCTACTTCATTCCAGCTGCTTCCCTGCGCTTTTCCAACCAGATATGTTATTCCGGAATAGTGATCGGGAGCATGCTCCCAGGCCAACGTGGCGAAATTAGAATTCACCACAGAGACCAATTGCATGGGAATCAGATTCCGGGGAACATCATATCGGGGTTTTCCGCAGGTTGTATTGCTTCTGGAAGTCCAACCGTTTTTGTGATGTGCCACCACATAATAACAATAATCATGGCTGCACAGCAAGGTGTCTAAAAGGTTCAGCTGCCAGGGCTTCACCTGACGGTAGGGCGAAAAGGTATTCCCGTCTTTAGAACGAAACACCTCGTAATACTGAACCTCCTGCCATCCTTTGTAAGGCGTCCATTTCAGCTCCAGAGCATAAGGCATTCCGGGCGGTAGTTCTACCTCGGCAAGGATGGTGCAATGGGAAACGCCAAATCCACTGTTCAAGCCGCAGCTATCGGCAACCTGAATGGCGTAGCACACACTTTGCGCAGTGAGGGAGTTCCCATGAACATAGGCATACGTAGTATCACTTGAATTGCTGAACGTTTTTTTCAGGAAATAGGCCGCACTGTCCTGATGCAACAGGTATTTTTCAAAATCATTCTTCAGGTAAGGATTCCAGGATAAATACACCGACTTGTTATCCGGAGCAACGGTCACAAATTTCAATTCTGGATTATCCGGCGGCACGGTATCTTTCACAAACACAGACCTAGAAGCCTGAACAAAACAGAGGTTGCTGTCCAGAATGGTAAGGTTCACGGTTTTCTGAAAAGGCGTTTTGTAGGTCCATGATGCGCGTTCTTTATTGCTGAAATCAATCAGTGACGTTTCGTCGCCAAAATCCCACTGACGCTTCTGGATTCCTGCTATACCCTGAACCAGGGCGGTAAACTGTATCGGATTGCCAAAGCAAACGGAATCACCGGAAATGCCGATGTTTACTGTTGGACCGGGAAATACGGTAATGGGCTGCGGCCAGGTGAAGGTATCTCTGCAACCATTGTCATTTTCAGCAATCAGCGATGGCTTCCATGTACCCGGGGTATATTGCCATTGAGGATCCGGCAACGTAAGGTCAACCACACCGTCGCTCTCAAAGTCCCAGTACAATTGCTTCCAGAACATGGATTTATTGGTAAACCGCGCCAGCTCTGGAATACACAATTGCTGGTCTTCAACGGTGAAGGCTGCTTCAGCACCTGAAATCACCACTACAGAGTCGCGACTCTTTGCGTACACAAAACAACCCAGTGAATCAACCAGCGCGATGGATGGATAATACGCCTGGTAAGGAAGCGATTTGTTTCCAACCAGGTAGGTATGGGTTCCCAAGCCCGTGGAATCTTTCACAATTCCATTTCCATAATCCATGTAGTAACGGCTGTAGGAGGTGCTCCTGTTTCTAAAATAAACCGTCAGCGGTTCACAGCCTTTCCTCTGTTCCAGCTGCAAATCGGCTACCGGTCCAATCACTTTGATGTATTTGAATCTGGTGAGCGAATCCCTGCATCCGTATTTAGATTCAGCGACCAGTTTTACGTCAATTCCGGTGGGATTATTGAAGTTGAAGACCTTCTGTGCTGCTTTATTGTTCAGCGATATGGTAATGGATGGATCGTTGCCAAACGTCCAGTAGCTCTTTGCCGCCATCCAGCTGGTATTATTGAGTTCAACCATTTTGGGGGCGCAGTAGGCGATGGTATCCTGGGTAAAAAATCCGGCTTTGATGGACTCGATTTGTATCGGAAGGTTAAAGGTATCTGAACATTCAGAAGCCTTAAAAACGACCAGACTCATGAGGTAATTCCCTGCTTTCGGGAATACGAACCTTGGATTTCTGGAGGTA
>JBDKIU010000238.1:0-3024 GCA_039796915.1 Bacteroidota bacterium | reverse complement strand
GAAGCTCGTGGTTGTCAGCAGGCCTGTTCCGGCAACATCCCTGAACGCCATGATGCCCAGGCCACCGCCGAGGTCGGGAATATGTTGATCCCAGGATGCGGCAAATGAACGAAAAGTTCCTGGCAATGAAGGCCACTGGTTCCTGTAGTTGAGTGCCACCCTGCCTGCAGCGCCAGCCTGACAAAAAGCCGATCCAGCCATCGCCGGATTGGTGTACATAGGCGCCGCATAAAACTGCGACAGTTCAGGATCCTGAGCCTTGAGCGAGCCGGCAAGCAAGAGGCCGACAAAGAAAACTGCGCTTTTGGTATAGGTTCTCATCATAGATGATTTTTCTGCTAATGGACAAAAGTACAACAATTTGCGTTTTATTTTCATCTGCCTGCTGATCGTCTTTAAATTCTTTTATCCGGCAACTTTTCGTTACCGATTGCGTTTGGTATAACGGATATTTGGAAGTTGAATTGCCTTCAATGAACATGAATTGGAACATGCGTCGCAGCTTTTTTTACATCCTGGTGTTGTTGCGCACAGCAACACTGCAGGGACAAAGTGTGTTTGCAGAAGGAAAGTGGTATGAGCTCAGGATTCCCACGAGTGGCGTGTATAAGATTACGGCAAATGATCTGCGCAGCCTCGGTTTAAATCCGTCCACAGTTGACCCGCGCACCATTCGAATTCTGGGTCATCAGGGTGGAATGCTCAGCGAATTACCGTCAACGGCCACAGTACCGGATCCGCCTGAATTGCCCATCATGGTTGCTGGTGAAGCCGATGGTTCTTTTGATGAAAATGACCAGGTGTTTTTTTATGCTGATGGCGCCCATGTTTGGAAATATGTTCCATCGCTAGGGCGGTACGAACACCTTCAGCACCTTTACGAAGAAGCAGCGCGTGTGTATCTCACCTTTGGAGGAAAGCAGGGAAAGCGTATCGCTGAAGTCGCCGCCGGGGAAGGTCTTCTGCCTGATACGGTGAACAGCAGCGCCGTTTCTATGTTGTTTCACGAACGCGATCTGTACAACCTGAGTATTTCAGGTAAAGAATGGCTGGGTGAACGGTTTGGTGGGCAGACTGATGCCTATTCTTTTAACCATACGCTGGAGGAACTCCGTTTGGGTTCATCGGTTTTGATGAAACTAAGACTGGCTGGCAGAAATCCCGGCGGTTCCGGTTTTTTCACCCTGGATGTTGCCGGAACCCAAAAGTTTATTCCCATCCCGGCATTGAACATCAATGACATCAGCTATGTGGATGAAGAATGGGAAGGACGTTTTCCCGGTTCCGTGAATTGGCCTTTTTCTCTGCGCTATTCCAGACCCAATTTCAATGCAAATGGCTACCTGGGCTGGTACGAAATTCATTACGAACGCAATCTGGTTTTCAAAGGCAAACAGTTTGAATTTGCGATTTTGCCCCATGCTCCGGGTAAAGTTGGGGCATGGCAATTCCAGGGCAGTGGATTTCAGGTTTGGGATGTAGGCGTGCCCCACGCACCATTTGTTCAAACGTTGGCAGGTGTTGGGTCTGAACGGTTTTTCAGGGCGGTTCAAACCAATCAGGCCAGAAGGCTCATTTGTTTTGATGAAAGTTCGGCGCTTCGACCGGAGCTGGCCGGCCGCATCAGCAATCAGGATCTAAAATCGGAAGGCCCTTGCGAATTGCTGATGATTGTGCATCCGGATTTTATGGAGCAGGCAAAACGGCTCGCCGCGCACCGATCAGCTCAGGGGAAACTTTGCCGCTTGGTCACGCCTCAGGCGATTTACCGTGAGTTTAGCTCCGGTGCCCAAGATATAAGCGCCATTCGCAATTTCATCAGCTATGTGTATCACAAGCAGATCAATACTTCCACGCCGTTGAAATACGTATTGTTGTTCGGAGCGGCTTCCTATGATTATAAAGATCGGGTGAAGGCCAATACCAACTTCATTCCTGTGTACCAAAGTGATGTCACCGCATACATCAATACCAGTTTCGCAAGTGATGATTTTTACGCCTTTCTTGACTCCGCCTCCGGATTCCGGTTGTTTAACGGGCCTATGGCTGTGGCGGTAGGTCGTTTGCCGGTGCGCACTGCGGAAGAAGCTTCCTCCCTGGTCGATAAAATCATTCATTACGATAGTCCGGCTACTTTGGGAGAATGGAGAAACAGGATTGCTTTTGCCGCCGATGATGTGGACAACGATCAATGGGAGTTTGAATTTTTGAATGAATCAGAATCTTATGCGCAATATGTGGCCACGGCTCACCCTGAGTTTAATGCCGATAAGGTTTATTTTGATGCATTCCGTCAGGTAAACACGGGGAATACGGAAGCTTACCCTGATGCCCAGGCTTCCATCAACCGAAACATGAGCCGCGGCACCCTGTTCTTCAATTACATGGGCCATGGTGGTGAAAAAGGTTGGGCGCAGGAAGAAGTGCTTACCGTTCCCATGATTAAAAACTGGACCAACAAAAACCGGCTTTCCATTATGGTTACGGCTACCTGTGAGTTCAGTCGATTTGACGATCCGGCCCGGCAGTCGGCCGGTGAATTGAGCATCCTGCATCCTGATGGTGGCAATGTTGCGCTGCTCACCACTACAAGACTGACTTATAATACCGGCAATAAATCCATCAACAGTTCATTCTGGAAAGAATACGGTTTGGTTTCTGCACCAGCGCCCTTGCCAACCATCGGCGACATCATGCGCAATGTGAAAAACCGAGGAAACAGAACCGATGAAGACCGGAAGTTCGCATTGCTCGGCGATCCTTCCATGACTCCGGCATTTCCGCTTCACCAGGTCAAGCTCGACTTCATCAATAATATTGCTGCCAGGGATTTTCGCGACACGCTGAAAGCATTCAGCCGTGCTTTGCTGGAAGGACATGTGGAACAACGAAACGGACAGCCCTTTCCTGACTTTAATGGCCGACTGTATATCACGGTATATGATAAGGTTCAGGTGCGAAAAACCCTGGCCAACGATAATCCGGGCAGCGAACTCAATTACAGAACCCAGAATACCATCATTT
>JBDKIU010000237.1:0-10556 GCA_039796915.1 Bacteroidota bacterium | reverse complement strand
GAAAATGCCTGTTCCTTATGGGATATTGTATGCAACGCACGTAAATATCCGGTGCTGGGCAGTGCAACGCTGGCCATCGACAACTTCTCGATTATGATGCGCAGCTTTCAGGCGATGCTTGCCACGCACAATGCCTACAACCTGGCCTTGCATGTGGCCAAGCAAACCGGATTGCTGAAAACCCTGGGCGAAGACAAAACCGTAGAGGGCATTTCCAAATACGAAAACGTGGTGGAACTGCTCAGCGGTATCCAGGAATTTGTGGAAGACGATACCAGTGAATCTGAAAAAGGATTGTCTGAATTTTTGCAGGAAGTGGCTTTGTTCACCGACGAGCGGAAAGAGGATGATCCAAACAGAGATACCATTACGTTAATGACCATCCATGCCAGCAAGGGCCTCGAATTCCCTTACGTGTATGTGGTAGGTATGGAAGAAAATCTGTTTCCTTCACAAATGGCCCTGAACGACCGTCAGGATCTGGAAGAAGAACGTCGCCTGTTTTACGTTGCGGTTACCCGCGCCGAGCGCAAGCTAACACTCAGCTTTGCCACTTCCAGACTCCGCTTTGGGCAGATTTTGCCCTGTGAGCCCAGTCGCTTTATCGAAGAAATAGATCCGATTTACCTTGATATGGATTTGGCCGGGCTGAAAAAACAGTCGCCGGTGCTTCGCGATGAACCCCAATTTTCTTCATTTCAACTGAAAAAAAGTACCGGAACACCGCGCATGACCACCGCCACACCGCCGCCCGATCCCAACTTTCAGGAAGAAGACATCAGCCACCTCAGCGCAGGGATGAAAATCCAGCATCAGCGCTTTGGCTTTGGGGAAGTGCTCAGCGTGGACGGCGCTGACGATCAGCGGAAAGCCATCATCAAATTCGAAGCATACGGAGAAAAAACGCTGGTGCTGAAGTTTGCGAAGATGCGCATCGTCAGCGGTGCTTAACGTTGCTCCCAGTAAGCAATTAAATCTTGTTTCCAGTTGCCCGGTGCCGTATTGATTTCTGCATCCAGATCGGCAAGCATGGTATATAGCCCGAAATACGTGCGGTTCACGTACAAGGCATGTCTGCTTCCCCGGGGTTCCGTGGGCCTGCGGATTTCATCCATCTGGTACAGCTCATCTGCTTTGGCATAGATCTCGTCAATATACGCATCCGTAAAATGGAACCTGGGAACGGAGAATGGCCTTGCCAGCAGGTCGGTCATTTCCAGAAAGGCGCGGGTAAGTTCTGTCCGGACTTCCGGACTGTCGCCGGGGAATAAGATTTCCAGGAAATTCAACAGCTCTGGAATGAGGCGTGTTTGAGACCTGATTTCGTGCAGCAACAATGGGAAATAATGATAATAGAAGGCTTCGGGAACTTCCTTGATACAGCCAAAGTCTATCACACCCGTGGTTCCATCCTGGTTGAACAGGAAATTGCCGGGATGCGGATCTGCGTGAATGGCCCGCAGCTGATGCAGCTGTACGTTGTAGAAGTCCCACAAGTTTTGAGCGATGCGTTGCTTAACCTCTTTGGAAGGGTTTGAGGCCAGAAATTCCTTCAGGTGTGCGCCTTCCATCCAATCCATGCACAGGATGCGTTTCCCTGAAAATTCCGGATAATATTGAGGAAATTTCAAACCCTCAATATGGCGGCAGGCCTCGGAAATTTCGCGCCCTCTGGTGAGTTCCAGGTGGTAATCGGTCTCCTCGAGGAGTTTGCCTTCCACTTCCTCAAAATATTTGGCCATTTCCCGCTCGTTCAGACCGAACATACGCAAGGCTACAGGTTTCACCAGCCGCAAATCACTGCGGATGCTGTCGGCAATTCCCGGATACTGAATTTTTACGGCCAGCTTCTGTTGGCCAAGCCATGCTTCATGCACCTGACCAATGCTCGCTGCAGCCACGCTTTCTGCATTAAAACGGTCAAAAACTTCCAGGGGAGCCTTCCCCAGAGCTTTGCGAAAGGTGCTGACCACCAGCGGCGCCGACAACGGAGGCGCACTGTATTGCGAAAGTGCGAACTTTTCGGTGTAGGCCCTGGGCAATAGATTTTTATCCATGCTCAGCATTTGAGCCACCTTCAGCGCACTGCCTTTTAATTCACTCAGGCTGTTGTAGATGTCTGCGGCATTGTCTTCATGCAGTTGTTCCTTATCAGTTTCAGGATTTACTGCTTTTCGCGCGTAATACTTGATATAGTTGCCGCCAATCTTGGCACCGGTGCCAACCAGCTTCATGGCACGCGCAACCTTTCCGGTTGGGATTTTATCTTTCGATGACATGCTCAGGAGCTGGCCTTTCCAATCAAAAACCTTCCCAGGTCAATAGCCTTGTCGAGGGTGTTCTGTTCCAGCAGATTCAGACTCAGGTGCACAGATTTTTCAATCATGGCATCTGTATCCTCAAAACCTGAACTTTTGTCGCGCAGCCAGAAGGAGCATACGGCCAGCAAATTCAGCCACAGCGCTTCCTGTTGCAGGTTCTTCTGGAATTTATAGTCTTTCAGCACGCCGGTGCGCACGCCATGGTCAATCATCTGGCCGGCGGCCTCCATGAAACTCTTCCGGAAGGCTTTCAACGTGCGAAACTGCTGCATGGGTTCATGAATGCTTCCAAATTCCAGCAGCATGTAGCTGCGCATGGGCAAAAGTGCTTCGGTG
This sequence comes from Bacteroidota bacterium, assembly GCA_039796915.1. GTDB lineage: Bacteria > Bacteroidota > Bacteroidia > NS11-12g > UBA955 > REEB481. The sequence continues at coordinate 7,899 of JBDKIU010000237.1, read as the reverse complement.
AAGGCAAAGAAGTAAGCCAGAACCTGTTCCCTGAATCCGTAATCGCGATAGGATTCCTGGTCCTTCAACTCGTGATGCGTTGTGCTGGCTAAGGATGCCAGGATGGAGTCGCGCAAATGCTCCAGGCTGGAAAACTCTTTGTAGAAGTCGGCTTCCGTAAGGCCGGCTTTCTTGCAAAAACTGAACACGGAAGCCGGAACGCTTCCCGTTTCCAAAACGTGTTCGATGTACAATTGGGTGATGGCTGAACGGTCGCTCATTTTGTCTTTTTATTGAACTGAAAACAACCTTAGGGAAGTAAAAGTTCGTTGTCGGTATATTTTACGATGAACATGGATGTTTATTCGGAAGAATCTCCTACTTTTGTCCCAAAGTACCTCCCAATGAAAGTATTTAAGTTCGTTTCCATCGCATTACTGGCATCAGCAGCCCTGGCTTCCTGTAAATATGAAGAAGGACCGGGAATCACCCTGCGCGCAAAAAGGGACAGAGTGGCCAATGAATGGAGGGTTGTAAACCTTACTTATGGCGGTGTGGATGTGACCAAAAGAATCAACGATTCCCTGTTTTCGTCAGTACTGAACCTTTCCCGTACCGGAAAGTACAACATGGTTCACCTGGACAAAAACGGCAACTCCAGCCATACCGGCAAATGGAATGAAAAGTGGGTGAAGGAATACAACAACTACTGCAACAACCTGCCTATTCCTATTAAAGACCTGAAGATGAACGGTGAGTGGTCATTCGACTACCGCCACGATAAAATCCAGTTGTTCCCCGAGCTGAGCACCGGAGCCGACAGCTTCAATGTGCGTGGCTCATTCAACTGGGGCATCATCATGCTGAAGGAAAAGCAAATGAAGGTGCGTGGTAAAGATCGTGCCAGCGTTGACTGGACGATGGAACTCGCCCCCGTAAACGGTGAACCTTACTGGTATTAAGACTTTTCAAAAGACCTAATCAGAGCCCTCTCCGGAGGGCTTTGTTGTTTAACCCAAATACAAATGCTGCCCTAAGCTGCGCATCATGTTACACATCGATTACAACACCAGCCGTCCTCAATTAAAGAATTCCGAATTTGGACGTGCCATTCAGGATTATGTTCATTACATCATGGCGCAACCCGACAAGGCCAAAAGAACAAGCCTTTGTCATTCCTTGGTTCAGGTCATGCTTACGCTGAATCCGGCCATGCGGGAACAGGCCGATGCCCGACAAAAATTATGGGATCATCTGTACCTGCTTTCTGATTTCAAACTGGATGTGGATGGACCTTTTCCGGCGCCTACCGAGGCTTCTGTAAACAACAAACCACAGAATATCCCGTACAACGACAGCATGATTCGCTTTCGTTTTTATGGAAGGAATTTGCAGCTGATGGTGCAACGTGCTTCTGAAATGGAAGATGGCCCGATCAAGCAAGACCTGGTAAACCTCATCGCCTCATTTATGTATAACAGCTGCAAGAGCTGGAACAATGAAAATCTGAGCAATGAAGTTATTGCCGAACACTTGCGGATTTTATCGAAAGGCCAGCTGGAACTGAACCCGGAACGCCTGGAAGTTTATCAGGACCACAGCATCGCCAACAAAAAGTTCCAAAGGCCACAGCGAGAGTTCCGTCAGGGTGGCGGGCGCAACCAGGGTGGCGGCGGTGGGAAGTTCAACCGCAGAAACAGGAATTTTAGAAAGTTCTGATTCATGGGAAGTTTTCGCATTGAAGGAGGTCATCAGCTTTTTGGGGAATTACATCCCCAAGGTGCAAAAAATGAAGCGCTGCAGGTGCTTTGTGCAGTGTTGCTCACGCCCGAGGAAGTGCGCATCAGCAACATTCCGGAAATACGTGATGTATTAAAACTCATTGAACTGCTGGAAGCCCTGGGTGTAGCAGTAGAAAAGCTGGGACATGGCAGTTACAGCTTCCGGGCTGAAGCACCTGATCTTGAATACCTGCAAACAGATGAATTTCGCAAGAAGGCTGCTGCCCTGCGTGGTTCTATCATGATTGTCGGGCCGCTGCTGGCGCGTTTTGGCGTAGGCATCATCCCAACTCCTGGTGGTGATAAAATAGGTCGTCGCAGGCTTGACACCCATTTTGAAGGCTTCATGAGTCTGGGCGCCAAGTTTGAATACGTTCCGGAAGAAAAACTGTATCGCGTTTCCGGGAACCCGCTGAAAGGTGCGTCCATGCTGCTGGATGAAGCATCGGTTACAGGAACGGCAAACATCATCATGGCGGCCGTGATGGCAGAGGGAGAAACCACCATCTTCAACGCGGCTTGCGAGCCTTATATCCAGCAGTTGTGCTCCATGCTGAACAGCATGGGTGCGCGCATCAGCGGCATCGGTTCCAACCTGCTGCGCATCAAAGGCGTGCAGTACCTCGCCGGAACCACGCATACCTGTCTTCCGGACATGATTGAAATTGGAAGTTTCATCGGGATGGCTGCCATCACCCAAAGTGAAATCACCATCAAGAATTGTCGCCTGGATATGTTAGGACCCATTCCAAGGGTGTTCAGCCGATTGGGAATTCAAATGGAATTCAGGGGCGACGATATTTTCATTCCCGCACAGGAACACTACGAAATAGAATCGTTTATTGACGGATCCATCCTTACCGTCAGCGATGCCATCTGGCCGGGATTCACACCGGATCTGATCAGCATTGCGCTGGTGACGGCTACGCAGGCCAGAGGAACGGTGCTGATCCATCAGAAAATGTTTGAAAGTAGGTTGTTTTTTGTAGATAACCTGATTGACATGGGTGCGCAAATCATTTTGTGTGATCCACACCGTGCAACCGTTATCGGCCTTGACCGAAAAACAAAGCTGCGGGGCATTACCATGAGCAGCCCGGACATCCGCGCGGGTGTTGCGTTGCTGATTGCCGCCATGAGTGCCAAAGGAACGAGCATCATCAAGAACATTGAGCAGATTGACCGGGGTTACGAGCACATTGAGGTTCGCCTCAACGCCCTCGGAGCCCGCATCGAACGGGTAGATTAACGTTACAAACGATCGGCGAACTCTGTGAGCGCAGGGTCGGTGATGAAATCACCAGGCTTCAGGGCGCGTTCCATCGTTAAACCATCCAGACTGGTGCAGCGGCTCAGGGCAACATACAACTGGCCGGGTGCAAATACATGTCCGCCTAAGTGAACGTGCACGCGGTCAAAGCTCAGGCCCTGGCTCTTGTGAATGGTAATGGCCCAGGCCGGTTTGATGGGATATTGCGTATAGCTTCCCGTAACCTGTTCTTTGATTTGCTTTCGCTCATCATCCCATTTGTATTCAATATGTTCCCAGATTGCTTTTTCCACCCTGCAGGAGACGCCATCTTCGGTAATCACTTCGATATGATCATCGGCCAGATGTGCAATCTTAGCCAGTGTACCATTCATCCAGCGGCGTTCCGCATCGTTGCGCATCATCATCACCTGAGCACCTGTTTTGAGTTGTAGTTGCGCATCTACAGGAAGCAAATCCTGTCGGAATTGATTTTTTAGGATGCCTGTATAAGATGCCGCCTTTCCGGGCAGGGCCTCCATGCGCAACTGATTGATGCGCTCAGCCTGCGCGCGCAGGCTGCACAGGATGATGCCGAAATCACTTCCATCATAAGTGCGCAGCCTTTTGTTCAGGGTTTCGAGGTGGTCTTCTTCCGGCGTGCCTCTTTTGATATGCTCCAGAATGCTGATGAAACCACGGTCTTTCTGCCGGTGAATGATATGCAGTTTCAAGCTGCTGAAGCCGGTTTCTTCCAACACTTTTGCTTTGAAGAAGTAAGGCGCATCATAGTATTCGCGGATCAGCGGCAGTTCACTGCCGGTAACCACCGGGGGAAGCTGAAACGGATCGCCGCACAGCAGCAAACGCTTTCCGCCAAAAGGCTCATCCTTGCCCATCACCATGCGCAAAACCGCGTCAACGGCGTCTAAAGTATCGGCGCGAACCATACTGATTTCGTCAATCACCAACAAGTCCATCTTACGGAACAGTTGCAGCTGTTCTCTGCGGAAACGCAGTTTATAAATGCGTTCATCGCCGGGAATTAATGGTCCTAAAGGCAAACGAAACAAGGAATGCAGCGTTTGTCCGCGGATGTTCAGTGCCGCAATTCCGGTAGGCGCAGCCAGCAACATTCCCGGAAATACCTCCTCACGCATGCGCTGTATCAGGGTGCTTTTTCCGGTTCCGGCAGGGCCGGTCAGTAAAGCTACTGCCGGTCGTTCCTGAGTAAGGACGTGAATTACGCGCTTTGCTTCTTCGTTCAGTTCAAACATATCAACGCATGCAAATGAAGTTCAGCCAACTTGCATTTCGCAGATGAACTTTTTCCCGCAAAGGGTGTTTTTGTTCACATGACAATGCCCGCCGTTGGACAACAAGCTCCTGATTTTTCCGCAGTAAACCAGCATGGTTCTCCCATCAGTCTTGCCGATTTTAAAGGTAAGAAATTGGTATTGTACTTTTATCCAAAGGATGATACACCCGGTTGCACAGCGGAAGCCTGTAACCTCAGAGATCATTATCAACGCTTCCTCGACGCAGGTTATGCCATTCTGGGCGTAAGTCCTGACGATGCCAAAAAGCATAAGAAATTCATCGATAAATACGAACTTCCTTTTGATCTGCTGGCAGATACGGATCAAGCGGTTTCAACCGCTTATGGGGTTTGGGTCGAGAAAAGCATGTATGGCAGAACCTATATGGGTGTGGCACGCACTACGTTTGTCATAGATGCCGACGGCATAATCACTTCAGTGATTGCCAAGGTTGATACCAAGAACCACAGCGAACAAATCCTGTAATATCAGGGCAGCAGGTCCTGCAAAAAGAATCGGGCCAGCACAGGATTGATGGCCATGCCGGCAAGCAGCAGGGCTGAAAGTATTTTCAGCGGAAGTGAACCCATGAATAATACCAATGGCGCCAGCGCTGCAGCCTGTCGGTAAAACGCCAGGTGCGGGCTCATGGACAATGGTAAAAACCAGAAACACAGCACATAGGAGGCCAGCAACAATTTCAGTTCAGGCTTTGCTGAACCCAGGAAATACCAAACAAGCAATACCAGCAATCCGGCGGTGATGCACAGCGTAAGCCAATCGGTAAACCGTACCTCCACATTCGGATGTTCCAGGGCTCTGTTCCAGATGAGTCCAAGGATTTTCAACGGGCTGTTCAGTCCGTGGCCGTATTTCGATTGTGTTTGGAAAAACGCACCGAATACGCCGGTTTGCCACCACTGATAACACAGTACCAGCGCAAAGCTGAGCAGGGAGGCCGCCGGAATCAGCATAAACCGGAAGACCTCGCGAATGGAATGCCTATACCGGTAAACGATATATGGAACCATCACCGCGCCCAACAGAAATCCGGTAGAATACGCAAGGCTTGCGCCGGCTGCGCAAAGTGCAGCAGGCTTCCAACGGGCTTGTTGCAAGTAGGTCAGACACATGCCAACCATCAACACAAACAACGCAATGGGGAAGGCCGCCTGATAATACACGGAACCCGGCCAGCAGGCCGTCAAAAACAACAACAGGATTCCCTGTGTACCTGCGGTTTTGCACACATGCTTCCACAGAAAAGCGAGGAACAACAAAAAGGTTCCGTTCACAATCCATTGTGCGGCAATGGCAGCACTCATACCCAAGCCCTGAAACAGGCGAATAAGCATGGGAAATCCGGGCATCCATCCGCAGTTTCCGCAAAGTGCTTCTGAATTTGGGGCGTAGGCCGCGAATTTGGTCCAGCAAGGAAATGCTTCATAACCATGCTGGGCAATGGCAAAATAATGACCACTGTCCCAGCGCACCCACAACTCAGGGTTGAAATGGTTCCAGCCCAGCTCCGGATATCCGGCCAACAAAAGCAGCTTATGGCTCAGGAATGCAAGCAGCACCCAATGCCAGCCGTCATGAAGAATGGATTTTTCGTTCATTACTGAGGAAGCTTGCGAATTTCCTGATCCACAAATTGAAACAGGCTTTTCACATAAGCTTCACCAAAGCCAAACTGGATTCCACCGGTTTGAAAAATTTCCGGAATACTGCGCGTGTAGCCCAGCTTCAGTGCTGCTTTATAAGCACCAATGCCCGTGGCTCGATCTTCCATAAATCGCTTCCACACGCCAATCGCGCCCAATTGAGCCATCCCGTATTCGATGTAGTAGAAGGGCACTTCAAAAATATGCAATTGACGGTGCCAGCCCCAGGCCAGCGCGTCTTCAAATCCGGCGTAGTCAACCAGTCCGGTGCCGAATTCCCTGTTGATGCGCACCCAGGCTTCTTTCCGTGCCTCGATGCTGTGGTTGGGATGTTCGTACACCCAGTGCTGAAACTTATCTACGATGGCAATCCATGGAAGGGTTTGAATGATGCCTTCCAGCTGTTCTCGCTTGGCGCGGGTATGGTCGCTTTCCTGGTCGAAAAACACCGACCATTGGTCCATGGTCAGCAGTTCCATGCTCATGCTCGCCAACTCAGCCACCTCGCTGGGCGTGTGTTTGAAGGCGTTCAGCGAAAGGGAAGAGCTTAAAAAGGAGTGCACGGCATGTCCGGCTTCATGAACCAGCGTTTCAACATCGCGCATTTTACCACTGGCATTCATGAAGATGAATGGAACGTTACGTTCTGCCAATGGATAATTGTAACCGCCGGGAGCCTTGCCTTTGCGGCTTTCCAAATCCAGCAAGCCCAGGTGTTTCATTTCTTCCAGGCATTCACCGAAAAAAGGATCGGTTAGCGACAAACAGCGGATGCTGCGTTCCAGCAGTTCTGCACCGTCGCGAAAAGGTTTCAGGGCTGGTTTTTGTTCAGGATCTACCGCCAGATCCCAGGGACGCAGTTCGCCTACATCCAGCAATTGCATGCGGTGCTGGTATTGCTTGCGCAGCATGGGAACAACAACCGTGGCAATGGCTTCGTGAAACTGAAAACAGTCTTCTGGCGTATAATCAAACCTGCCCAAAGCACGGAACATGTAATCGCGGTAGTTGCGGAACCCCGCATTCAGCGCCAATTGATGACGCTTCTGAACCATCTCGGTAAACAAGTCGTCCAGGCGTTGTGCGTCCTGCATGCGCCGTTCGTGCATGAGCGTCCATACTTCTTCACGGATTGTTCTGTTCGGGTCCTGGAGGAAGATGGCCGCCTGTTCCATGGTGTATTCTTTTCCTTCCCATTGAATGCTCAGCGCGCCCTGAATGGATGCGTATTGCTGAGCCAGGGTTTGCAGTTCGGCCTGGATGGGCACGTTTGCTTCACGGAATAATTCCACCGCGTTGCGGAGGCTGCGGAAGTAAATGCGGTATGCCTCGTCTTCCGCTTCCAGCGCAGCTGTTTCAGGACAGGAAATAATTTTCTTGTTCAGTGCATCTTCAGCGGGTGCAATATGCGGCTGGATGTGCTGCACAAAATCAAGGTATGCGGTCTCTGCGTCTTTGTTCGAGGTGTCGCAGGTCATCCTGATGTAGCGCCAGGCGAGGTCTTCGCTCACCACACTTTCCAGTTCACTGGTATGCTGCAGCAGGGTGCGGAACGCTTCAACCCCGGAAACCGGGCGTTGCGTGAGTTCTTGATAATAAGGTTTCAGGTCGTCCCAGCTTGAGATGACCAGCGATGCAGGCAGGAATTTGCGGTTGGTCATGGTTTAGCTACCCATTTTTCGCGGGGTGCTGGTTTTGCTTTTGCCACCTGCAGGCCCTTTAGGCGCCGCTACTTTTCCGCCTGCTGCGTGGAAATTCTTTGCAGGGGCTTTGGATTTGGGTGCGCCGTCAGTTGTAACTCCTTCAGCATCAGTTTCAGCGCCTTCGCTAACTTCTTCTTCTTTCTGGAAGTCAACGATTCCTTTGAGCATCAGGTACCAGCTGGCTATTTTCTTGATGTCAGAAAC
>JBDKIU010000236.1:0-3326 GCA_039796915.1 Bacteroidota bacterium | reverse complement strand
TATTTTGACAATTCGGCCTTCAACTTATCATATTCTTCCTGAGTAATGAGACCCAATTCTAATTTATCCTTTGCTTTCTTTAATTCCGCCAAAGCCTGATCACTCGTCATGCCAAAAGATTTCACCTCTCCTACCTGAATAGCATCCTCGATGAAGAAAAAGTAGTTATCAATCCCGGTCATTCCCTTAGTCTGAAAACTCACCTTATATCCAGAACGCTTATTCCCAGCAACGCGAATTTTCTTTATTTCCGCTGATGTATTAATAACTTCAGCACCAACTCTGTAAATAGTACCCATTACATCAGCTTTAGTAACTGTTACAAAAAGACCATTAACACCGGAAGGTGTTCCAAACTGAATTTTATCACCGACTTTGTAAATACTACTATCCTTTGCAACATAACTTTCAAATTGACCACTAGTTATCGTCCCATTCTGGACATCAACAAATTTAACTTCTTGAGCAAACGAAACCTTAGCGTAAAATGAAACCAAGGAAATCAGTGTGAATCTTTGAATATTCATAATATGTTATATTTAAGAGGTACAAAAATACATTTTTTACAAAATATTTTTCATGCATAGCAATAATGTCTAAAACATTTTCACCAAGACTCTTAAATATTGATCATCAATAAGTTAGTGTTTAGGATTTTGGTGTTTCGAACAACACATACTCGTTTTCATACCGATAGACACGGTTGAAAGTCTTGAGATGGGTGCTCTTCAGACTACTATGGCCTGTTGATATCGTGTTCAGTAAAACCTCAATCAAAAAGCTGTTCACAATTTAAAATGTGATTCTTTGGCCCAACAAAATAAATGACCAGGATTATTTAAAAAACTAGTTCTCGGAGATTACTTCAAGGAAAAAGTAAGAGAGAAAAGGTGAGCGCTGTATTAACGTGCTTCACATCAAATCCGTTTAAATCTGGATAAGTTGGGGCGGGTGTAATGCTTTGTGGTTCGTGGTTCCCCGGGACTCACTACGTTCCCCCGGGGCAAGCGAGAGCCTGCCCTACCTACCTGCTGCGCACCATGGTTCGACAAGCGCTCCATGACAGACTTCATTTTTCCCGAACTTTGCCTCCATGCAAACCGCCCGTATTGCACGTATTGTGGAGCACCATGCCGCTGTGCGTTCCTTCTTCCTGGAACCGGAAACACCCATTCCCTTTCAGGCCGGACAATTCGTGGCGCTCAGCCTGCAAGACGGCGGCGCAGAACGCAGCTATTCCATTGCCAATGAACCCCAGGCGCCGCTGCTGGAACTTTGCATCGCGCTGAAACCCGAGGGACTGATGAGTCCGGCCCTGTTCAACATGCGCGAAGGCGGCCGCATATTCCTCAGCGAAGCCCGGGGCAGCTTCCTGCTCCCCGCCGATTCGGTGGACGTATGTTTCATCTGCACAGGCACCGGCATTGCGCCGTTTCGCTCCATGTTGCTGCAGGCCCTGAAGCACGGCGACACGCGCACATTCCACCTGATCTCCGGCAACCGCACCCGCGCCGAAGCCTTGTACCACGAAGAAATGCTGGCGCTGGCACAGGAATATCCCAACCTGCATTACCATCCTGTGCTGAGCCGCGAAAGCGTTCCCGGCTTCGGGCATGGATACGTACATCCCGTGTACCAACAGCTGTTTGCCGACCGCCGAGATGCGCGATTCCTGGTTTGCGGCTGGACCAACATGCTCACCGATGCACGCCGAAACCTCAAGGAAATGGGTTACAACCGCAGGCAGTATTACTTCGAGTCTTACGACGGCTAAAGCCCGGCAGGCTTAGACGCTTGGCAGGTTCAACAATTTGTGTTATTGTTGCAGCGGCCAAGTACCGTATTCCTATCGGAAACAGCCGGCTGCCACAGGCGGCTTCATTTTATTCTTATTCTTTTCAACACACATGTTTGACAGAAAAAAACTGACGTCAATGTCAGTTGCTGATTTGCGACAAATAGCAGGCAGTGCGGGCATCCAGGGCCATGAAACCCTTCGGAAACAGGATTTAATTCAGGCCATCCTGCAAAAACAGGAAGCAGCTCCGGTTCCTGCTGAAGAACCCAAAGCCGAGCCGGAACCCGTCAAAAAAGAAGCGAACAATACCAATAAACCCGCGGCACCGCGCGAGCAGGGCCGCCGCAGACAACGCGTTCCCCAGAACGAAACAGCGGAAGTTACCCTGAAACCGGAGGAAGTCAGCCCGGTAACACCGCCCATCAACACCCTGATTACGGCTGAAGACCTGGACGCTGCGCTTCCGGAAGTCACCGAACCACGTGTGGCGCGTAAAGACCGCAACCGTCCGGAATTGCCACGTAAACAATTTGTGGTGGAACGCAAACAACCGCCGGCCAAAACTCCACAGGACCAAACGGCAACACCTCCGCAACAACAACAACAACAACAACAGCAACAGCAACAGCAACAGCAACAGCAACAGCAACAACAGCAACAGCAACAGCAAAACGAACAGGAGCGTCGCCGCAAGGAGCACTTCAACAACCTGCTGGAACTGGAGGGCGTGGTGAGCACGCAGGGCGTTCTGGAGCTGGTTCCCGACGGGTTCGGCTTCTTGCGCTCCCCCGATTACAACTACATGGCTTCTCCGGATGATGTATATGTACCCGGAAACGTCATCAAGAGCCTGGGGCTGAAAACCGGAGATACGGTAAAAGGCAGCATCCGTCCACCGAAAGAAGGCGAGAAGTATTTCGCCCTGGTGAAGGTGGAACAGATCAACGGAAAAACCCCGGAGGAAGTGCGCGACCGTGTAGGCTTCGAGCACCTGACGCCGCTGTTTCCTCAGGAAAAGCTGAACCTCTGCGACAAAGCCGGAAACTACAGCAACCGCATCATCGACCTGATTTCGCCCATCGGCAAAGGTCAGCGCGGACTCATCGTGGCCCAGCCCAAAACAGGTAAAACCTGGTTGCTGCAGGGCATCGCGAATGCCATTGCGGCCAACCATCCCGAGGTGTATCTGATGATTTTGCTGGTAGATGAACGTCCGGAAGAAGTAACGGACATGGCCCGCAACGTGAAGGCAGAGGTGATTGCTTCTACCTTCGACGAGCCGGCAGACAAGCATGTGAAGCTGTCCAACATGGTGTTGGAGAAAGCCAAGCGCCTGGTAGAATGTGGCCACGATGTGGTGATTTTGCTGGATTCCATCACCCGACTGGCTCGCGCGTTCAATACCGTGCAACCGGCCTCGGGCAAGATTTTATCCGGCGGTGTGGATGCCAATGCGATGCACAAGCCCAAGCGCTTCTTTGGCGCAGCCCGGAACATCGAAAACGGCGGTTCCCTCACCATCATCGCC
>JBDKIU010000235.1:0-10327 GCA_039796915.1 Bacteroidota bacterium | reverse complement strand
GATTTCGGATTCAGGTTAAACACATTGCTTTTCACATTGGACGGAATGGTGGCAAACAGGCCTGCATTTTGCGATTGCTGTTGCACTTCTGAAAAGAAATATAAAGTTTCCGGGGTGATGGAATGTATTTCAACCCGAATAACATCGCCGCTGACATAAGGATTTTGGAAGTCGTTGAGGGCAATATACCTGATAGGCACAATGAACGGAATACCGTCCGAGCCGGCATTGGGGCTGAAGGCGCCGTCATACGCCAGATTCAGGTCGTTGATTTTTCCGCGCAGCACGCCATTCACAAAGGTTTTAATCCAGTAGCAATTGCCCCGGCCGGGAAGATCTGTTGCTCCAAGTTCCACATATTTCCCTGCTTTCAGTCCGAAGCGTTCTTCTTCTTTGATTAAAGCCAGAGAATCTATAGGCGCTGTAGGATTCATGGTGCTGCCAGAAATGAACGTATCGCTGCCAATAATTACAGCCAGTACGTATTGATGGCCCACACGGAAGGTGTCGCCGGTGCTGCGCGAAGGCGTGAAGGTATAATTCCCTTTTCCGCGGTCGCTGAAGAAGTACACCCGGAAGCTGGTGGAGTCGATGAGCGCCACCTGCGCGCCTTCCACACCGGGAATGGTGGACGGATTTGCGTTGAAGGGAATGCTTTTGGTGATGCGGATGGTTTGCACCGAATCGGAATTGCTCACAAACGCATCAATGGTGTATTGTGGCATTCCTTCTGCCAGCTTAATGTCGTAAGGACGTTCACAGGCTGCGAGGAACAGGCCGGCAACAAGGGCGAGGATGTTAAATGTACGCATCATGGATTCAGAAATTAAAATTGTAAGACACGGCAGGAATGATGGCGCCAACCACGATGAATTTCACACCCTGGTAGCTGTTGGGATCATTGGGGTCGGTGCGGAAATACACGCTGTAGGGATTTTTTCTTGAATAGGCATTATATACGCCGAACACCCATTCGCTGCGCCATTTTTCGGTTTGTTTACCCTTCATGGTGGCGCTGAAATCAAGTCGGTTGTAGGCCGGGTTTCTGGCGTTGTTGCGGGCTCCGAAGGTATTGTGCGGGATGTTCAATCCCTGAACCTGATACAGGTTGGTGGGGAAGGTTGCCGGTGTTCCCGAGCTGAACACAAAGCTGGCGCCCAAATCCCATTTCTTATTCAGCGCATAACTGGCCACCACATACAGGTTGTGCAGGCGATCGAAGCGGGTGGGAAACCACTGGTCGTTGTTGATGCCCTGCACACGGCGTTCACTTTTGGAAATGGTATAGCTGATCCAGCCATTGAGTTTGCCGCTGTTCTTCTTCACGTAAAACTCTGCGCCGTAGGCGCGGCCGCTTCCGTACAATAAGTCACCTTCCAGGTATTCATTCAGCAGCAGATCGGCACCGTCGATGTAATCCACCTGATTGTAAAGGTCTTTGTAATACACTTCTGCGGAAGCTTCGATGGCGTCGTTTTTACCAAAGTTCCGGAAATAACCCAGCGCGAACTGGTCGGCCAGCTGAGGTTTGATGTTGTTGGTGCTGGGCGTCCACACATCCAGCGGTGAAGAAGCGGCTGTATTGCTGAGCAGGTGCAGGTACTGCGCCATGCGGTTGTAGCTGACTTTCAGTGAAGACTGTCTGTTGATCTGATACTTCACAGCCATCCGTGGCTCCCAGTTTTGGTAGAATGCCATGCTCTTGTTTCGGGCAAAATCAACAGCGCTGTCGAAGGTTTTGCGGAAGCCGGCGAACAGTGGTTCTGAGTAATAATAGGCTTTGCCTCTGCCCAGGTAGTCGAAGCTGCTCCAGCGGATGCCATAGCGCAACATCCAACGTTTGCCCAGGGTTTGGTCGTTGCTCACGTAGAGTGCGTTTTCCCAGGAATAACGGTCTGGAAGGCTGAAGTTAAACGTGCCCTGCGCCTGTTGTGACGTCGCCCTTCCCGGACGAAACACATAGTATGTACTTTGACCGCCGAAGGTCACTGTATTCTTGGCATTGGCATACCAGGTGAATTCAGGCTTTATGCTGTAGTTGAAGATGTTGCTGTACCAGTCGAAGCTGTTGTCGCGGTCGCCAAAGCCGAGGTTGTAATCGTATTTTGAATAGTAATAGGTAAGGTTCATGAACAGCTTATCGCTGTACACGTGGTTCCAGCGGGTACTGAGGGTGGTGTTTCCCCAGATGAATTTCACCTGCGTGCCTGCGCCAAAAACATCGTTTCCCTTGTAGCCGGCAATGTACAAACGGTCTTTCTTCCCCAGGGTGAAATTCATTTTCCCGCTCAGGTCGTAGAAATTGAAACGGCTGTCTTTTAAATCTTCATTTCCTAAGAGAAAGGGTTTGGCCAGCACGTCTATATAACTTCTTCGCGCAGCCAGAATCACCGAAGCTTTGTTTTTGATGAGCGGGCCTTCCACGCTGAAGCGGCTGAAGATGGTACCCACGCCTCCGCTGCCTTCCAGCTCTTTCTTATTTCCGTCTTTGCTGCGCACATCCACCACCGATGAAAGACGGCCTCCGTAATTGGCGCCAATGCCTCCTTTCACCAGTTGCACATCTTTTACCACATCAGGATTGAAAATGCTGAAGAAACCGAACAGGTGGCTGCTGTTGAATACCGGAGCTTCGTCCAGCAAGATGAGGTTCTGGTCTGTACTTCCGCCGCGCACGTTAAAACCGCTTGAACCTTCACCTACAGTGCTCACGCCGGGCAACAGCTGAATTGAACGAACCACATCCACTTCTCCTAAAAAAGCCGGAATTTTCTTGATGGCCTGTCCGCTGAGGCGATTCGTGCTCATGTCTATCTTCCGCACATTGTCGAGCTTTCCGCGGCCTTTAATGGTTACGGTTTCGAGCTGCTGGCTGCTTTTGTTCAACTCCACCAGAATGCTGGTGTCTTTCTGGCAACTAAAGGAAAGCTCCTTGGTATCAAAACCGCCAAAGCTTACCAGCAGCTCCACGCGGCCGGCATTCACCGTAAGGCTGAAGAATCCGTAGGCGTTGGTGGAAACACTTTTCTGGGAACGAACTTCGCTAACCTGTGCATTGATGATTTCCTCTCCGCTGCTGGCTTCCCGTACATAACCGCTGATGGTGATGTTTTGGGCATTTAGGCTGGATTCAGGAAGCAGGAATAGAAAAAACAGCAGTAGTGGCAATAACCTCATGCGTTGCAATGTGCAAAACAAACAAGGAAACGCGCTCCTGGTTTTGGGTCCAGCGTTCTTTTTTACAGGAAGCAGTGCAGCTTGTATCGAAAGCAACACATCATTGCGTGGGCTTCGCGGGAATCGAAGCGTGGCAACGAAGGTGCTTTAACTAAATTTGCCCTGCCATGTTCCAAATGTCCTATAGGTTTTTCCTCGCGATGGTTGCGGGATTGCTCTGGCTCAGCGCCTGCACTTCCGGAAAGAAGTCTGACCCGTCGGCGGAAGCCAACACCACCGATTCCCTGGTGATTGCACCGCACCCGGCCTTCAACGGCGACAGCGCCTTTCAGTATGTTGCCGCACAGGTAGCCTTCGGCCCCAGAATTCCCAATTCCCAGGCGCATGCCCGCTGCGCGGAATACCTGGTGCGCACGCTCGACACTTATTGCGATACCGTGATGGTGCAGCAAGGTTTAGATACCACCTACGATGGAACGCCACTGGTTATGAAAAACATCATTGGCGTGTTTAACCCCGGCGCTAAAAATCGCATCCTGCTGTGTGCACACTGGGATACCCGTCCCTTTGCCGACCAGGATCCCAACGAACCACGCGCCGTTTTTGATGGCGCCAACGATGGCGGCAGCGGCGTGGGCGTATTGCTGCAAATAGCCGCCATGATTCAAAAAAACCCGCTGACCAACATCGGAATTGACATCATTTTCTTTGATGCCGAAGACTGGGGCGACCGTTCCGGAGCAGTAAAAAACTCTTACTGCCTGGGCTCACAGTATTGGGCCAACAATCCGCATGTGACTGACTATAAAGCCATGTATGGCGTATTGCTGGATATGGTGGGCGGAAAAGATGCCCTGTTTGCCTGGGAAGGTAACAGCCTGGGCCGGGCCAGAGATCTGGTATTTCGCATTTGGAATACCGCAGGAAAACTTGGCTACGGAAAACACTTCATCAACATGGACCGCGGCCCGATTCTGGACGACCATATTTACGTGATGGGCATTTTGGGCATTCCGATGGTGGACATCATTCAATACGATCCCAATACCCAAAGCCAATTTGCCGCCTACTGGCATACCAAATCAGACAATCTTGCTTCTGTAGATGCAGCCACACTCAAGGCTGTGGGAAGCACCGTTACAGCTTTGATATACAGCGAAAACGCTCAATGGCAGCAGCGTTGAACCTTGACATCCTTGCCTTCGGCGCCCATCCGGACGATGTGGAACTGAGCGCCGCCGGCACCCTGCTGAAGCAACAATCGCTGGGCCACCGCATTGGCATCATTGACCTGACAGCCGGCGAACTTGGCACACGCGGAAATGCAGAAACCCGCGCTGTTGAAGCTGCTGCAGCCGCGAAAATTCTTGGCTTAAGTGCCCGTGAAAACCTTGGCTTTGCCGACGGATTTTTTACCAACGACCGTGAGCATCAGCTCGCCATCATCAAAATCATCCGTAAATACCGGCCCCGTGTGGTGCTTGCCAATGCACTTTCTGACCGGCATCCCGACCATGGCCGCGCTGCCGAATTGGTTGCCCGCTCTTGTTTTCTGGCAGGTTTACGCCGCATAGAAACATGGATGGAAGATGAAGTACAGGAACCCTGGCGCCCCAATCAGGTATTTCATTACATCCAGGATCGACATGCCAAACCCGATTTTGTGGTGGACATCACACCTTTTTGGGAAGGGAAAATGCAAGCCATTAAAGCCTTTACCACGCAGTTTCATAACCCCGACGCCAACGAACCGCAAACCCCGATTTCAGGAAAAGAATTCATCCACTTCCTGGAAGCACGTGCACGTGAAATGGGACGTGTTTCAGGTGTTGAATTTGCTGAAGGTTTTCATGCCCAGCGTGCACCTATGGTACACAGCCTGATGGACCTTTCCTGAGGCATTTTTCAATATCATAGAAAATCACGGCTGCGGTCAGCCTGTTATGAAGGGGCTTTGGCGTTTTTCACGTCATTAAATTCATGAAAAAACCATTGCTCACCCTCATGAAATCCTACAAACAGCTCCTGCTCTTTCCTTTAACCGCTGCGCTTGTTTTATATGGTCTGGAATCATGTAAAAAAGATAGAGGTAAAAACACCACTTCCATCCGAGCTAATTTCACCTACACGGGCGCCGATACCGTTCCGGGTCCGCCGCAGGCCGACACAGCGAAATACACGCAGTTCGGAACGTATATCGGAAGTATTACACCAACCCTGTTCAAAGGCAAATTCAACACCATCCGCTTTCAGGATGTATGGAAAAGTCAGGATGCGGTACTCATGGAACTCATTGACAACAATTCACCTGTGGATGACCCACTGCGCTATGCTGTTTTTTCAGATGGTCAGCAAATTGAACTGCAACCCAAAATTTACTGGGCCAATACCACCGACCGAAAAGTTACCGGCAAGCAGGTGCGTTTCGATTATTTCTACTGGGATTTGAAATGGTTTTTTCAGGGACTGCAACTGCCCTCGGGTTACCAGGGCGTGAAGCTGCATCAATTCGTGAATGAATTTAATTACACCCTTAACAACGGCGGGCCTGCACAAACCGGTCTCCAGTTGAATAGCGACCATTACCCGTTCATCGATCCGTTGTTTGGCACGGCGCCGGGTGAAATGCCATCCAATTATGTGTTCGGAAATACCGACAGCACTTTTATTTATAACCTTGAATTACGACCGGTTGGCAATAATAAAGACAGCCCGATGGGAGGATTTGGCACACAACCGATCATCCGAAGCAACAAATACGAACCGCTGAATTTTATTTATTCCGAAGGTGAAGAAATGAACATCCGCGCCGTGGTGACTTTTGATTATGAAAACCTCATCCAGATGTATGCGGGTATGGACAATGTACCCTTTACATCCGACGACGTTTTTGTATATGCACCGCGCTTCTGGGAACGGCTGAATGTGCGTGTGGAACAATTGAAGTGACCGCGCGGCCGCAGCCAAATTTGATACCGTTGCCCGTCTTCGGTTTTTAGTGCTATTTTGCAGCAACAAACCGGTTTTATCAGGTTGTATTCAGAATAAAAACCGGCAATATCCCGTTAAACACCCCATGCAGCGATTATTCTTTGGAATCATCTTTTGCCTGATTTCAAGGTCTGGCATCGCCCAAAAAACGGGGCTGGAAGCATTGATGGCCCTGAAACCGGGCATTGTTGGGGAGCTGAGCACCGATAAACTTCCTGCCGGAACCCGACTGCTGCACATGGAGTTTGCGGCTTCCAACTTCACCAACCCCGCCGATTTCAAAAAACTCCATCTGGACAGCATTGTGGGTATAAAACTGGTGTACACGCGCTTCAAAGAACTGGAAGACTTTGACCAGCCGGAGTTGAACAGACGACGCTTTGAAGCCCTGGAAAAAAAACTGCCGGGAATCCTGAACAAGCCGGGCATTGAATGGGAAATCCTGGAACAGCGAAACGCCATCACCCGCGACAATGCTGCGCGTTGCTTTCATGGCTTTGTAGTAATCACCGCAGATGTTTCACCTTCCAAAGAAACAGCCCAGGAAATCAGCAACATGGAATATGTACTGAGCCTGGTGCGCGATACGCAATACCATGTTCCGCTGCACATCGATTACAAAATCAAAAAAAGAAAAGTGCCGACAGGATTGTATTTGCCGCGCAGCAAAACAAAACTGAAACAAGGCCTGCGCTTCGAACATAAAAGTATTTGGTTCCGCAAGGCGGAAATGAAGGTGGTGAAAGACAGCATCGAACGCAGCCGCACCGGCGGTTATGATGTTCATACCAAAACCTTTGATGCGAAAACCATTCCCGACACGATGGTTTTAAACACCCTGAACAAAATCAAATCACTCAAAAAATACGCACTGGTTCAGGATGTAACCGGAAGCATGTCGCCCTTTACCATACAGGTTTTGCTGTGGCTGCAACTGAAACCACAATTCATGCAGGAAGGTCGTTTTGTGTTTTTTAACGACGGCGATAATATGCCCGATGAATGGAAGGTTCCCGGAAAAACAGGCGGATTATATGTGGTGCAAAACACGGATTTAGACACCTTGAAATCGGTGCTTTACCGCGCCATGGGCAAAGGAACCGGTGGCGATCTGGCCGAAAACAACGTCGAAGCCATCCTCAAAGCCATAGAAGTTTATCCGCTGGCCGATACCGTGCTGATGATTGCCGACAATCAGGCGCCGGTGAAGGATATTCGGCTCATCACCAAGGTAAAGAAACCCGTGAATGTGTTGCTGTGCGGCATCAATAACTCCATCAATCCGCACATGGTGGACATTGCACGCAGAACAGGAGGCAAACTCATGTTTCCGGGCGGAGCCTGGTTTGACCTGGCTAAGGCCCGCGAAGGACAACTGCTTACGGTAGGCAACCGCGTTTTTGAGTACAGAAATCAGAAGTTCACCCTTTCCTATGTGAAACGTGACCTGAGGTAAGCCCTGCGCCGTACCTTTGCCACGTGAAAACCGTTGACCAATTCAGCTTTGCCGGCCGCAAGGCCCTCATCCGCGTAGATTTCAACGTTCCGCTGGATGCATCCTTTCAAATTACCGACGACAGCCGCATTGCCGCGGCCATCCCGACCCTGAAAAAAGTACTGTCTGACGGCGGTTCCCTGATCGTGATGAGCCACCTCGGCAGGCCCAAAAATGGTCCGGAGGAAAAATTCTCGCTCATCCATGTGAAAGAAAGGCTCTCCAGCCTGCTGGGCGGCGTTCCCGTGCATTTCGCCTCCGATTGCATCGGCAGTGATGCCATGGCCATGGCAGCGGATTTGAAAGCCGGCGAAGTGCTGCTGCTGGAAAACCTGCGCTTCTACAAAGAAGAAGAAAAAGGCGACCTCGAGTTTTCACGCAAACTGGCAGCCCTGGGCGATTTTTACATCAACGACGCCTTTGGAACAGCCCATCGTGCACATGCTTCCACCGCAGTGATGGCGCAGTTTTTCCCAGGAAAGAAATGCTTCGGCTATGTGATGGCCGCTGAAATCGCCAATGCCAAAAAAGTGCTGGAACAACCTGCCCGTCCCTTTACTGCCATTGTGGGCGGTGCTAAGGTGAGCGATAAAATCCTGATTGTAGAAAACCTGCTCAATATTGCCGATAACATCCTGATTGGCGGCGGAATGGCTTATACCTTCTTCAAGGCACAGGGCGGCGCCATAGGCAGCAGCCTGTGCGAAACTGAACGACTTGATACCTGCCGGGAAATCCTTGCCCGCGCAGCGGAAAAAAATGTACGTATCCTGCTTCCCGCAGACAGCATTTGCGCCGATGCATTTAGCAATGATGCGCAAATCCAAAACGCACCCAGCAACAGCATTCCTGATGGCTGGATGGGCCTCGATATCGGAGCGGACGCTTCCGCAGCCTACCGCCAGGTTATTCTGGACAGCAAAACAGTGCTGTGGAACGGCCCAATGGGCGTTTTTGAAATGAGCAACTTCGCTCAGGGAACCAAAACCGTGGCAGAAACTGTTGCACAAGCCACTGATGCCGGAAGTTTTACCTTGATTGGCGGAGGTGACAGCGCAGCGGCCATCCACAAATTCGGACTGGCAGACCGTGTTAGCTATGTCAGCACCGGCGGAGGCGCATTGCTGGAATACTTTGAAGGCAAAGTGCTTCCCGGCATCGCTGCTGTTCTGGAAGAACAACAGGCGGGCTGAACCAGGTTCCATTGCAGTTACGCATGAAACGATTCTTGCTTTTACTGTTGCTTGTTGCGGGCTCAGGAGTGCGTCCAACGACCTTAAAGGCGCAGGACGATGCAGCCGCGATAAATACCTGCTTCCGTCAATACCAGGAAGCCATTGGCGCAAAAAATGCCGCTGCTGCACTTCGCTATTTCAGCCGCAACTCCTTCAGCTTCTACGATTCTGTATTGCACCTGGCCCGCTTCGCCGATTCACTACAGCTTTCGTCGCAGGGCGTGATGCGTCAGCTGCTGGTATTAACCCTGCGTGTACGCGTACCACATTCGGAAATCAGGGTGATGACCGGAACTTCATTGCTGGAATACGCCATCAATTCCGGCATGATTGGCAATGTTGGACAAACAGGAACCGAATTGGTGAACATCGAGGTGAACCGCGACACCGCCTGGGCTCAGCTGATGGTAGAAGGGAGCCCGACGGAATTAAAATTGCGTTTCCTGCGTGAACATCAATGGACACTGGATTTGTTCCACCTGGTCACAGCCGGTGAGCGCGGTGTGGAACAGATGCTTAGCGATGCGGGCTTAAAACGGGCTGACTTTATCAAAACGATGCTGTTCCGCATTTCTGAAGGGAAGGCCAAGGCGGATGTATGGCTGCCCGTAGGCTGAAAAGCTTGCTGCTGATTTCTCTTCTTGCGGTGCAGTGCTGCGTACCGGCGTTGGCTGCCGACAGCACGCGGCACTTTCATGTGCTGCCCGTTCCAACGCTGGGATATGCTCCGGAAACACGTTTTTATGTCGGCGCCGTGGTGATGATGCCCTTCCAAATCAGCCCCAAACACCGTTTGTCGGCGGCAAAAATGGAAGTCAACTTCACCCAAAACCGTCAGCGCATACTCAGCGCTTCCTGGGATTATTACTTTGGAAGAGACCGCGGTTTCAGTTCAGGAAACATCCTTACAGCGCGTTATCCCGATTATTACTGGCGGCCCGGGGCCACAACTCCTCAGGCAGCATTTACGCGCTATCAGGCCCAAAAAACAGAAGTTCAGGCTGAATATCTGAAGCAGACAGGCTCCCGAAAACTGTTCGCCGGCACCGCACTGAGGTATGCTTCCATGCAAAAACTAAGTTACATGGAAGGCGATTCCGGAATTTGGAACGGACTTCAAGCCGCCAGGGTTCTGGGTATTTCGCTGATTGGCAGCCACGACAGCCGCGACAATTTGCTCAACGCCACCAAAGGAATGCTCTTGCGCTGGCAGGGCGGCGTGCAGCGAACAGGAACGGGTGTGCATTATGTTACGCACAAGCTGGACAGCCGGTGGTTCTTCACCAAAAAGAAACAAACCATGGCCATCCGCTTCTACGCACAAACGGCCAGCGGCAGGGTGCCTTTTTTTGATTTGCCTGCGTACGGAGGTGATGCAGCCCGCGGCTATTTTACCGGAAGGTTTCGCGGGGAGCGTTTGGCAGGACTG
>JBDKIU010000234.1:0-8080 GCA_039796915.1 Bacteroidota bacterium | reverse complement strand
TTATGAAAACGAGCCAACCGAAACCTTTCCTTTCGACCAAAGCAAGGAACGCTGGAGCATGTATCAGCTGAAAAAACGCGTATTGCCCTGGCTGTATTGGCACAGAATCCTGCAAGGGAAGATGTAAACAGAGACCTTTTCGATATGCGGTCAGGTATTGTATTCAATCGCGCGATACCACTATCCGCTGCAATTGGTGTTCATGCCGCAATAGGTAGATGCCCGGACTCAATGCCTGAACGTCGAAGGTGTTTCCTTCAGTTGGAAGCATCAAAACACGTCCGTTCAGGTCTAAAAGTTCTAAGGTGCTTTTCGGTGCAACGCCGGTTACCGTGAGGATATCGCCCACTGGATTGGGAAACACGCGTAGGGTTGGCGGTGCTTCCTGCGGAGGCAATCCACTGGTATTGCAGGTGCTGCGCCCTCCCGTCAGTTGTTCCAGTTCCGCACACAAATACGCATATTGCGCAGCTGCCATAGGGTCGAGGTTCTGTGCCAGCAGGTTCACGCGCTCGCCAGGATCCTGCGACAGGTGATACAATGCTTCAAGTCCGTTGTCAAAACGCATCAGTTTGTAATCGCTGTTCTGGATGCACTTGCCATCATCGGTATGTGCAGGAGACTGAAACACTTCGCTGAAACTCCAGGGGCGCACGGAATCTGTTTCCGCCTGAAGCACAGGCAACAGGCTGTGACCATCGCTGATGATTCCCGGAGGAAGTGTGTTGTTCAGCCCGAGCATGGCAGGAATGGTTTCAAACAAGTCAACTGCCTGCACCAAAGAAGCGGACATACGGCCCGGAGCGCGCACCGACGGTCCGGCAATCATGAGAGGCACATGAATACCATAGTCGTAAATGGTTCCTTTCACCCGGGAAGTATCGCTGATTTGTGCGGTTTGTTTGGTGTTTCCATTGTCGCCAATGAAAATGATGTCGGTGCTGTCGAAGCGATTCATGCTGCGCAGAGAATCGAAAAGCCGGCCTATTTCGTGGTCCAATGCCTGAACCATCGCTTTGAAATATGCCTTCGGCTGTGCGCGAATATCCTGCACGGTGCCGCTCAACGAGGAATAGCTGTGCAGATGGGCCGGTGGCAGATGATATGGCGCGTGCGGCGCATTGAATGCGAGCCAGAGCAAGGTGGGTTTATTGCCTTGCTGACGCAGCCAGCTGATGGCATTGTTCACCTGTTCGGTGGTGGCGTAGGTTGTAACCGTGCTGTTCACGCCATTGGTGTTCTTGGTCCAGTTGGTATAACTGGGAAGCGCACCGATGAACGGACCTTCGTAATGCTCAAAACCGAAGTACAGCGGCAGTTTCAGGTTGCTTATGGGTGTGGGATTGCTCAGGTGCCACTTGCCAATTTGTGCCCTGCCAATACCCGGGGCGGCGTCGCGAATGCGCTGCGCCAGGGTGTATTCGCTGCTGTCCAGCGCTTTGCTGCCCGGACCAACCACCGAGCCGATGCCGGTTCTGAAGCTGTATCTTCCGGTGAGTAAGGCTGCGCGGGTAGAAGAGCAAAAAGGATTGTTGCGGCATTGGGTGAATAATACGCCTTGCGCCGACAAAGCCCGTAAATGCGGCACTGCCACCGTATCGCCATGCTCCGGATAAAATCCAAAATAGTCGGGACTCAGGTCATCGGCGATGATCAGCACCACGCTGCGCTGCGATACCAATAATCCGGGCAGCAAGGTCAGGCCAACGGCCAGGAGCAGGAAATACTTTTTCATGTGTCTGATGGCATACTTGGATGCAAAAAGGCGCAACAGGTTCAAACGCCTAGGGGTAATTTCTGAAAAAGCCTATTCTAGTGCACGGATGCTGGCACAGGCCCGTTCAATCATTGCTGAAGTCACATCCAAATGTGTTACAAAACGCACTTGATGGGTTCCGGTTTGGCCGGCCCTGATGCCTTGTTGCAGCAGCTTTTGGATGATTTCAGCTGCCGTGTATCGGGCGTGCACATTGAAAATGACAATATTGGTTTCCACAGGCAGCACGGAATCAACAACGGCGCTTTCCTGCAAAGCTGCTTCAAGCATGCGGGCATGCCGGTGGTCTTCTTCCAGGCGTGTAACCTGATGTTTCAGGGCATAAAGCCCGGCGGCTGCCAGAAATCCTGCTTGCCGCATGCCTCCGCCCATCACTTTACGGCAACGTCGGGCTTCTTTGATGAATGCAGAAGTTCCTAGCAGCAAACTACCTACGGGCGCGCCCAGACCTTTGCTTAAACATACCGACATCGAGTCGAAGATCTGACCCAGCTGGGCGGCTTCCTGTCCGGTGGCCAGCATGGCGTTGAATATGCGTGCACCGTCAAGATGCAGCGGCAAATGATGCCTGCGGCAAACGATTTTAATTTCCTTCAATGTTTGCAAATCATAGCAACTGCCTCCGCCACGGTTGGCGCTGTGTTCCAGACTTACCAGAGCGGTGCGTGCCCGGTGCACATCGTCGGGGTTGATGGCTTCTTCAATCTGCGCTGCAGTTATCCGGCCCCGGTCGCCGGGAAGCAGTCTTGGCTGCACGCCACTGTTGCGCGCCATGCCACCGCCTTCATACACGTAAATATGCGACAGCGCTTCACAAATCACCTCGTCGCCGGGCCGCGTATGAACCGTAATGGCAATCTGATTCGTCATGGTTCCGCTCGGACAAAACAAAGCGGCTTCCATGCCAAATAAAGATGCAGCATAGGATTCCAATGCGTTGACGCTGGGGTCTTCTCCAAATACATCATCGCCTACTTGTGCCTGCATCATGGCCTGGAGCATGCCCGCTGTAGGACGCGTGAAGGTGTCGCTGCGCAGTTCTGTGAAGTTCATGTTTAGCATGCAATATCCTTGGTTTTTACGGAATCAAAACAGGAGATTTTCGGAATGTCGGTTGTGACCTTTGCCATTGTTTTTTAGCTAAGTGTTTGAAGTACACTAACATGATGAAAATATGCTTACGTTTGCAATGCACAAGGTTTTCACCTTGGGAATCCCGCAGGCTTCTTCACCTTGAGGGGTTCTTCATAACACTTTATCGAGGTCCCGGGAACGGGACTTCGGTATTTAAAGGATTTCCTGCGTTGCTCCAGCAGTGTTCAAGAAGCGCTGATGCAGCTGAATCACTTGTTTGATGAGGGAATGGCTGCCATCGTTGAGGATGACGGCATCGGCGCGACTGATCAATGTTTCCTGGGGCATTTGTGAGGCGATGCGTTTGAGGATGTCTTCATCAGCAAGGCCATCGCGTTCCTTCACCCGTTGAAGGCGCAGTTCCAGGGGCGCAGCCACCACCACTACGGTATGTACCTGTTTGTAGCTTCCGGATTCAAACATGATGGCGGCCTCTTTGATTACGTAGGGCGCATCTTTCTGAAGGGAACACCAGTGTTCAAAATCCTGAAATACCGCAGGATGAACCAGGCTGTTCAACAGTTCAAGTTTTTGGGGATTGCCGAAAACGCTTTGTGCCAGAAACGGTCTGTTGGGTTCGCCGTTCAGGTAGCTTTCCGGTCCGAAAGCATCCTGCACCCGTTTGATGAGTGCAGGATCTTCGCGCATGAGTCTTTTTGCAGCCAGATCGGCAGCGTACACAGGTACGCCCAAATATTCAAACAGACGGCAAACGGTAGTTTTGCCAGTGCCAATTCCTCCGGTAATGCCTACGCGCAGCAAGGCTTTAACTGCCTTTTTCTTCTGTTTTGGCCACCTTGCCGGATTCGGCAGGATAAGCGCTCTTGGTCATTTCAAAGCTCACCGCAGCCTTTTCAAACTTAACGCGGTTGCCGCCTTCCGTTTCCAGGGTCAGGGTTTGCTCCTGAATGGAAACAACTTTGCCATGCATGCCACCGGTGGTAACCACGTGGTCACCTTTTTGAATTTCACTGAGGAAGTTGCGCTGCTTTTTTTGCTTACGCATTTGGGGCAGGATCATGAACACGTAAAAAACGGCCATAATCAAAATTAGGGGCAGCATTTGCGACCATCCGCCGGCATTTGCAGCTTGTAACATCATGTGGTTCATAGTTTTTATTTTTTAACAACAAGCGCACGGAACGTGAGCTTCACAGTTTCTACCGTTGAGTTCTGGAAATACACATCAACATATTTGGTGTTTTCAATGCCGTTGGGTTCACCGCGGCCTGAGGAATTGAACACGGTTTCCACGTATCCTTCGCCACCGGGAGGAATCACCTCCTTGGACCAGCTGGGTGAGGTACAGCCGCAGGCAGCCTGCACATCAGAAATAACCAGATCTCCTTTGCCAACATTGGTGAATTTGAACTTGTGGCGTACGGATTCACCATCGGTAATTTTACCGAAATCGTGGTATTCAGATTCGAATTTTGCCCATCCGCGCTTGCTGGTATCGCCCTGGGGATTGTCAGCGCTGGCCGTATTGTTGTCGATTTTATCGGGGGTGATTTTTCCACCACTGTTACAAGCTGCAGCAAATGCTGCTGTCAGGATGAGTATTCCGGTGCTGAATTTCATAAAGGTTGTTGCGCAAATTTAACCAAAGGAAGCAACTGAAGTTGCTCAGCTTTCACGCAGGCCGCGTCCACTCTTTTGCATGAGTCCTTCTTCCTGAAGGCTGATGCGCAGCTTGTCCAGAATACCATTGATGAAGCGACTGCTGTTTGGGGTGGAATACTCTTTGGCAATTTCCAGGTATTCGTTGATGCTCACCTTGGGCGGAATATGCGGGAAGAAGAGGAATTCTGCAATGGCCATTTTCATGATGACCATGTCCACCAGTGCAATCCGTTCGGTATCCCAGTTGCTGGAAGCTTTTTTGATATGGCCTTCCAAAGCCTCTTCGCGGTTGCAAACCAGGGCGAACAAGGAGGTAGAAAATTCAATCTCGTCGTCGGTTTTGCGCATGGCAGCAGCCAGATTTACCTGATCGCCCTTTGCGGCTTCAAGGGTTTTGTAAACCACCCGCCACAGTTGTTGTTCGTCGTCGTACCAGGCAGGATACAGTTCTTCCATCAGGTCGTTGAAAAACTCGCTGGCATTCATCAGGTAGTCCATCAGTTGCAGCAGAAATTCACGCTGCATCGCAAAATCCGGTTTGTCGAATACCAGATAGTCGCGCACAAAATCCTGATTCTTGAGGTCGCTCCAAAGCGCATCAAAAGAGCCCGCGGCCTGATCCCAGCTGAAGGTGCTGCTTCTGCCGCTTTTCGCAACGGTTTCTTCCAGAGTAGAAGCCAAACCATTGGTGTTCAGCACCATACACTGGCGGATGTGGTCTTTGTCGGGAAAGAATTTCTGACGTTCCAAATCGGCTTCACTGTTCAGAAAATCTCTGAATGCAGCCGGAAACTGTAATAAGAACAGGTAGTAAGCTTCAAATTGAAACAACTGCTCCAGCAATTGTTCTTTCCCCTTCTGCACCTGGTCAGACTCCTGCTGCTTGTAGCTGTATAAAGCCTGCAGTGTCTTGATCCTGATCAACCTCCTTGAAAGCATAGAACTTTAACGGGGGGCAAAGGTATAGATGTCGCAGGCTCTTAGCAAAGGAATGGCCGAACTTAAACCAAAAAGCTGATGCGGTGCTGCTGTTCGCCCATGCTGAAGCTGTCGCCCACGCTCAGGCCGAGTAGTTTTTGTCCCAGTGGACTGAGTATCGAAACCACCATCACGGGATGTCCGGCCACGTTCAGCCTGCCTATGCCCGTGGCCAACAGGATGAACATGCTTCCGGCACCAACAAGCACACCAGGAGCGGCTCGCTGTGGGTGCTGTTCGTGCTTCAGCTGCTGGTAAAACTGCAATTCCGTTTTGGCCTGCTGCAATACCTGAGCATAGCGTTCACGGTCCAGATAGCCCATGGCGCGTCCGGTTTCGTATTTATCGCCGGCAGAGCTTTTTTCTTCTGAAAGGGCGGCGTCGGCAGCGCGATTCATTGCCGCCAGTGCTTCCTCCATACGTTCCTGTACCTTGCCCGTGCAGGCTTCGAGGATCTGGGCTTTCAATGCCTGTGCTTCTGTTATTTCCACAATTCTTGCTTAAGGCTTGCGAAAGGTGGCACAACACCAGCCTTCACGATCGGAGGCCGTAACGAACTGAAGTCCCTGTTCGGAAAAGCATGTTTTGACGTCGTCCAGGTCCGGAGTGAAAAAGCCGCTGACCAGCAACAGTGCTCCGTGTTTCATCGTTTTTACGTATTCTGGCACGTCGCGCATGATGATGCTCTTCTGAATATTGGCAATGAATACATCAAAACGTTCCGCATAAGGTGCCAGCGCGCCGGCATCTCCGAGTGCTACTTCAATGGCTTCTGCCTGATTGAGTTCCAGATGCTCGCGGGTGTTTTCCACGCTCCACGGATCAAAATCCATGGCCAGAACAGCGGCAGCGCCACGTTTCAGCGCCAGGATGGCCAGGATTCCCGTGCCGCAGCCCATGTCGCATACGCTCAGGCCTTTCAGTTCGGTATGCAGCAACTGTTCGGCTACCAGCGCCGTGGTTGGGTGGTGACCGGTTCCAAAGCTCATCTTCGGATCCACCGTGAGCTCGAGCATCCCGGGTTCAGGTGCGTGCGGATGAAAGGAACCCCGGATGTATAAGGTATTGTCAATAATCAGAGGCTGGTAATAGTTCTTTTCCCATTCTTCATTCCAGTTTTTATCGGCCAGTTCGCTCCTGTGCGGTGAACCTTCTGTCCATGCCTGAACGGCTTCCAGTGCTTCCTGAAGCCAGGGGCCTTCTTCCGCGGCATCCAGATATGCAAGCACCTGATTCCCATTCAATTCAAATCCGCTGAATGCGTAGGTACCGAGCATGCCGGAAACCAGTTCAGCATGCGCCTCAAAGGGCGGTTTCAGGCTGAAGCGAAGACAAACAAATGACATGGCACAAAGTAAGGGCGCAGGGCCGGGAATTAAAGGCCTTAAAACAACAAAGCCGAACAATTGTCCGGCCTTGTTGCGCTATGAAAACTAAATCTACCCTCTATCAAAAACGGCCTTGAGGTTTAAAAGTTTTTGTGGGTACGGTGAATTTAATCGAACGTTCATCGAAGCACCACAACGAAGGCGGTAATTAACGGAAGGGATTACTGTAGGCTTTGTTACTCAGCAGACTGCTGTCTGTCATGGTTTTCAGGAAGGCAATCAACGCACTTTTCTGTTTGGCCGTCAGCTGCAGATGCAGGTTTCCGTGGTTCAGCTGGGGACTGAGGTTTGGCGCATTGAACTTCAGGTTGTCGCTGTAGTGGTCAATCACTTCTTCCAGCGTTTTAAAGCGCCCATCGTGCATGTATGGAGCGGTATAAACCAAGTTGCGCAGGAAGGGTGTTTTAAACTTTCCGAGGTCGAAAGGTTTACCGGTGATGTTGCCAAAGCCTTTGTCGGTGATGGTTTCATCCAGGCCGTTGCTTACAACACCAATCGAAGGATCGATGGCCTGGGTATGAATGCCGCCGTGACAGTGGAAGCAATCTGCGCCGGTTGCCGGACGCGTCGTGCTGTCGGGCATGCCGTTGAACAGGAAAAAGCCTTCGCGTTCTTCAGGTGTAAATACGCTGAGGTTTCTGGGGAAGAACTGATCAAACCTGCTGTTCGCAGAAACGATGCTCATCAGGAACTGTTCCATGGCCAGCGACATGTGGTGCAGGTTTGGTGCTTCACCGAAGGCACGCCGGAATCCACTTTGGTAACGGTCTATCTTTTTCAGTTTTTCTTCCAGCCTGATCACATTCATAGCCATCTCACGGTGGTCCTGGATGGGTTCGAAAACCAGATCGCGGAGGCGGCGTTGGCGTGCATCCCAGAAGAAGGTACGCTGCCAGGCAAGGTTAAAGAGCGGAGAAGCATTTCTGGTTCCGGTGAGTCCGAAGATGCCTCTGCTCACTGCTTTGGGTTCGCTGAAGGCAAATTCCTGCCGGTGACAGGATGCGCATGAAATAGAAGAGTCGGCGCTCAGCACCGGATCATAAAACAGCATCCTGCCCAGGTAAATACCCTCTTCCGTAAGCGGATTGTCCTTGGGAATCAAAGGCATTCCAAAGGTTGAAGGAAAGATGTCGGCGGGATTTACCGGCGTGGGCTGAAACGGACTTTTTTCGGGCAATGG
>JBDKIU010000233.1:0-2947 GCA_039796915.1 Bacteroidota bacterium | reverse complement strand
CGGCCGTACGCACCCTGAGCAGGAATGTCGGCATCGCTGATTTGTTTGAATGTGCCAACTTTGCCGGCGCTGTCGCTGATGTAAATGCCTGTGCTGATGCGCGTAAACAACACACGACCATCAGGGAAACAGATGATGTCTCCGGCGCGTGCATTATTGTACACCAATTCCCAGGTTTTACCGGCATTGATGCTTCGGTACAAACCGCGTTCGGTGCCGGCAAACAGGGTATTGGTATCGGTAAGGGAATGCTCAAGCACCCAAACTTCGTCCATGCCGGCCAGTCCTCTGCTGGAAGCAAGCTGCTGGAAGGTGCGTCCGCCGTCGGTGCTTTTAAAAATGCCGTCACCCGGAACATCAACGCCGGCTTCGCGTGCTTCTCCGGTGCCGAAATAAATCACATCGGGATCGAACGGATTTTGTACCAGGCAGCTCACCAGCATGCTGCTTTGCTGATCGTTCAGGGGAATCCAGCTGGAACCGCCGTTTTCAGAGCGCCAGAGACCGCCGGAAATTCCTCCGGCAAGAATGATGTTGTCGTTGCGGCGGTCAACCAGCAACGCACGTGTACGTCCTCCGGTTTGCTGCGGACCTAATTCATATACAGTATCAATGGGATTGTTGCCGCTTCTTAAGTTGAGCAGTCGCTGGTCAGCGCGATGCCAGGCCGCATGCAGCCAGGGTGGAATTACTCCATTGGCGTCCTTTTTTTCTTCAAACCATTGTTGGAAATAACCCGGATTGGTTCCCCTTTGGTAGGGCCGGGTCTTCATCAGCTGATGAATTTGGTTTCCAATGGAAGCTACTGATGCCATCATCAGTATAAACCCTAAGTATGTGTATCCTTTACGCACGTTTTTATGTGCCGCATTGCAATGGGCGCAGCGGACTCAGCACAAAGATAAACAAACTGCCAGCCGGCTTGGTGTTTCAGAAGTGGCGTAAATATGAAAAAAGCCATACCGGAATTTCCGATATGGCTTTTACCAGGGAACTATGATACCTTATGCGCCTACGGAGCGACGAATGATGTTCAGGGCGCCACCAGCCTTGAACCATTCAATTTGCTGGTCGTTGTAACTGTGGTTTACCTGAATGGTTTCGCTGCTTCCATCGTCGTGATGCAGTGCCAGTTGCAGGGGAACGCCCGGTGAAAAGCTGGTAAGCCCGATGATGTCGATGCTGTCGTTTTCGCGGATCTTGTCGTAATCTTCTTTGTTGGCAAAGGTGAGCGCCAGCATGCCTTGTTTTTTCAGGTTGGTTTCGTGGATGCGCGCGAAGCTCTTCACCAGAACGGCACGAACGCCAAGGTGACGTGGTTCCATCGCTGCATGTTCGCGGCTGCTGCCTTCGCCGTAGTTTTCATCACCAACTACAATGCTACCAATGCCTGCAGCTTTGTATGCACGCTGCGTAGCAGGCACTGCACCATATTCGCCGGTGAGCTGGTTCTTCACTTCATTGGCTTTTTCATTAAAGAAGTTTATGGCGCCAATCAATAAATTGTTTGAAATATTGTCGAGGTGTCCACGGAACTTCAACCAGGGACCAGCCATGGAAATATGGTCTGTGGTACATTTTCCTTTTGCTTTAATGAGCAGTTTCAAACCTTTCAGGTCGGTGCCTTCCCAAGGTGCAAATGGATCGAGGAGTTGCAGGCGGTTGCTGCTCGGGCTCACGGCTACATTCACACCGCTGCCATCGGCTGCGGGCGCCTGATAACCTGGGTCTTCTACAGCAAAACCTTTGGAAGGCAACTCATCGCCGCTTGGAGGATCCAGCTTCACTTGTTCACCTTTTTCGTTGGTCAGCGTATCGGTCAGCGGATTGAAAGTCAGGTCGCCGGCGATGGCCAGTGCGGTTACCAGCTCCGGGCTCGCTACAAAAGCGAAGGTATTGGGGTTGCCATCGGCACGTTTCGCGAAGTTGCGGTTGAAACTATGTACGATGGTGTTCTTTTCCTGCTTCTCAGCACCCATGCGGTCCCACATGCCGATGCAGGGTCCGCAGGCATTGGCAAACACTGTGGCGCCAATCTTGTCGAAAACATCCAGGAAGCCGTCGCGCTCAATGGTATATCGCACCTGTTCGCTGCCGGGCGTGATGGTGAATTCTGCTTTGGTTTTCAGGTTCTTGTCTGCTACCTGACGAGCCAGGCTTACCGCGCGACTGATGTCTTCATAGCTTGAATTGGTGCAGCTGCCAATTAGTCCAACTTCTACTTTGGTAGGCCAGCCATGCGCAGCGGCAGCTTCTTTCATTTTGCTGATCGGCGTTGCCAGATCCGGCGTGAAAGGGCCATTCAGGTGCGGTTCCAGTTCGTTCAGGTCGATGTCGATTACTTCATCGAAATACTGTTCGGGGTTGGCATATACTTCAGGGTCGGCGGTGAGGTGTTCGCGAACGTTGTCAGCAAGGCTGGCAATTTCTGCACGACCTGTGGCACGCAGGTAGCGGGCCATGCTGTCGTCGTATCCAAACGTAGAGGTAGTAGCTCCGATTTCAGCACCCATATTACAGATGGTGCCTTTGCCGGTGCAGCTCAGCGCAGTTGCGCCTTCGCCGAAGTATTCCACGATGGCACCGGTTCCGCCTTTTACGGTAAGGATTCCGGCCACCTTCAGGATGATGTCTTTTGGTGCGGCCCAGCCATTCAGTTTGCCGCGCAGCCTGATGCCAATCAGTTTGGGCCATTTGAGTTCCCAGGGAAGACCGGCCATCACGTCGCAGGCATCGGCACCACCAACGCCAATGGCCAGCATGCCAAGGCCGCCGGCGTTCACGGTATGGCTGTCGGTACCAATCATCATGCCGCCGGGGAATGCATAGTTTTCCAGCACCACCTGGTGAATGATACCCGCGCCGGGCTTCCAGAAACCGATGCCGTATTTATTGGAAACTGAAGCCAGGAAGTCATACACCTCGCGGCTTTCTTCGTTGGCGATTT
>JBDKIU010000232.1:0-10768 GCA_039796915.1 Bacteroidota bacterium | reverse complement strand
GAGGATGCAATGATCTTCCACCACGCAATCGTGCGCCAGATGCACGTAAGCCATGAGCAGCACATGGTTGCCAACTTTGGTAAATCCGAGTGCCTTAGTACCCTTATTGATGGTCACATATTCCCTGATGGTCACGTGGTCGCCGATGATGGTAAGGGTTTCTTCACCTTCAAACTTTAAATCCTGTGGAATGGCACCGATGGAAGCTCCGGGGAAAATGCGACAGTTTTTGCCGATCCGCACGCCTTCAAAGATGGTTACATTCGGTCCAATCCAAGTTCCTTCGCCGATTTCCACATTTTTATGGATGGTCACAAAGGGATCAATCACCACATTTTCAGCAATCTTGGCTGAAGGGTGAACATAGGCCAATGGTTGTATCATGGGTTAATGTCAGGCTGAAGGTGCTTGGTTGTTGTTGATTTTCACAATTTGTGCCATCATTTCTGCTTCGCAAACCAGATTATCTCCTACCCACGCGCGGCCACGCATCACACACAAGCCTCTGCGCACAGGTTCCGTAAGTTCCAGTTTGAAGAGCATGGTATCACCCGGAACTACTTTTTCCTTAAAGCGGGCATTTTCAATTTTGAGGAAGTAGGTACCGTAATTCTGTGGATCAGGAACTTGGGAAAGGATGAGCATTCCTCCGGCCTGCGCCATTGCTTCCAACTGCAAAACGCCGGGCATAATGGGATCTCCGGGGAAATGACCATTGAAAAACCATTCATCGAAGGTTACATTTTTCACGGCCACCACATGCTTCTCACCCATTTCCAGAATTTTGTCCACGAGCATAAATGGATGCTTGTGTGGCAACATCCTCAAAATATCGGCAGCGTTGAAAATGGGTTTGGCATTGGGATGATAATCGGGAATTCCCTCCTTCTGCCTGCGTTTTTCCTTTTTCAATGCGGCTTTGATTTTTTTGGCAAAGGCCACGTTACTGGCATGACCCGGACGCGCTGCCATGATTTGCGCACGAATGGGCACACCAACAAGCGCCAGGTCACCGATCAGGTCCAGCAACTTATGGCGGGCAGGTTCATTCTGGAAACGCAGGTCAACATTATTCAGGATTCCTTCCTTGCGCACTTCCACCTTCTGCTTATTGAACAGCTTGGCGAGTCGTTCCATTTCATCATCTTCCACCACACGGTCCACAATCACGATGGCATTGTTTAAATCTCCGCCCTTGATGAGGTTGTGCTGCAACATCATTTCCAGCTCATGGAGGAAGCAAAACGTGCGGCAGCTGGCAATTTGTTCAGGAAATTCCTGCAGGCTGGTAACCGAGGCATGCTGGCTGCCCAATACCGGAGAATTGTAATCAACCATCACGGTAAGGCGGTAATCATGCAGGGGCATGGCCACCATTTCTACCTTGTTTTCATCGTCGGTATAGTGGATGTTGTAAGGAATGTCAAAATATTCACGGTCGGCTTCCTGTTCCATGATTCCTGCATCCAGCAAAACATCAACAAAAGGTTTGCTGCTGCCATCCATGATGGGCATTTCGGCAGCATCTACCTGAATCAGCACATTGTCAATTTGCAATCCTACCAGCGCGGCGAGTACGTGTTCAACGGTTGCCACCTTGGCGCCGTTTTTCTCGAGGGTTGTTCCTCGGGAGGTATCTGTAACCAGGTCGCAATCGGCTTCAATAATGGGCATTCCCGGCAAATCCACGCGCTGGAATTTGTAACCGTGGTGTTCGGCTGCAGGCTGAAATGTTAAAGTTACCTGTGCTCCGGTATGAAGTCCGGTTCCTGAGCAGGTCGCAGCCTTTTTGATGGTAGTTTGTTTCTGTAATATTTGCGACATGAACTGTTTATCGTTGCTTAAGTTCTTGAATGGTACGTTCTAAATCGGCGATTCGTTGCTGTAATTCAGGCAGTTTCCGCACAAGCACCTGGGTGCGAAATGCATCTTTCAGAGGCATCACGGGGCTGCCAATCCACTGCTGACCGGGTTCCGAAATTTCTTTCTGGATGCCGCTCTGTGCACCGATTTGTGAACCATCGGCCACCAGAATATGTCCAACAAAACCTACCTGTCCGCCAATCATGCAGCGTTTTCCAATGCGGGTACTTCCCGAAACGCCGGTTTGGGCGGCAATCACGGTATGCTCACCAATTTCTGCGTTGTGTGCCACCTGAATCAGGTTGTCCAGTTTTACGCCGCGGCGGATGATGGTACTGCCCATGGTGGCTCGGTCCACCGTACAATTGGCACCAATTTCCACATGGTCTTCAATCAGTACATTTCCAATTTGCGGAATTTTGGCATAACTGCCGTCGCCAATGGGCGCAAAACCAAATCCATCGCTACCGATGACCGTTCCGGAATGAATGATGCAATGTGCACCAATGCGACAATCCGCATAAACCTTTACACCGGGATAAAGAATGGTGTTGGGACCAATATGCACATTGCGACCCACGTACACATTCGGGTAAATTTTAACACCCTTGCCAATCACGGCTGCGTCATCCACGTAAGCGCCAAATCCCACGTAAACCTCTTCGGCAACCTCGGCACTATCGGCAACGAACGAAGATTCTTCGCGGCCTGACTTATGCTGGTTTGGGTTGAAGTATCGATCTAAAACCTGGCAAAACGCGTAATACGGATTGGCTGTTTTGATGACCGTGCAAGGGAAGTCCTGTTCCGCGGTAAAATCAGCAGGAATCAGAACAAGAGCTGCATTTGTTTGAAAAAAACGGTCCTGATATTTTGGATTGGAAAAGAAAGACAGACTGGCGCTGCCGGCTTCTTCCAATTTATCTACACGGCTAATTTCAACATCGGAATTACCTACAACCGTTCCCCCCGTAAGGATTGCTATTTCCGCTGCGCTTATCTGCATGATGCTTGGATTAAGGAAGCGAATTACGCGAATTCAAGTGATTAAACCGCCCTTGGGAACGACAGGTAATGTTTCACCACCGTGGTTTTTAGCGGTTCCAGGCTGTAATTGTCCGAAATACGCGTCACGTCTTCCAAAGTTCCATTTTTCATCAGCATGCGGATTCCTCCGCCTTCAGAACGGTAAGCATCGTTTTCCAATTCTCCCTGGTGCACAAAAAATGAAGCATCTTCAAGACTGATATTCATGGCATCGGCGGTGTTTTGAAGTTTTGCTTCAACCCGCTCCTTTGGTATGGCCATATTGGAAATTTCTATTTGTGGCAGTTTGCGTTCCAGCAAGTTCCTGCACAATACCGACAGCACCTGATCATCGGAAAATTGCCATCTTTTTACCGCAAACAGTACATCGTGATCATCGAGCTGTACAAACTTGCTTAGGGTTTCCCAGGAATCCGGTGCTGATGCCGCCGCTTCTGTGAAGAAATATGCAAGGGGTTCAGGTATGTCAGGACTCTGCCCTCTTTGCACCAACTGTCTGGCGCGCAGCAAAATCTTCCACAGCAGAATGTCTGCAGCGATAACGGTTTTATGTAAATACACCTGCCAGTACATCAGGCGACGGGCAATGATGAATTTCTCGATGCTGTAAATGGCTTTTTCTTCCACCACCAGTTCATCATCCTGAACATGCAACATGTGCACAATCCTGTCGGCACCAACAATACCCTCACTCACACCGGTATAAAAGCTGTCACGCAGCAGGTAATCCAGCCGGTCCATGTCCAGTTGTCCGCTGATGAGCTGGGTAAAAAACTTACGCGGATAACTTCCTTCAAACATTTGCCTGGCCATCTGAAGCTGTCCGTTCAATTCCGCATCCAGACGTTCCATCAGCAAGTGCGAGATGCGCTCGTGGGCCATCCCGTTGATGATGCTGCGTTCCAGCGTATGTGAAAACGGACCATGGCCAATGTCGTGCAGCAGAATCGCCGCGCAGGCTGCTTCATATTCTTCTTTGCTGATGGCGATGTCTTTGCTGCGCAGAATATCCAGCGATTTGCCCATCAGGTGCATGGCGCCGATGGCATGGTGAAAACGGGTATGCGTGGCCCCGGGATAAACCAGTTCACTCAGCCCAAGCTGACGAATCCTGCGCAGCCTCTGGACAAAAGGATGGCGAATTAGTTGAAAAATAAGCGGGGATTGTACATGGATAAAACCATGCACGGGATCATTCATAATTTTCTGTCTGTACATGAACACAAGAGCTAAAAAGCGCGTGTTCGAATATCAGACATTAAAGCGGAAATGCATGATGTCACCATCCTGCACCACATACTCTTTTCCTTCCACACGCAAACGACCGGCATCGCGACAGGCAGCTTCTGATTTGTAGCTGATGAAGTCATTGAACGCAATCACTTCGGCCCGGATAAATCCTTTTTCAAAATCTGAATGGATCACGCCGGCAGCGCCCGGGGCTTTAGTTCCAATCGTGATGGTCCAGGCCCTGACTTCCTTCTCACCTGCGGTGAAATAGGTGATGTAATTGAGCAATTTATAGGCTCCGCGGATGAGTTTCTCCACACCGCTTTCCTCCAGACCAAGATCTTTCAAAAACGCCCTGCGGTCTTCAAACTGTTCCAGTTCGGCAATGTCTGCTTCAATGGCAGCGCTGATGATGATGATTTCAGCAGATTCATCTGCCACAGCCTGCCTTACACGTTCCACATGTTCGTTGCCGTTGCGCACGCTGGCCTCATCCACATTGCATACATACAGCACTGGCTTATCTGTCAGCAGGTTCAGGTCTTTAACATACCGGCGGTCTTCCGGACTCATGGACAGGCTGCGTGCAGATTTCCCCTGTTCCAGATGCTTCCGGAACTGTTCCATCACTTCAAATGACTTCACAGCTTCTTTATCAACACCTGTTTGGGCCTGTTTTCTGATTTTGTTGATGCGTGCTTCCAGACTTTCGAGGTCTTTCAGTTGCAGTTCTGTATCAATGATTTCTTTGTCACGAACCGGATCTACACTGCCATCCACGTGGATCACGTTTGGATCGTCAAAGCAGCGCAACACATGTAGAATGGCGTGGGTATTTCTAATGTTTCCGAGGAATTGATTCCCCAAACCTTCGCCTTTGGAAGCACCTTTAACCAGACCGGCGATGTCCACAATTTCAATGGTTGTCGGAACCAGATTTTGAGGATTGATCAGCGCTGCCAATTCGTTCAAACGGGCATCCGGAACAGTGATGGTGCCAACGTTTGGCTCGATGGTACAGAAAGGGAAATTGGCGGCCTGCGCCCGTGCCGATGAAACAGCATTAAAAAGTGTGGATTTACCCACATTGGGCAATCCTACGATTCCGCATTGAAGACTCATGATTCAGGGTTCAAAGAAACAACAGGCGGCGCATCAGCCGATGAAGTCGCCTATATCTTTAATGATTTTTCGCGCCAGGTTTCCGGAGGTTACATCGGTGGCGCTTTCCGCATAAATACGGATGATGGGTTCGGTGTTGCTTTTGCGCAGGTGCACCCAGTCACCGTCAAATTCAATGCGCACTCCGTCGATGGTATTGATGGGTTGCTTCTTGTATTTGTCGCGCAGCTTTTCCAGAATTTCATCTACATTGATGTCTGGCGTAAGTTCAACCTTGTTTTTAGAGATGACATAATTCGGATAGGTTCTGCGCAGGGCAGAAACACTCATTCCGGAAGTGGACAGATGACTTAAAAACAAGGCAATTCCCACCAGTGCATCACGGCCATAATGGATTTCAGGATAAATGATGCCGCCATTGCCTTCACCACCAATAACCGCATTGTTTTCTTTCATTTTCTCCACCACATTTACCTCGCCCACGGCGCTGGCAAAATACTTCTGACCTGCTTTTTCTGTGATGTCGCGCAAGGCGCGTGTGCTGCTGAGGTTTGAAACGGTATTTCCCGGAGTATGACGCAACACATAATCGGCTACGGCTACCAGGGTATATTCCTCGCCAAACATTTCACCATCTTCACAAACCAGGGCCAGGCGATCCACATCTGGATCAACCACGATGCCCAAATGAGCTTTTTCACTTTTCACCATCGCTGAAAGCTCGGTGAGGTGTTCGGGCAAAGGTTCGGGATTGTGCGCAAAATGGCCGTCGGGAGTACAATTAAGGCTTACCACTTCTTTCACACCCAAAGCTTCCAGCAGAGCCGGAACAGCTGTTCCTCCGGTGGAATTCACGGCATCAACTACAATCTTGAAGTTACGGGCTTTAATCGCTTCGACATTCACCAGCGGAAGCGCCAAAATCATGTCGATGTGTTTTTGCAGATAATCTTCCCTGGAGGTAACAGATCCAAGTGCGTCCACGGTGGCGAAAGTGAAATCTCCGGCTTCCGCCAATTGCAACACCTCCGCGCCTTCAGCGCCGGAAATGAACTCTCCGCGGTGGTTGAGCAGTTTCAAGGCGTTCCACTGTTTCGGGTTGTGACTGGCTGTAATGATGATGCCACCGGCGGCCTGTTCTGCGGCAACCGCAATTTCTACCGTTGGCGTGGTGCTCAGACCTAAATCGATTACCTCCATCCCCAGCGCAACCAGCGTATTGGAAACCAGTGCATTCACCATGCTTCCGCTGATGCGGGCATCTCTGCCAATGACCATCCGGCGGCCGCGTTCCTGCTTCAGCAAAAATGTACCGAAAGCCGCACTGAACCGAACAATATCCGGTGGCGTCAAATTGGCTCCTGACACACCACCAATGGTTCCACGAATGCCTGAAATAGAAGTAATTAACGACATAAAATTTGGGCTGCAAAAGTACGGTATTGCCTGCGCTTTGATGCTGTCCCTCATGAAATGCGTTCCAGAAACAGCCCCCGTTTCTGTGGATATCTTGTACATTTTGTAGGCTAAAGCACACATCCCGGGTTCGGCTGTTGTTCGCAGCGCATGGCAGAGGCCGAAAGAACTTCATGGACAGCTGATTGAACGGTGAGGACAGAAATCAGATGGATGTCGACAGATGCATGTGCGCGCATCCATTCAGGTAGGGTGGAATGTTATATTTGCGGCCTCATGAACAAGCACATGTTTTCCAGAACTTATCAGGAACGATTTGAAGACCGCCATCTGGGTCCCAGACCGGCAGACGTGGAAGAAATGTTACGCACCATTGGGGTTTCAAGCCTTGATGAACTCATAAACAAAGTGGTTCCGGGGAACATCAGACTCCAGGAATCACTTCAGGTTGGCGAGCCTATGAGCGAACAGGCCTATCTGACGAAATTGAAAGCACAAGCTTCAGGAAACAAGGTGTTCCGCAATTACATCGGCATGGGTTATTACAACACCTTTACGCCACATGTGATTCTGCGAAACATCATGGAGAATCCGGGCTGGTACACCCAATACACGCCTTATCAGGCAGAAATTGCCCAGGGCAGACTGGAGGCACTGCTGAATTTCCAGACCATGGTGATTGACCTTACCGGAATGGAAATTGCCAATGCGTCCCTTTTGGATGAAGGAACAGCCGCAGCCGAGGCCATGCACATGTTCCTGGGCTTGGAGAAACGCAAAGAAGCGCTGCGCTTTTTTGTGGATCATGAAGTATTTCCTCAAACCAAAGACATTCTGATTACCCGCGCTGAACCCACAGGCGTGGAACTGGTTTTCGGTGATTACCGCACAATCACTCCTGATGGCACCTTCTTCGGCGCATTGGTGCAGTATCCCAACAATGTGGGAAGCATTGAAGACTACACCCAGTTCACAGCCACCTGTGCTGCTGCCGGCGTGAAGGTTTGCGTAGCTGCAGATCTTCTTTCCCTGACTTTGCTGAAACCACCCGGAGAATGGGGCGCAGACTGCGTAGTTGGAAATACACAACGCTTTGGTGTTCCCCTTGGATTTGGCGGACCACATGCGGCATTCTTCGCCACCAAAGACGAATACAAACGCAGCATTCCCGGACGAATCATTGGGGTTTCCATTGACCGGCACGGAAACCGCGCCTTGCGCATGGCCTTGCAAACCCGTGAGCAGCATATCCGCAGACAAAGCGCCACCAGCAACATTTGCACTGCGCAGGTTTTGCTTTCCATCATGGCTTCCATGTATGGCGTGTACCACGGCCCGGATGGGCTGAAGCGTATTGCGGGTAGAATCCACAGCCTGACCGCAAGCCTCGCAGACGGCATTGAAGCGATTGCACCCGGAACGTTCCAGGTGGTTCACAACTATTATTTCGACACCCTTCTGGTGAAAGTTCCCAACGCATCTTCAGTTATTGGATTGGCTGAAGCCGCCGGTATGAACATGCGCATGGTGAATGAAACACATGTTGGTATTTCAATGGATGAAACTACTGGCATCAACGATATCGACGCCATCCTTGAAGTATTTGCCAAAGCCGCTTCATCAGCTTCTTTGAAAAGTGCCGATCCAAAAAGTCTGCACCTTCCTGATGCGCTGATGCGTGAAAGCAACTTCATGCTCCATCCGGTATTCAACACCTACCAAAGCGAACACGAGATGCTGCGCTACATCAAGCGCCTGGAGTCAAAAGACCTGAGCCTGTGCCACAGCATGATTTCCCTGGGAAGCTGCACCATGAAGCTGAACGCCACAACGGAAATGATTCCGGTGACTTGGCCAGAATTCAACAGCCTACACCCATTTGCGCCAGCAGCCCAGACCAAAGGATATCAGGAAATCATTCGCGAACTGGAAGCCGATTTGTGCAACATCACCGGATTTGCTGCCATGAGCTTGCAGCCCAACGCAGGTTCTCAGGGTGAATATGCCGGATTGTTGGTCATTCGTGAATACTTCAAAAGCAGAGGCGAACAACACCGAAACATTGCCCTGATTCCGGAATCAGCACACGGAACCAATCCTGCCAGCGCCGTTATGGCCGGTATGCAGGTGGTAGTTACCAAATGCGACGAAAAAGGAAACATCGACCTAGAAGACCTGAAGCAAAAAGCTGAACAATACCAAGACCAGCTTGCTGCGCTGATGGTCACCTATCCTTCCACCCACGGCGTATTTGAAAAACAAATCCGCGAAATGACAGACCTGATCCACGCATTTGGTGGCCAGGTTTATATGGATGGCGCCAACATGAACGCGCAGGTTGGTTTGACCAGTCCGGCAGCCATTGGCGCCGACGTTTGTCACTTGAATCTTCACAAAACCTTCTGCATTCCTCACGGTGGCGGCGGTCCTGGCATGGGCCCGATCGGCGTGGCTGCGCACCTGGCACCATTCCTGCCCGGG
Source organism: Bacteroidota bacterium (assembly GCA_039796915.1). Lineage (GTDB taxonomy): Bacteria > Bacteroidota > Bacteroidia > NS11-12g > UBA955 > REEB481. The sequence continues at coordinate 1,609 of JBDKIU010000232.1, read as the reverse complement.
CACAGCGTGGTAAAAACCGGAGGTTCCAAAGCCATGCACGCCGTATCGGCAGCGCCCTGGGGCAGCGCCAGCATCCTGTTGATTTCTCATGCGTACATCAAAATGATGGGCAGCGAAGGCCTTACCAATGCCACACGCTATGCCATCCTGAATGCGAACTATATGCGCGCCAGACTGGAGCGGGAGTTTGAAATCCTGTACAAAGGAGAACAAGGACTCTGCGCCCATGAATTTATTCTCGATACGCGTAAATTCAAGCAAACTGCCGGCGTAGAAGCTGAAGACATCGCCAAGCGACTGATGGATTACGGCTTCCACGCACCGACCCTTTCCTTCCCTGTGGCCGGAACCCTGATGATCGAACCAACCGAAAGCGAGAGCAAAGAAGAGCTGGATCGTTTTGTGGATACGATGTTCGGCATCCGCAACGAAATCCGGGAGGTTGAAGAAGGAAAAGTTTCCAAAGAAGACAACGTGCTGAAAAATGCGCCGCATACCGCAGCAGAAATCTGTTCTGATGCCTGGACACATGCATACAGCCGCGACAAAGCTGCCTATCCGGCGCCCTTTGTGCTGGGTTCTAAATTCTGGCCCAGCGTAGCCAGGGTGAACAGCACATACGGCGACCGCAACCTGGTTTGTGCCTGTCTGCCCATGGAAGCATACATGGACGAACCGGCTGCAACAACGGCTTGATTACCTTTTTTCAAGGAGTTCACAGACCGGCGCGGTTCATCTTTCTGATTTTTACCGCGCTTGGTCTGTGGATGCTTCCGGACTATGGAGTTCCGCTGGATGAACTGACCCAGCGTGGCATCGGCATTGTGAACAATCAGTTCATCAACCGCGGCGACATGGGCATTTTGGACCATCGTTACTACGGTCCCATTTTCGAAACCGGAAGCTTCTGGCTTGAACAGCTGTTTGGCGCACAGGATGCACGTAGTTATCTGCTGCTGAGGCATGTGTTGCTTTTTCTGATCTGCACCTCTTCAATCATTGCCATTTACCGTGTTGTTTATGGCATGTATGCTTCAGGCCGGGTGGCATTCTTTGCCGCAGGCATGTACGCGTTACACCCAAGAATTTTCGCCGACAACTTCTACAACTCCAAGGATTCCCTGTTCATGGCTTTGTTTGCCTGGGCATTATGGCATTTGTTCACCTGGCTGAACGCATCGCGAAACAGTTCCTTCATTTGGTTTTGCGTGGTTTCAGGCATCATGTCAACCTTACGCATCCAAGGCTTATACCTGCCAGCACTTGCGGGCTTATGCTGGTTGCTCTTGTACCGTCCTGCTCTGAAGGATTCATTGCGGTACGCTGCCTTAGGCGTGGCTGTATGCAGTTTAAGCCTTCTGGCCCTCTATCCATATTTGTGGTTGAACCCCATCGCACATTTTAAAGAAGTACTGTTTACTGCCAGCAAATTCCCGTGGCCCTGGGGCACACTTACCGACGGAACTTATTTATGGTCTAAACACACACCGTGGTGGTACCTTCCGGTATGGATTGGCGCCACCACACCGGTGCTGTTTTTAGTGTTTATCCTTGCCGGACTTATTCCATGGCGATTCAGCAAATGGCAATGGATGCTTTGGACATTGCT
>JBDKIU010000231.1:0-4839 GCA_039796915.1 Bacteroidota bacterium | reverse complement strand
ACGGGTTTGAAGCCAGCATGACTGCCACGCAACGAAAAATCGTTTCCGACCTGCAACTCACGGTTGAGGCCGCTCCGGGTCCGGCATACAGCATTCGAACCCTGGACGACCTGCATCGTTTCATAGAAGAAGGCGCCCAGTTCAACCACCGGAACGGTTGCGTTCCCGTAAGCTATGAGGCGCGTTACCTTGGCGACAATTCGCCCCTGATTACCCATACCGGCACCAGTTATAAAGTACGTGAATGTTTATGAAGAAGCTTTTGTACACCGCCTTTCCCATCGTGCTCCTGGGTTTGAATTCTTGTTCTAAAGAACCCGAACCCGTGGTATATAATGATTATGTGGAGCCTTATGAACTGGTGGAAGAGACCTTCCGGCTCGGCGCGAGAAGTACCGCCGGATTTTCCAATAAATCCATCATCACACGGAGCTTCACGCTGCCGCCAAGAACCGTGTACTGGGCGTATTGGCTGGGCGCAGGCCCTGAACCTGTTTCAGAATTGGCCAAAGTGGCGCTTCCCGCTGCTGCTGCTGCCTTAACAGAAGATCCTTTCGTGGCTTACGCCTGGGGATTGATTTCGTCTATTCCGGTGGTAACAGCAGGCACAGCCAACGCCGATCTGTTCATCCTCGAACCTGGACAGCAGGACAGTTTCAGCTTCAAAAACGAGGAATTCCGCGCATTCATCAGCAAACCCCAGTCTAAAAACGTACACGATAAATACATCGACGTATTCGATACACCGCTGGAATCAAACCGCACCGTAACCATTGGCCTGCGCAACCAAAGCTATACCAACGGTGTAGATGTGAAAATGAAAATCTGGGCCTTTGTGGTGAAGCCGCTTTAAGGCATGCGTGCAAACTGCACATCGCTGCTGGTCTTCATAGAAAATCCCGGCATCTGCATTTCTGTTTTTACGGTTCCACCCACTCGTTGAAACATGTGGTTCACATGGTCGAATTGGGTTTTCAGCCGCACGTCGAGTAACGGCATGGAGCCCCGCATCATATCGAACATTTGCCGGTCATCGCCGCTCAACTGCATCTGACTTTCAAAAGGTTTCGCCGGATTGGAACCGGAAGGCGGCGCACCGCCCATGCCCATCATACCTGATAAATCCGGCATCTGAGGCATTTGTCCTGCACCGGGAAATCCGCTGCCTGCGGGATTGTTGCTGAACCCAAACTGTTGGTTGCCATCTCCTGAAACAGCGTTCATCTTCCCTTCAAACATATCGTTGCTGGTATCGGTCAACATGGTCAGTTCCAAATTTGCCCATTGTGCATCGATGGAGTTTACGCGCACGGTAGTTTCATAGAAACCACTTTGCATCTTTACCTGGTCATTGGTTTGAACCGCACCTTCGGGCATGGCCATGGCGCTCAGGCAGTCGTAGGGAAACACCGGGATTTTCTCGGTCTTCTCGTTTTCTTTAATCTGAATTCTTCGGGCTGAACCCAATGTTGTCGGTGCGTATCCTGTTTTCAACAAACCGGATGAAAGGAATTCGGCATGCGCCTGAACCCAGCGTGGCTTTGCTGCATCAGGAGGCATTTGTGCGATGCTGTCGGGTTCCATCGATAACACCTGGCCGCTGCTGGCGGTAATCAGCATCAGTTTCTTGTCGAAATCAAAATGGCCCAGCCTGTCCACCGTGCAGGGCACAAACAACAATCTTGGCGGGATGCTCCTTAAGTTCGCCACTACTGCACTGTACGCATTCTTGACGAGGTAATTGGTGATATACAACTGCACTGAAGCGGTACCTGTTGCGTCCACGCTAACCACATAAATTCCAAAATCAAGTTCGGTCCTGTATTGATCCTTCAGATTCATGCCCATGGCAGAAACTGTAAATTGGTCTGTGCTTACCGAGCGGAAGCGGTAGGTTTTGCCGGGTTGCCAATCGTAGTAAAGTTCAGTGCTCGCAGGTGCACCGCCAGGTTGTTGGGCCCATAGGGTAGAACAAGTGATAAAGGTTAAAAACCAGCTGAACAGTTGTCGCATATTCCAAAAGTAACAAACAGGGCCAACGATACCAAAAATGAGCGGATAAGCCTTTCGTCAACTCCTGCAGCAGGAAAACTTTATCTATAAATATACTTCAGTATGCTGCACTTAATTTCGCGGGTAATATTTATGAAATATCATTCTTTTTATAGGTTCCGCTTACATCGTTGGATATGGCTGTTGCTCTTTCTTACCGGCAGCAATTTCCATGTTTCTGCAGGCATGAAACACCGCGGCATTCCCAAAGACAGCCTGAAACAGCCTCAGGCAGCTGCGCAGCATTTCATAAACCTTGAACTTCCGCTGATTCAACCCGGAGATCAAATAGTTCGCCATACCGGATTTACGCTTTGTTACAACGAAACGCATGAGCAGGCCGCCTGGGTGGCTTACGACCTTACTGCCAGAGAAGCCGCCGGTGGCTATGAACGCACCGATAAATTCCTTCCTGACCCAAACGTACAAACAGGTTCTGCTGCTGCCGCAGACTATGCCAACAGCGGTTTTGACCGCGGACACCTGGCTCCGGCAGGTGATATGGGCTGGTCGTCCACTACCATGGCGGAGAGTTTTTACTACAGCAACATGAGTCCGCAACATCCTTCTTTTAACCGCGGAATCTGGAAGAAGCTGGAAGAACAGGTACGCGCCTGGGCAAATGCCGACAGCGTTTTATATGTAGTAACCGGACCTGTGCTCAGCGAAGGTTTGCCAACCATCGGTCCCAATATGGTGTCGGTGCCGAAATACTATTACAAAGTATTGCTTGATTACCACAAACCGGGCTTTAAAGCCATTGGTTTTGTGTTGCCCAACAGTCCATCTTCGTTGCCCTTAAGCAGCTTCGCGGTTTCTGTGGACAGCGTGGAACGGCTCACCGGCATTGATTTTTTCCCGGCATTGCCGGATGGTGCTGAAGACTTGCTTGAATCTGATTGTTGCCCGCAATGTTGGTTGGGTGCTGCGGCGGCAGGATCGGTTGCCGTAGCGCCTCAGCAAGGTGCCAGTGTGCAATGCCAGGGTAAAACACAGGCTGGCAACCGCTGTCGGAACAACACCAGAAATCCCAATGGCTTTTGTCATCAGCATCAAAGTCAGGCGGGCGAGGTTTTACCCGCAGCAGTTCCCGAGCAGAAAGAACCCGTGCTTGGCGCCAGCGCGCAATGCAAAGGCATCACCCAAACAGGGAACCGTTGCCGCAACAATACCAGAAATGCGAATGGTTATTGCCATGTACATGGAGCTCAGGCATCAGGTGGAGGCACCGTTCAGCCACAACCGGCACAGCAGCAAATTGGTCCTTCGGTTCAGTGTTCCGGCATAACCGCTTCAGGATCGCGATGCAAGCGAATGACTCGAAACCCAAACGGAAGATGCTATCAGCATTAAACCGCGAAACTGCAGTGTTTTAATACACTTTTTATGCTTCTTTAAACAGGAAACAGTGATGGCAGGCCGAAGGGCTCACGGTGCTGCTTCAAGCTTCAATGAAATGCCCAAGGCCGAATTGATCAGGTTCAGGGCATCGGCTGCAGGCATGGGTTCAAAGCGACCGGAATATCTTTTCTGCGCCCATTCCGGCTGCATGGAAATGCGCACATTGTAGTGTTTTTCCAAACGTTCAACAACGGCGGAAAGCGGTTCGTTCCGGAACACCAGCACGCCCTGTTTCCAGGACCAGGAAAGGCTGTCGCCTGCTTCAGCCCGCAGGGAACCCGAGGCAACATCCAGAATGGCGGCCTGTCCTTTGCGCACTTCGGCAAATTGATCTTTTGCTTCTACCCGCACATTTCCCCGGGCCACATCCACGCGCACTTCAGCTTTCGTTTCCCGCACGTTGAACGCCGTACCCAACACCGTGATTTCTGCCTTACCGGCCTTTACGGTGAAGGGCAGGTTCAGCTTCTTCACTTCAAAAAAAGCTTCGCCATGCAGCTCGATGTTTCGTTGTTTCTTGTTGAATCCTGGTTCCACCCAGATAGAAGCGCCTGAATTCAGGGTAACGTTGCTGCCATCGGGCAAAGGAACCTGCCGTTGCTCGCCGAATGCGGCATTGTAGTACAATGCCGTTTCCATGCCTTGCTTCGGAGCGCGGTACCAAAAAGTGAAGTAGGCAGCCGCCAGCAATGCCAGGGAAGCTGCTGCGGAAAGTCCGATGGTGAGCCAACGCTGACGGCCCTTGGGTGGCGTTGCATTGATCTTGGCCGCAAGCTGATTCCAGTTCGTTTGGTGTTGTTCGGGATAGCGAAAAGAACCGCTCAGCATCCAGGCGCGGCGCAACTGTTCCAGTTCCGCACCTTCATCCTCGGGCAGCAAGGGTTGATCTTCACCGGCCAGATGCGCGGTAATTCGTTTCAGTTGATCTTCGTTCATCACCTCAAAGCGCACTCAATTCCTGCCTGGCCATTAAGCGCAGGTAATGTTGTCTGATGGCCTGATAGGTTGCCGCATGATGCGGGTTTTTCTTCAGCCATTCGTGGATGAAGCGCTCCTCCTCGGCGGTGCTCCAACCGGCCAGATGCTTGGTGATGATGTTCGACTGCAGATGCTCTTTCATGGGCATTTCCTTCATCAATACAGGAAAACAAAGCAGCTCCCCCAAAGTTGGGCAGACTTTTACCATGGTTCTTATCTGGACGTGTTTCCCGTTCGATGAGCGCTCTGGTTCGACCTTATTTGTGATTTTTCCTAGAAGAAGAATAGAAACAGGCTCAGACTTGCTCAGCAAACAAGTGCTGAACAGGAACTGCTTTGATTCCTAAGATGGGCGCTAGCCCGCAACGGCAAACATGGGTTGCCGAAATATTGCTGAACCCAAATTCC
>JBDKIU010000230.1:0-9112 GCA_039796915.1 Bacteroidota bacterium | reverse complement strand
ACATTGCCAAGGAACGAGTAATCCAGTCCGAAGCCGCCCTCGGCGCTGCCATCGTCGTACGCCAGCCAGGGCGTAAAACGCTGTCGGCGTGTGATGCGGTTGTTGTCGCCCAGCGTATTGTATTCACCGGGTGTTTGGTCGTTCGACAAAGGGTTGATGCGGTATTCAACATCAACCCAGGGTTCCGTGCCCGTGAGTCCGGTGATTGGAAAAGATTTAAAACGTTCGGTCGTGTCTGAAAGGGCCAGCACGTTGCGGTTGTTGGCAATAAACGGGCTTTGGGCCAGCTGCAGTCCCGCATTGCTTCGGGCGGTGAACTGATACTGTGTTTGCACGGCCTGTCCGTTGTTGTTTCTGATGCCGAGTTCGTGGATGGAATCTGCATGAGCGCCGGTATTGGCCAGAAACTGTCGGTACGGCATACTGTGGTAGATGCCGAGCAGACCGCCGGGAACGCCGCTGATTGCTACGTCGCGGATGCCGGTATCGCGGGCATTTCTTCCCCTGGCCATGCGGATATAATCCAGATGCCAATGGTTCAGGTTTCCACCGGGCCGGCTGTAGTTAATGAAGCGAAACTGAAACGCTTCGTGAAAGTTTGCCAGATCGAGCACAGGTACCAAAACCTGGATGAAGTGCTGCTGCTTGAAGCCCGTCCGTTTCCATTGCGTCACCCAATTTCCATTGGCCTGACGGAACTGTAATACCAGACTGTCATCCAATTCCGGTCGGTCGCCCAGACCGCCACAGAGATAAAAGAAACTCAGGTAAATGCTGTCGGATGTTTTGTAAGGAACATTGGCGGCACCGTTTCGGTAGAATTTCAGGTTGATGGCCTGAGAACTGAGCGTGTCACAACCTCTGGTATTGCCGAAGTTCAGCGGTGACCAGGGTGCGCCGTCCGGATTCAAATGGTCGAATGTGGCCACGCCAAAACTGGGCGCCCTGGTGATGAAGGTTCGGTTTACATACACCTGATTGCCGGTCCAACGGCGCGCATCCGGCACCACTTCAGTAGCAGTAAAATCGTCAAAAAATGGCAGCGACAGCGTATCGGTGAGGCCCCAGTTTCTCAGTGCGCCACGCGATAAAACATCTGCTCTGGCGGGGGCGCCGGCCGGAGTAATCACAACGCCCTGTGCATGCAGCAGGCTGAATTGCAGGAAGGCACAAAACACAAAAAAGAAACGATGCATCACAGGTTTTTAAAATTCGGGCAACATGGGTGAAACGATGGTATCCAGAAACAGCGAATCCGGGGCGAATTCCTTTTTGTTGGTGGTTACCCATAAGTCAATCACGGAACCTTTTTCCAGCCTGCTGTTGGGCGCAATACTGTCACCCTGATAAAACTGCTGAATGACCAGGTTGTGGCTGTATTCATTGTATTTGTAGGTCACTTCTCCCAGTTCCAGTCCGTAGTTCTTGAGTAGCGCTTTGGAAAGGGTGAACGACTTGTCCACCAGGTTGGGCATGTTCACCAATGGTTTTCCGGAAGCATTCACCTTCAGGTAGATGATGCGACCGGGCTTCACCCCACTGCCCGCCACCGGATTCTGCTCGGCCACGGCATTAGGCTTCAGACGTTCTTCATAAATGGTATCAGACACTTCAAAGCGCAGGTCGTATTCTTCCAGCGTGGCCACTGCTTTTTCCAGCGACATGCCTTTGATGTTCGGCACTTCCACCTTCACGCCATGACGGGTATAAAATCCCAGCCATAGGAATAGCAGCACCAGTAAGGCACCAATAAACGCTGCACCGAGCAGCAGGTTAATGCCCCATTTTCTGCGCATGTCCGCTTGCATAATTTCGTCCGAAGTTGAGAATTTCCCTGATGAATTCAAAAGGCTTATAACCATTGATGGCTGCCTGATGGTAAATACAGGTTGCAGGAGTCATGCCCGGAAGTGAATTCACTTCGATAAAAACGACTTCTACCTGCTTGTTCGTATGCACTTTTACAAAAGCGTCAATACGACAATAACCGCTGATGTTCAGCACCCTTGCCGCGGCTTCGAGGGTTTGGCGTACGGCTGCAGAAATTCTTGCATTCTCCGCAGCATCACCGGTATAACGCGCCGGTGTAATGTTTTGGCCCTGTCCGGCGAGAAACTTCTCTTCCAGCGACAAGATGCCATGTTCAGCCAGGGTTTCACTTGGCTCAAACACTTCGTACCGCAGGCTGCCATCGGGCTGTACGTGGGTGAGCATGCCACCGGTGATCTCCAGAAACAGCGGCGCGTCGCCACGGTCAATCAGGGATTCCACCAGAAATGCATCTTTCCGGGGGAATTCTTCCCGGGGCATCAAACCGAGCAACTTCACAGCGGTGGCATCCAGCGCATCTTCCTCGCGGAACATCAGCTGCGCATAAGCTTCCAGCTGCGCGGCATTTTTTATTTTCTTCACTGCTGCACTGCAACCATCGTCGTGAGGTTTGGCAATCAGTGGGTAATGCAGTTGTGCGGCAGCGGCGAGCTGTTCATCCTTTCGCTGTTGCCAGTCGTGCCGATAAATCATGCGGTGCGCAGCTACGGAAAATCCGTGTTTCATCAGCAGTTCATTGGTCACATATTTATCGATGGTGATGCGGGAACTGTCCACACCCGATCCGTTGTAATACAGGCCATGCGCTTCCAGCTGCTGCTGAATCACGCCGTCTTCGCCGGGCCTGCCATGCAGGGCGATGAATACCCCTTCTACCTTATCTGCCAGCTGTTCCATGCTGAAGCGGGCGGGTTCAAACACTGCACCTGCCGGATTGTATCTGCGTGTGATGGCCGTACAGGCCTCGCGGATGGAAGCCAGCGCCGGATGCGGATCCGGATGGCGCAGCTTTTCCCGGATGTCGTCGGCATTGTCCTTGAGCATGGAGCTGATGGGCAGCGCATACATTTCCAGCGGATCAGGACCGGAGGCCAGGAACACCGGAATGGGTTCAAATTCTGCCGAGGAACTCAGCTTCTCGTAAATATTTCGTCCGCTTTCAACAGAAATATGTCTTTCAAAAGAGTAACCGCCCATGAGCACGGCGATGCGGCGTTTTTCAGCGGCATGACTTCCTGCGGCATCAAGGGCTGCATCGAGCACGTGCAGCAGCGCGCGTGGCCGGCTACCGTCAATCCAGCGCTCTGCGCAGGCTGCCAGAGAATTGCGCAGGATGAAGCTGAGCAGCTGAGAAGGATTCAGGCCAATTTCAGCAGCCTGATGAAAAAAGAACGAAGACGGCATCATGCCTGAAGTGGTATTGGGATCATTCAGGTAGATATGTCCGTCGTTTCCGATGAACCCGTCGATGCGGGCATACACGTCAAAATGAAAGCGCCGATACAATTCGGTGCAGGCGCGCCTGATGTGTTCCAGCTGATCTGCAGGCACATCGATGGGTGTAATTTTTCGGCTCAGACCGGGCAGGTATTTGCTGCGGTAGTCAAACACTTCGCTGCCTTTACGGATTTCTGTGGGCGGCAACGCCAATGGTTCCCCTTCGTCGGGTTGCACCACGATACAGGAGAACTCTCTTCCTTCAATAAACGATTCGCACAAAACCACCGGCTCGCCCTGCAGGGCTTCCAGCAAGCAATCCTTTCCCTGTGCAGCGCACTCCTGCAGTTGTTGCAGCAATTCCTGAGGCAGATTGAGTTCCTGCCCGTTGCACCGCAATGGCAATCCCAAACCTGAACGGATATCCGTGATGCGGCGCACCTGTTCTATCTGTTCCTGCTGACTTAGCTGCTGCCATTCGTCTACGCGGATGTGCATCCGGAACAAGGCTTGTTCGACCGCTGCTTCAAAGTCGCTGAGGTGTTCACGGTTCACCACACCCACGCCAATGCTGGAACCCTGATTGGCCGGCTTCACCACAAAGGGCAGGCCTACGGCATCAACCACGCGGTGCAACAATTGCGTTTTACCAGCCGCATCCAGGCGCAGCCATTCCGTCCTTCGGAAGCTGTGGAAACGGTTGATGTAAGCTCCGTTCAGTGCTTGTTGTTCTTTTTGAATATGCTTGGACATGCCCAGGGCTGAAGGATAAATCCCACTACCGGTGTAGGGAATTCCTAGCCATTCGAGCAATCCCTGGATGCTTCCATCCTCGCCACGGTAACCGTGCAGGGCCAGGAAAGCCACATCCATCAGTTCCGGAAGCTGTGCGGCTTCCAATGGTGTTCCAATATGCTTCAGCAATTCCCGACTTTGCGCCGCTGTTTGGGTGATGCTGTCGGCATACACCTGAAAGCCGTGCGGCAACTCGGGAAGATGCTGCACCGGCGGAAAAAAATCACGGATGCTGCCCTTGTAAATGTATTGCCAGTCGAGCAGCACAAAATTGCCGAAGTGATCTACAAAAACAGGAACCGGTTCAAACAGTGATTTGTCGAGGTTGTCGTACACTGTTCTTCCTCCGGCAAAGGAAACTTCCCGTTCACGGCTTGCGCCACCGAAAAAAATGCCCACCCGCAATTTCATGCAGCGCAAATTTAAGCAGCCAAACCCTGCCAGCTTCATGTTTTTATACCTGTTGGGCAGACCAGCGCCAACATGTACTTTTTGGCATAAGGTTTGAGAATTCAGAGGATATGAATAAACTGCTCCCATTCTTATGCTTCGGCTTGTTGAGTCTCCAAAGCCTTCAGGCGCAGGAAGCGCTTCCCACCATGCAGATCAAAGACATGGACGGAAACGTAGTGAACGTAAAAACGCTGGCCGACAGCAATCACCTCACCATCATTTCTTTCTGGGCAACCTGGTGCGGACCTTGTATCAAGGAACTGGACCAGATTCAGCAGGTGTATGCCGAATGGCAGGAAAAATACCAGGCGCAACTGATCGCCGTTACGGTGGACGACGCACGCAATACCCGCAAGGTGAAGCCCATGGTTATTGGCCGCGGCTGGACTTACAAGGTGTTGATGGACGAGAATCAGGATCTGGCGCGTGCGCTGAATGTCAATAATCCGCCTATGACCTTTCTAATCAATAAGAAAGGACAGATTGTATATTCTCATCAGGGTTATGTACCCGGTGCGGAAGATGAATTAGAAAAGAAGCTTCAGGAAGCTGCTGCGCAGCCCTGACATTTTGTTTTCCATGGTTGTTTTTTGAGGAGGCTGCACACGTAGCCTCCTTTTTTTTGCCTGTTATACCTTTCCTCCACCAATACAAGTCCTTCGGCGGGACTTTAATGCCTCAGATCATCACCACCTGATTGTCATAGGCAAGTGCCATTCCTGCGGGTAAGGAAGCATTTACCGATTCATGGAAGCCAATCTGGTGGCTCATGTGGGTGAAAAAGGTGCGCTCTGCGGCGATTTCCTGGGCCACGGCAACGGCTTCTGCCAGGGTAAAATGAGATATGTGCGGTTCGTGACGCAATGCATTCAGCACCAACACCTTGCTGCCACGGGCTTTGTCCAGTTCGGCGGGCGTGATGCGGTTGGCATCGGTGATGTAGGTAAAATCGCCAATGCGGAAACCAAGCACCGGCAATCGGTAGTGAAACACTTCAATAGGAATGATGGTACAGCCTTTCACCTGAAAAGGATTCAGGTCGATGAGGTTCCAGTTGATTTGCGGAATACCGGGATAAGGATTGGGGTCGAAGATATAGTCGTACTGTCGTTGAAATACGTTCAGCACCCGTTCGTGAAGGAACACATCTACCGGCCCGTTCTGGAGGTAATTGAACGGACGAATGTCGTCGAGGCCGCCGGTATGGTCGCGGTGTTCATGGGTAAATATCAAGCCGTCGAGGCCCTGGATTCCGGCGCGCAGTAGCTGATAGCGAAAATCCGGACCGGCATCAATGACCAGACTCAGTCCATCTACTTCCACATGCACCGAAGCGCGCAAACGCTTGTCTCTGGGATCATCGGAAAGACATACCGGAGAAGTACAACCAATGGGCGGTACGCCTTGTGAAGTTCCGGTGCCAAGAAAGGTAATGCGCATGAAGTACCGCGAAATTACGGCGGAGTTGTGGAGTTAGGAAGCTCCATCGGGGTAACCCGGAATGGCTTTATTGAGCAGCTGGTGCAGCATTTTGGCCGTATGGTTTCTGAAGCGCTTGCCTTGATATTCACCCACCCAGCGGATGCCGGAAACCGCGGAAGTGAGAAACAGCTCATCGCTGGCAATCAAATCATTGGCCGTGATGGGTTGTTCAAAAACATCGTAGCCATAGCTCCGTGCCAGATCCATGACAACCATACGCATCACGCCATCTACGCCGTATTCCGACAAAGGCGGTGTAATCACCTTATTGCCATCTACTTTGAAGATATTGGCATTGATGGCTTCTGCAACCCTTCCCTGCTCGTTGTATAAAACACATTCATGAAAACCGTTTCGCCGGGCGTGCAGCGAGGCCATCACATACAATAAAGCGGCATTGGTTTTAAGCATGCTGGTGAAGTTGGAATTCTTGCACATCTCCCGATAATCACCCAAGAGCAATCCTTCCGCAGCAAAGGAATAAAACGGAGCGTCCAGCGCACTTACTTCAATCAGAAAACAGGCCTGTTCTTCTGTAGGAAGATAAAAACCTTTTCCCTCCCGAAAAACGGTGAGCCGCACCCGGGCATGGCGCAATGAGGCGGCCTGCAGCGTACGCTGAATTTCCTGTTCCATATGCTGTTCCTCAAAGCGGCTGTCCAGCACAATACCCAGCAGCATGGCCGATTTACGGATGCGGTGCATGTGGTGGTTGAAATGAAGCATATGGCCTGAAGAAACACGAATGCTTTCGAAGAAACCATCTCCATAACGGTGAACGCGGCTGCTGGCCGGGAACAGCGGCTCGTCTTCAGGATACAGCGTGCCGTTAAAGTTGATTTGCATGCGGTTGCAAGTTTACACTTTCAATGCCAAAACGCAGTTTACCCGCGGTGGAATCAGAGGCTGTTTTTCCTACCACGCCGGTAGCTGAACACCACGGACCCTTCTGACATTACCAGTTTTTTCCGGGTGAAGGTATCCAGTCTGAAACTGCGTTCATGATTGTTTGGCAGGTAGCGAAGCACCAGATACGTTCCTGTATTGGAATCGCTGAGCTTCCAGAAGCCATTCCCGCTGCGGTTCGCTTTTTTGAGTGCGTAGGCAAAACTTCCGTCTTTACGCACCACCATGCTGTCGCCAGAAACCACCGGAACCTGTTTGCCGTTGTTGCGATCATAAACGGACCTGTAGTTCCATGTTCCCGCGATTTGTGGGGCGCAGGAGGAAAGCAGGATGAGAAAAAAGAATACGCTAGTCTTTACGACGGTTGATTTCATCTCGTATTCCGGCCGCCTTGTAATAATCTTCTTCGCGAAGTGCTTCATCCAGCGCTGATTCCAGCTCGGCGGTGCTCATACTTTTCAGATCTTCGGCCCAGGTTTTTGGGGCTGCGGGAACGTCTGTTTCCTGACTGCGCTGCGGACCGGCTTCCTCTGTTTCTTCATCTTCAGGCTCGAAAGCAGCTTCGTCCATAATTTCCGACGCCACGTAGATGGGCGCTTCAAACCTTACGGCCAGGGCTATGGCATCGCTGGTGCGGCTGTCGATTTCCATTTGCTGGTGTTCATTGTTGATGCATACCAGATTCGCGTAGAAAATCCCTTCCGACAACCGAACAATCCTGATTCTTTCGATGCTGATGCCATAGGCACGAAGCGTATTTGCGAACAAGTCGTGCGTAAGCGGACGCGTAGGCTTGATTTTTTCAAGTTCTATGGCGATGGCCTGGGCTTCGTATCCGCCAATCATCACCGGAAGTTTCCTGTTTCCATTGCTTTCTGCCAGGATAACCGAGTATGAACCTTGCGAATGTCCCGGCACCAGAGAAAAAACTTCCAGCCTGATCTCCATCGTTTATGCTTGCTGTGCGCCTGAACGCGCGGCTTCCAGTAGCTTGGGAAGAACTTCGAAGGCATCGCCAACAATACCGTAGTCTGCAGCCTTGAAGAATGGCGCTTCCGGGTCTTTGTTGATGGCCACGATAACCTTGCTGCTGCTTACGCCGGCAAGATGCTGAATGGCTCCGGAAATGCCCACGGCAATGTACAGATTCGGCTTGATGGTGATTCCGGTTTGGCCCACGTGCTCGCTGTGCGGCCTCCATCCCATATCAGAAACAGGCTTGGAACATGCGGTTGCAGCTCCCAACGCGTTTGCCAGATCTTCCAGCATGCCCCAGTGTTCCGGGCCTTTCAAACCGCGTCCGCCACTTACCACCACTTCTGCTTCTGTGAGTGGGATTTTTCCGCTCACCTTGTTGATGCCGGTGACCTGAACAGCTGACGTCGCCTGGAAATCCATGGACGTAAGGCTCGGGCTGCGCTCGTCGCGAATCACTTCAATAGAATTCGGGGTAAGGGCAATCACTTTATGGGCAGCATCCATCTGAACATGTGCGAATGCTTTTCCGGAGAATACGCCGCGCTTCACGGCAAATCCAGCGTCAAGCGAAGGGAGTTCTACAACGTTGCTGGCCAGCGCTGCATTCATGAGCACTGCCAGACGGGGCGCGATGGCTTTACCGCTGTAGGTATTGCTGATGATGACGGTTGTAGCGCCTACCGATTGTGCGGCAGCAGCCAGGGCCGCGCCCTGCACCTGTGCATCAAAATGTTCAAAGGATGTTCCCGTTATGCTGAGCACCTGGTCTGCACCATAATGACCGAGTGTTTCCAAAGTCGCCGCATCGCTGATGCCAAGGGCTGCAGCAATAACCGGAGCTCCGGTTTTATTTCCAATATGACGGGCATAGCACACCGCTTCACAGGTGCTCTTCTTGAAGATGCCGTCAGACGATTCTGCAAATACAAGTATGGACATGTCAGATGACTTTTGCTTCGTTTCTTAAAATGTGGATGAGGTCGGCTGCACGTTCCGGCTCGATGAGGCGCACGCCCTGTTTTGCCGGAGGCAGTTCAAATTTAGTATAGCGGGTTTGGGCGCCGGCACCGGAAGGTGCTGCCACTGCCAGTGGTTTGGTTCTGGCCGCCATGATGCCGCGCATGTTCGGAATACGTGGTTCGCACAAGTCTTTTTGTGCGCTTACTACCAAAGGCAGCTTGCAGGTTGAAGTTTCACGTCCTCCGTCGATGTCACGTTCCAGATGGGCTTC
>JBDKIU010000229.1:0-2783 GCA_039796915.1 Bacteroidota bacterium | reverse complement strand
CCCGAAGAAAAGCGGAAAAAATATGCTGATGGAATGGTTTTTGTCCATTTTTGCAACATTCCAAACCATGTATCAGGCGTTCATATTGTCTTTCCTTGGCCTTACCTGCAGCAGCGTTGCCTTGCAGGCTGCCTTCGTTCCGCTGGAATATGCCAACAGAACCTACGAAGATCCGGTGCGCACCGTGCTGTTTTATCAGACTGCGGGGAATGGAAATGCAGCCATGATCAACCTAGGCAGCGACGAAACCATGACCCTGGAGTTTGACGAGCTGAAGCCCACCAACGATTTCTACCAATACACCCTGATTCACTGCGATGCGCAATGGAATCCAACCGCGCTGAACAAATTTCAAACCCTTGAAGGTATGGGCTTTGAAAATCTGGAAGAGTATTTCTTCAGCAACAGCACCACCATCCAATATACCCATTACCGCCTGCAGGTTCCGGGAGCGCAAACCCGTCCGAAAATCAGTGGGAATTACCTGCTGCTGGTGTACCGCAACTTCAACGAGGCCGATATCGTGCTGAGCCGCCGCATGATGGTTCTGGATGTAAAAGGCCGCCTCGAAACCAAGGTGATGCCGGCTACACAAGTGCAAAACCGCTTCAAACAACAGGAAGTGGATTACGTGTTCACCGCCGCTCCGGGCTACCCGATTCCAAATCCTTATCAGGACCTGAAAACCGTAGTCATACAGAACAACAACTGGGAAAGCGCCCTTTCCCTGAAGCCGCTGTACCTGATGGGCAACAGCTATAATTTCGACTATCAGGAAGGCAATACCTTTCCCGGCCTGAACGAATTTCGTTTTTTCGACATCCGCAGCCTGCGACAGCTCAGTTTCAACGTGCGCCGCAAGTACGATGAAGACGGGCAGAAACACGTGGTGGTGAACTTCGAACCCAACCGGGCTTACAGCAACTACATCATGTACGCCGACTACAACGGCCGCATGGTGATCCGCAATGCCGACGGAAGCGGGCCTTCACAAACCGAAAGCGATTATGTGTGGACGCATTTCACGCTGATGACCCGCGAACCGCTTCCCAACGGACAGCAGGTTTATGTTTGGGGCGAATTGAGCGACTGGCAGATGAAAGAGCGGATGCGCATGCACTGGAACGCCGCCCTCGGCGCCTACGAATGCAGCACTTTGCTCAAGCAGGCGTATTACAACTACATGTTTGCCGTAGATCAGGGCAATGGCATTCCCGATCCGTCTGTTTTTGAGGGAAGCCACGCCGCCACCGAAAATGTGTATCAGGTGATGGTGTACCACCGCAACCAGAGTCTGGGATACGATGAGCTGATTGCCTTTGAAAACCAGAGCAGCATGATCCGCTGAGGTATTGGAACCAACTGCGGAGCGCACTGTGGCCGGCATTTTCGCGCTGAACTTTTTGCTGCAGCAGCCATCAGACGTGGGCAGTGCCGCGTTTACAGCGCTTTTGCCTTCTTGTGAAACAGCACCATTCCATGATCCCAGGTTGTGCGCACGCCCAACAGCAAAACCGTTGCATTGGTTTTCACCGAGCCATTGCCAATAACGGGCACTGAACTGATGTTGTACAGGCCGCGGTTGTTTCTGACTTCCACCGAAAACATGAGTTTTCTGCCCAAGGGAAGATTCAGACCCAATCCCGTGGATAAGCCAAGATCAACCTGTTTGATGCGGGCATTGTTGCGTTCGCGCCTGGTGGCAATCTGGTCGCCGTAAGTTACGGTTCCTTGTTGAACCAGATAGCCTAAATACGGTCCTGCGTTGATGAAGAAGTGCTTCTTTTTCCCAAAGCTGGTCCGAAGCAGCACGGGCAAAGTGAGGTAATCCCAATTGGTGCGGCTGGTAATCACACCCAAAGGATTCCCGTTGACATCGGTAGCCTGTCCGGTCCACAACGAACCTTTTCTTTCAAAAGACAAGCCGGATCGCAGGGAAATCACCTTCCCAAGAAAGTACTGATACGTAAACCCACCGGAAAACGCGATGCTCGGTCCATGCAGGTTCACGATGCTGTTTCCCCGCAGGGAGGTAAAACTTGTACCGCCCTCCACACCGATGCTGTATGGACGGGTTTGCGCATGCACGTTGGCGCTCAAGGCCAGGAAGATTCCAAAGAAATACCCTTTGTTCAGGTTGGTCATGTGCTGTAAACGGATTGAAGCGGATTTATTGTGTTGTGGCGGATTGGTAATGAAATTCAGATGCCGGAATGCGCATAAATCAACTCCTTTTCTTGATCTACAAAGGGCTTGATGTATGGAGAAATGCCCTGGGAAGAGACTAAATCAACCCTGGCATTCAACAATTCCTCCAGATCTGTTTGCATCTGAAAAAACTCTAGCCCGATTCTTTGGGAATAATCCAAATCAACCAGGATATCTATGACGCTGTCATGGTTATTTATTCCTCTCGCCCTGGAACCAAACAGAGAGGCTTTTAAAACCGGTCTGGTTTTAAAATAATCCCGAAGGAGCATTACTTGGCTTTTTTCAGCGCCATGAAAACAAAGATAAAGCTACATGGGAGTCATGTTCGCAATCATCATCATAAATCAACATCATGCCTTCCTCAACCAAGACCCATCAGCCGCTTGATCCATTTCAGCTTCCCTGCCGTACGCGGATGATATTTGAAGTTCGGCTCAAACCAGGTCGGTTTGTCCAGGATGCTTTTGTAGTGCTAAAACGTCCGAAATCCGTATTCACCGTGGTAAGCACCCATACCGCTGTGGCCCACACCGCCAAAAGGCAGTCTGCTGTTGGTCAGGTGCATCAAGGCT
>JBDKIU010000228.1:0-11706 GCA_039796915.1 Bacteroidota bacterium | reverse complement strand
TGTAACCAATATGCGATTTGGAGTTGTAGTATCTGCGATTCCAACGGTTACATACCATGTTCCTGTGTCGCTAAACAATCCATTTTCGGTGCTGGTGATATTACTTCCGCTCACGCTTCCTCCAATGCTTCGCCAACTGCCACTGTCTAAAAGTGCAACTCTGTTAAATGAGTTATTTGCTAATAGTTTAAGGAATACTTCGTTTGATCCTATTCCTTTGGAAAGTCGTTGTAAGCGCCAATAGCCCATACTATACAAACTATTAAGTCCCGCACTGACATTGCTATTTAGGGTAGTTGGATTGGTTGTTACAAAATCCAATTGCCAATCGTTATGGGTGCCAATGGTATTGAGGCTGACACTGTTCAAAGAAACCCCGTCACCATTACTCAAGGGTATGGTAATGCTGTTGCCTGAGAAGGCTCCATTGGTTTTGTAAACGTATGCACGGTCTTTGATGTTCGATTGAATATTGTAGCCAGAAATATCATTATCTGTAAGTGTAATCATCCGACCATTAGGGTCGAGGATGCCACTGTTAAATCGAACACTTCTTAAATTTAAGTTTTTGCCCAACAGTACTTTTCCTGAGTTTTTTTGAATTACCACTGTTTCTGAAAACTCGTCAGCTGTATCACATATGATGGTTTGGTTGCCGGTTCCAGTCAAAAGAACTTTGTTGAAAGAGCCATCTTGGAAGGCTTTACTCATGGTTATGTTACCTCGGAAATTCATAATCCCGCCTTGTACGCGACTGAATGCACCATCTAAATTAAAGTTGCCATTTACTTGAATAGTGTCTGAGTCGGCAATACTCAGGGTGCTCGAGTCAGTTTTGGAGATGGTGAGGTTATGGAATTGAATGCGTACTGGGGTATTTGTTCCGAAGCCAGGGTCCAAGTAGCTACTTTGGTCGCCCTCAAATTTCCAGTGGCCATTGCGTGGATTGAAGGTGGAAATATGTTCTTTCGTAAAATTTCCCGTACAAGAAACTATGCCTTCATTCGATGGTGATGAGAAATTCCCCATTCGGTCCAGATAGAAGTGCCTAAGCCTGACCAAGGAATTGCTTCGAGCAGCAAAGAAACTGCCGCGCAAGTAAAATAAGGATGTCACATCCATTCCGACCCCGCTGGTTTCAGCATAGCCATTGAAGCTTATACTCAGACTGTCACATGATACTCTTCCGCATTGATTTTCGACACTCAGTATGTTCCCTTTTAAATCTAAATCATCAACCGTCAATATTGTATTCTTACCACCGAGAATAATTCGACCCGTATAGCTAGTTGTGGTAATTAGATCACCTAATGAGAGGGTGTCCCCTATGATGCAGTTTTTGTTCGATGTGTTGTTGAAAATCGCATTGGATGTTGGACAAGGAGATGCATCCCCGCTAAGATTTTCTTTAGTGAAGAATGATGGATCACTTCCGCCTCCATCCCAGATGAAAGTGCCGGACGAACAAATAAATACCTTAAGATAACCAATGGATGAAGTATCACTGCAAGAATCGGTGTATACAATACATCTGAACTTCTTGTTGTTCAGACTTGTATCAATATCAGAAATACTCAAGGTGTCATTAGCTATTCCTTTGTAGTATGATGTGTTTGTTAAATCAATCCAGCCCGAAACTGTATGTGTCTGCCATTGAAATTTACATTCCACTGGTGCCTTCACAGAGAAAAAAGTATTTCTTGTTTTAGAAACAGTTGCACTTGCAAGGTCTTTCGAAATAAGGTCACAATGCACACTTAATGTAGCTATACTGGAAATAGATGTACACGTATCTTTAGTGGCAATACAACGAAATTTATAACCACTAAAACTCGTGCTTATATTCTTGATGGTGAGGGTGTCATTACTAACCCCTACAAATGTGCTGCCATTGCTCAGATTGCTCCATCCGGATCCGGAGTTTATCTGCCATTGAAGGGAAACGCCAGAATCAGCAGACAGAATTAATTGAACATGATTTCCGGCAGTGGCTGTTCGGCTGATTGGTTGTTTGGTTAGAAAATCACATGCTGAAAGTGCATAAGCCTTCACCATCCCAACATTAATCATTGGACTTAGGTTTGGATCGTTCCTGCTTTTATCAAAATATGGAGCTCCCACAGCAAGGATTTTCCCATTGTTAGATAAGACCACTTTTGAACCAAAATGATCCCATTGGGAAATTCCAAATAGGTAGGCTCCTTTTTGAACCCACTTATTCTGTGACCATTTATACAGTTTTACAGCGCCTGCGTCTTGTCCATTCTCGTCGTTTCCTAAAGCCCCAATGGCCAAATTTTCACCATCAGCACCAAGAGATACTGAAACTCCTGCAACATCACCTGCAAAATCGCCATCAATATCAATTCCCCTTTGAATCCATGTCGTTCCGTTCCAAGAAAAAACTCTAGTGTGTCCAGCACCATTTCCATTTCCAGGGGCGCCGATTGCGATTATATTACCGTCAGAGGAAATAGAAATACTCGTGCCAAAACCGTCAGAGTTCGTTTCACCATATATATTTGAACCTTTTTGTATCCATGTAGTATCATTCCATTTGAATATCTTAACTATACTTTTATTTGGTGAGCTTATTGCTAATACATTTCCATCTGCAGATAGGGAAATCGAATGGCCTAGCATATCTCCAGTCGTTGTGCTTGATATTTCATTACCTTTTAGTAGCCAAGTGTTACTTTTCAAGGAATAAACACTTACAAAGCCGGCTAGAATTGCACTTCCATTTTTAGCCAAAGTACTACTTACGGCCAAAACATTGCCGTCAGATGATAACGAAATATCCCAGCCAGTATGATCGGTAGCTTTTTTGCCATATATTACATTTCCATATTGAGCCCATTCTGTTCCATTCCATTTGTATACATACACTGCACCATCCTGATGTCCTTGTACGTCAAACCTATCATCTCCAACTGCAAGGATATTGCCATCTGAAGATAATGCAAGCGCACGTCCAAAATTGCCATACCATGCCTGTGTACCAGCAAGTGTTTGGCCACGTTGAACCCAACTGCTTCCGTTCAACCGGTAAACCTTTACTGTACCACTTTGGTTGCCAGGAAAATTGGCGGCGGGGTTATTTGGAAGTCCAATGGCCATGATTGTGCCATCTGAAGAAAGAGCGATGGCTCGTCCTGCTTCATCATATTCCTGAGTGCCAAGGATGTCCTGTCCCAATTGTGTTTGAGCCGACAAATGGCATTGAAATAGGCTGAAAGCTGTAATAAGTAGAATTTTTAAAGTTTTCATAGTTTAGGTTAATTACAAATATGTGAAAATATGGTTATTCTGACAAGCTTTACTTTGTATATTAATTTAAAGGTAATTAGAATCATAAAAATATAATCTATGGGTAGTCGTTTGTATTAAAGTGCATTAAATAGAGCAAACGGATATTCTCTACAAACCACCTTATCTCTATTATTTTTGCCCTATGAACTGGTTCTGGGTGGCCATCGGCGGAGCAGTGGGCAGCGTATTACGCTTCCTCATGGCAAGGCTGCTGCCGCTCTCTGCTTCCGGTTTTCCCACGGCGACGTTGCTGGTGAACCTCAGCGGCTGTCTGCTCATCGGCATGCTGGCCGTAGTATTGCCCCAGGGCTGGCCGCGTCTGCTGCTCGTCACCGGCGTGCTCGGCGGCTTCACCACCTACTCGGGTTTCGGACTGGAAACGCAACAACTGCTCGCCCAGGGCCGAACTTCTACCGCATTTCTGTACCTTGGTGCCACCTGGATTGGTGGACTGATTTGTACCGCCGCCGGCTGGAAAGCGGCACAATTTATGAACGCATGAAGACCATGAAATTCCGTGGCTTATTCCTGTTTTTGCTGATGCTGGCAGGCGCAACACGCAGCTTCGCCGCGCAGATCCTCGTGCCCATGGACGAATCGCAGAAGGCCCACCTCAAAGCCTACGGGCTCACGTATTGGGTGCTGGCCAAAGGCGGTGAAGCGCAGTGGCTCCTGAATTATCGCGGGGGCAGCTTCATGTTTCCCCACAGCACCGATGCCGAAAACGAATGCAAAATCCGCGGTGTGGGCTATGAAGTCATAACCGAAGCCAATGCCAACGCCGTGCTGGCCACCATCTCCAATCCCGACGTGAACATGGAGGCGGTGAAGCTGCTCAAGGTGCCGCGCATCGCGGTGTATTCACCCAAGTCCAAACAGCCCTGGGACGATGCCGTGACGCTGGTGCTCACCCATGCCGAAATCCCATACGATGTGGTGTTCGACGACGAGGTGCTGCAGGGCAAACTGCTCCAATACGACTGGCTGCACTTGCACCACGAAGATTTCACCGGACAATACGGCAAGTTCTGGGCGGGCTTCTCCCAGGCAGGCTGGTACCGCGAACAGGTGGCCGAGGCAGAAGCCATCGCCGCGCGCAACGGCTACGCCAACGTGCAGCAGCTGAAAGGCGCCGTGGCCCGTATGATTCGCGATTTCACCATGGGCGGCGGTTTCCTCTTCGCCATGTGTAGCGCCACCGATACCTACGACATCGCGCTGGCCGCCGAAGGCGTGGACGTCTGTCAGGATATGTTCGACGGAAGTCCGGCGGATCCGGCTGCCCAGCAAAAGCTCGACTTCGCGAAGTGCTTCGCCTTCCAGAATTTCCAGATTGAAATGAATCCCTACGTTTACGAGCACAGCAGCATCGACGTAAATCCGCTCACGCGGCGCATCAGCGAAGACCAGGATCTGTTTACGCTGTTTGAATATTCCGCCAAGTGGGATGTGGTTCCCGCCATGCTCTGCCAGAACCATACACGCACCATCAAAGGTTTCATGGGACAAACCACGGCCTTCAACAAGCAATACGTGAAGAGCAATGTGACCATCATGGGCGAGAATGCCGCGCTCGGCGAGGCCCGCTACATTCACGGAGAATATGGCAAAGGCACCTGGACTTTTTACGGCGGCCACGACCCGGAAGATTACCAGCACCACGTAGGAGAGCCGCCTACCGATCTGGCCTTGCATCCCACTTCGCCGGGCTACCGACTCATCCTCAACAACATCCTCTTTCCTTCCGCCAAAAAGAAGAAACTCAAAACCTGAGAAATGGCATCTCAGCCTTAAATACGCATGCAGATACAAGAAATAAGCAGCCTTCAAAATCCGCGCATCAAGGAGTTGGTGCATTTGCTGGAGAAGTCGCGGGAGCGGCGGCGGCAGGGTTTGATGGTGGTGGAAGGTTTGCGGGAAATCTCCCTGGCTTTGCAGTCGGGTGTGCAGCCGCAGGCGCTTTTTTTCTGTGGAAGACGAACGGCTCCGGAACAGCTTCAACCCTTGCTCGCACGGAGCGTCAGTATGCCTTTATTCGACCTGAAGGAAGAAGTGTTTGCGAAAATTGCCTACCGCGACGGTGTGGCCAATGCGGTGCTGCTGGGCAAATCTCCGGAAACCTCGCTGGCGCAATTTCGTCCGCGGAATGGCCGGATCATCCTGATTGAAGGCGTGGAAAAACCCGGTAATCTTGGGGCGGTATTTCGCTCGGCAGATGCGTCCGGCTGCGGAGGCATTGTGGTGTGCGACCCCGCCGCCGACCTCTTCCATCCCAACGTGTTGCGCAGCTCCCTGGGTTGCGTGTTTGCCGTGCCCGCCGCGGTGTGCACCGCTGAGGAATTGTTGCCCTGGCTGCAGGCGGAACAGTACCGGCTCATCACCACCTATATGGACAGCCCGGGCGGCTGGACGGAATTGGATCTGCGCGGAAAAACCGCCGTGGCGCTCGGCACCGAAGCCGTCGGACTGAGCGACATCTGGCGTGAGACAGCGGCAGCGAACCTCCGCATTCCCATGAAAGGGCTGATTGATTCTTTAAATGTGAGCAATGCTGCCGCGGTCATCATGTACGAACTGCAGCGCCAACAGGACGCTTCCCACGCTTAACTTTGCCCCATGCAACCGGATACCAGCAATTTTAAAATCCTGCTCATCATCAGCGAGTTTCTGATTACCGCAGTGGTGTTTGTTGGCGTTTACCTGATCTTCAGCAATTTCAAAAAGAAAGAACAGGCTCAGAAGGAACGGGATAAGGGGTTGTAGAAATAAAATATCCTTAAAAAGGATTTCAAGACTATACAACCATTAATTCCTTTTCACGCAGCCAAATGGAAATCAACCTTCTTTTCTCTTACTTTTTCCTTGATGAAAAAGTAAGCAAAATATCAAGGCTTAAAAGGGTGGAAGGCCTTATGCTTGCAACCAGTCGAATGCTATCGGTGATCTCCTCACAAGCTCGGAGCTTCCGCTGCATTTAGCGCCTGCTTGCTTCGCTCCTGGCCTCCCATCCTTTAAGGCCGGTCCGTTTGCTCAGGCTTTCCTCACAGTAAATTCCAAAAAATACAAACCTTAAAAGGGTTAAGTGCTATTCAATAGTTTGATCCGCAAAAGCGGTTTTATTGAAAGGCGATTATTGGGTTTGGCTCCCTCGTAGTGCTGCGGTTCACTGGTAAATGCTAACATATCTAACGACCATCCAGAATTTCATGTTGATGCAAACGTCGCATCGAAGAAATTTCGTAGAAAACAAGGGTTAGCAGACAAACGATTTTTCATTCATCGTTCTATACCCGGCTTGCTTTCGGACGGCTACCGTGGTTGTTTTTGGCGCTTTTGTGGCCGCTTCAATTTTCATTTGAGCCGAACCTTTACGAAGCGTCGCCGGACTTTAAGCAAGCCGCAGTCTGCACCCGTAGTTTTCAAGAGAATTTATTCGCCGCGACTAGCCTTTTGGGCACTTTTGGGCAATGGCAAAAGTGCCAAATGAAATGGGTTATTTTCGAGTATAACCTTTGGCAAGCTCACCATGACAATGCCCTAAAACCTGTTTTGTGGTTAGTGGTTCGGCAAGCTCCCCCACAGCTTATTGCTATCGCAATTCGGTGGGGGCAAGCACCATGGTTCGGCAGGCTCACCATGACAAACTTACCATGACAGAGGGAGTAGATTCATTCCTACTTCTTCACAACACTACATTCCCCACCTCGCCACCAACGCACTCCCGAGGCTTCGGCTTCGCATGCATTGCCGTAGGTCACGCTGTCGCAGCCGCAAACGGGCAGATAGATGCGTGTGCACATGGCCTGAGGATTGATTTTACTGCTGTCGATGCAGTTGTTTTTCTGTGGAAGTGGAATCGTGATGGCTCCGATATTTTCTGGTTGCGGAGGAACTGCAGGCAGTTTTTTACCGCTTCCGCAGGAAGCCATGACAAGTAGAACGGCCGCGATGCACCAGCCGTTCCTCATGCCTCGATGACAGGAATGTCGCCTTCTACCACCAGCCTGCCGGCGGTTTTCGCACGGATTTCGTCAATCGTTACGCCGGGCGCAATTTCTTTCAGCTCAAAGCCGCGTTCGGTGATGTCGAACATGCCGAGTTCAGTCACCACCTTGCGCACGCAGCCCAAACCCGTGATGGGCAGGGTGCAGGCGGGAAGCAGCTTGCTCTGTCCGTCTTTGCTGGTATGCATCATGGCTACGATGATGTTGCGCGCGGAGGCCACCAGATCCATGGCGCCGCCCATGCCTTTCACCATCTTGCCTGGAACCTTCCAGTTGGCGATGTCGCCGGTATCGCTTACTTCCATGGCGCCTAAAACCGTGAGGTCCACTTTGCCGGCGCGGATCATGCCGAACGACGTGGCTGAATCGAAAAAAGCCGCGCCTGTAGCAGTCGTAATGGTCTGCTTTCCGGCATTAATCAGGTCAGGATCTTCTTCGCCTTCAAAAGGAAAAGGTCCCATGCCCAATAAGCCGTTTTCGCTTTGAAGGACCACTTCCACGCCCTCGGGAATATAATTGGCCACCAGCGTGGGAATGCCAATGCCGAGGTTCACATAATATCCGTCTTTAAGCTCGCGGGCGATGCGTTTGGCGATGCCGAATTTGTCTAACATGATTCCTGCAAATTTCTGTGTTCAGAGGTTTACGCCCAACTCGGAAATTACATGGTCGGCGTTGCTCACATATTTCATTACGTACAGCACATAGCGGATGTCCACACCAATGCTGCGGCTGTATTCCGGATTCCAGGCGAAGTCGTTCAGCGTGGCAGTCCAGGCGCGGTCGAAATTCACGCCGATGAGCCTGCCGTCGGCGTCCAGCACCGGACTTCCGCTGTTGCCTCCGGTGGTGTCCAGGTTGTACAGGAAGGCCACCACCACTTTGCCGGTTTTCGGGTCCTTGAACATGGGCGGAACGTCTTTCACGCGGAGCTTGTCGGCCTGTTCGCGGCTAAGCGCGTAATCCGGGACGGTATTGGCTTTTTCATACACGCCGTCCAGCGTGGTATAGGGTGCATTCCATTCGCCATCGTTGGGGCTGTAGCCTTTGATGTTGCCGTAGGTAAGACGCAGCGTGGCATTGGCATCGGGCGTGAAACCTTCCTGACGGTCGAATGCCTTCAGTTCGATGTATTTGGGCAGGAGGGAACGCAACAGGTTGTCGCGTTTTGCTTCGTCCATTTCTACCTGGATGAGCAGCGGCAGGAGGGAAGCGGCCAGCTCGGTGAGGCCGTCTTTGTAGGCCAGAAATTTCGCGGGATTGCTGCGCAACAGGCCCATCATGGTTGCCGTATCCGACAGCTTGGTTTTCTTTTTCCAGGCTGCAAACCAGGCATCTACATTGCCCATACGGTCAAATGCTGATGGGCGCAGATGTGCAGGAAGGGCAGCACAGCGCTTCAGCAGTTCCAGCAAGCACAGTTCTTCAAATTCCGGGTCTTCAATGCGGTAGGCTTTGGCGGCTTCTTCCAGCAGTGATTTCTGGATTTCTGGCAGTTTGGACTTGTTGGCGGCGTATTCTTGTTTGCCCCTGGCCAACATGACCGCCAGATAGTATTGAGGAATATCGTTCACCAGCCGCTGCATCAGGAAGTTGCGGGGGAATTCGCCGATGCGGGCCTGATAGCTTTCTCGGATCTCGGGGAACAGCTTGTCGTATTTCATCCACTCCGGCGCCGTTTGGGTGAGCAGTTCCAGCCGGGCGTCGCCGGACTGTTTGTCCTGCAGCACATTGGTGCGGCGCAGTCCCTGGATTTTTCCGCGGAAGTTCTTCTCGGTATTGCTCAGCCCCTGAATGTCGTCGTAGAAGGCGGCATAACGTGCTTTGTTGTTTTCGCCCAGCTGCTTCATGAGTTTGATCTGCCAGCCAAACCAGTCGCTCACGGCCGGCAGCTGACATTCCTGCTGGTAACGCAGAAACTCGTAGGGCTGATGACGGAAGGTGCGTCCTGGATAGCCCATGATAAACACGAAATCGCCTTCACGGGTTCCGTTCGGGTTGATTTGCAGGTGTTTGGCAGGTTTAAAAGGAACATTGTTTGGGCTGTAGGGCGCGGGTTTTCCGTCCGGGCCCACGTAGGCACGCACGATGCTGAAGTCGGCGTTGTGGCGTGGCCAAACCCAGTTGTCGGTTTCGTCGCCAAACTGTCCGATGTTCACGGGTGGCACATACACCAAACGCGTGTCCTGCAGGGTCATGTAGCGGAAGAGGGTATAGCTGCGGCCGGTAAACATCTCAGAGATTTCGATGCTCAGCTCGGGATTATTCTTTTTGTCGGCTTCCACAATGCGCTTGATGTTGTTGCCGATGGTTTGGCTGCGCATGGCGGGATCCATATCACCGTTTACGCCTTCCAGCACCAGTTCGCTCACATCCTGGTAGCTCATGGTGATGCGGCAGGGGATGTTCACGGCAATTTCTTCAGTGCGGCTTTTTGCGGTGAATCCCTGTTCGATGTAGTTGATGTTCACGCGACTTACGGCGCCTTCCACGCAGTGGTGGTTGGTGATCACCAGACCTTCTTCAGAAACAAAAGAGCCGGTACAACCGCCCAGGCGCACGAGGGCGTTGGTGAGGCTTACGCCGTTCGGGTTGAAGATGGCTTCTTTGGGAATGCGCAGGCCGGCTTTGGCCAGGTCAACACCTTGCAGGGCGCTGAGCGGGAACATGCCCTCATCGGTTTTAAAGGAAAGGGTAATCGCTCCACATACAGCCAGGGCTGCGCAGGTGAGCAGGGTGCGAAATGCTTGCGGCATGGGGCGAATTTAGTTTTGAATTGCGAAAAGATGTTCCGCAGCCAACTTCAGAAGGGCTTTTGTATCCCCATTTCTGCGCCGGTCATCCAAAACGGCGGCGTTGTCCGGCCAGACCGCAAGGCAGAGCAGCTGCGCGCTTAATAAAGCTTTACGATCACCGAATCGGCGAAGGTTTCCTGATTCACGGTGGTTCCGCGGAAGATGAGCCGGCTGTCGGCAGGCCAGCTGACCAGGGCGCTGTCGGTATGCACAATCAGCCGTTCCGGGTAGTTTCCGCTCATGTTGTAATACGCATTGGTGATGCCTAATCCTTTGATGGGAAGTTTAAGCAGGTTGGTATAGGCGGGAATTACCAATCCGGCGGCGTTCAGCGGCTTGTTCAGCTGCAGCACAAAACGACCCGTATCAAAAGGATTGGCAAAGTTGAAACTGGCCACCTTGGTATAGCAGACGGCCGGCTTTTTGTCGGCTTCTTCTTCGCGCCGGTTTACGCCCACGGGAACGGTGAAGCTCACATAGCTTCCGTTGGGTGTGCGTATTTCTTCAGCCAGGATGTTGATGCCGGTATAAATGATTTTGGTGGCGGGTGGATCTACGCAGCATCCGCTGAGTGTGGCCATGATGCCAACAAGGAACAACAGTCGTATGTTCATGAGATAAAGCTTGCCTGGATGAAACGGTCGAGTTCGGGTTTTTCGCGCCTGGCGGCAGGAATTTCCTCTTTGGAACCTTCCCAGAATACGCGACCCTGGTGCATGAACACGATGTTTTCGCCGATGTCGTACACCGTTTTCATGTCGTGGCTATTGATGATGGTGGTGATGTTGAACTCGTGCGTGATGTCGTGCAACAGGTTGTCAATCACTCGGGAAGTCAGCGGGTCGAGGCCGCTGTTCGGTTCGTCGCAAAAAAGGTAGTTGATGGGCAGGGCGATGGCACGGGCAATGCCCACACGTTTTTTCATGCCTCCGCTCAGTTCAGAGGGGAATTTCTTGTTTACGTTTTCCAGGTTTACCCTTTTCAGGCAGAAGTTCACCCGGTCCAGCCGTTCTTCCTTGCTCATTGCAGAGAACATCTTCAGCGGGAAGCCCACATTGTCTTCCACAGAAAGAGAATCGAACAGCGCCGTGCCCTGAAAGAGCATCCCGATTTCCCGGCGGATGTTGCGTACTTCTTCATAGCTGAGGTTTACGAAGTCGCGGTTGTCGTAGAGAATCTGACCTGAGTCGGGTTTGAATAAGCCCACCATACATTTCAGCATCACACTTTTACCGCCTCCGCTGGCGCCTATCACCAGGTTGGTTTTCCCTTTATGAAAAATGGCGTTGAGGTCGAACAATACCTGTCTGCCGTTGAAGCTTTTGTTTACGTTTACCAGTTCTATCATAGCAGCACTTTAGCAATCAGGAAGTCGAATACCAGAATCATTACGCAGCTACGCACCACAGCGCGGGTAGAGGCTTCTCCCACTTCAAGCGCGCCTCCGGAAGTATAATAACCTTCAAAGCTGGAGATGCTGGTAATGAGGAAGCTGAACACCGTGGCCTTCACCAGACTGATGAACACGGTGTACCAGTCGAAGGTGTCGCGGGCGCCGATGATGAACTGCTCTGGCGTGAGGATGCCGCTGTACT
>JBDKIU010000227.1:0-2861 GCA_039796915.1 Bacteroidota bacterium | reverse complement strand
GGCAGTTCAGTAAATAAACCTGTAGCCCGGGCACTTATTGTTCTTCAACAGGAATCAGGATCGCTTACTGCAGACAGCAGCATGAGCAAACCCGACGGCAGTTTTGGCATGCGCAGCAGCGGAACCGGGAACGTACGTCTCCGCATCATGGCGCGCGGCTTTGAACCCTGGGACAGCAGTTTTTCTTTGGAAGAAGGCTTTACAGACCTGGGCGTCATCCGTTTGGCTACTGCGGTTACACGTTTGGACAGCATTACCATCCGGGCGGTTCAGGGCGCACGCCAAAAAGACGATACCACTGAATACAATGCATCCAACTATAAAATGAACAAGGATGCTGATGCCGAGCAGCTGATACGCAAAATGCCGGGCATAACTGTAGAAAACGGACAAGTGAAGGCACAGGGAGAAAACGTGCAACGTGTAACCATTGATGGACGAGAGTTTTTTGGCGATGATGTGAATATGGCCCTGCGTTCCATGCCTTCGGAAGTGGTTGGCAGGGTTCAGGTTTTTGACCGCATGAGCGACCAGTCGTTTTTTACCGGGTTTGACGATGGCAACAGCCAGAAAGCCATCAACCTGGTCACACGCAGTGGCAAAAACAATGGTGTTTTCGGAAAGGTTTACGGCGGTTTGGGCAGCGACCAGAATGAGCTGCGCTATCAGTCTGGAGCCGTAGTCAACTGGTTCAAAGGGATCCATCGGCTCACCCTGCTGGGCATGAGCAACAACATCAACATGCAGAATTTCAGTTCACAGGATTTGCTGGGCATGAGCGGCGGCAGTGGCGGAGGATTCAGCGGCATGCGCGGAATGCGTGGCATGATGGGTATGATGGGCGGCATGCGTGGGGGCTCCTGGGGAAGCTGGGGCGGCGGTAACAACAACTTCATGGTGAACCAAAGCGGCGGCATCAACACCACACACAGCGGCGGCTTGAACTACAGCACCACCGTGGGGAAAAAACTGAGCCTTACCACCAGTTATTTCTTCAATAAAGGAAGCAACGTAAACGAATCCACTACCGAGCGCGATTACTACACATTCGGCTCCAGCTCACAGAATTACCGCGAACAATCCATCAGCAATGCCACCAATACCAACCACCGTGTGAACATGCGCCTGGAGTACATCATGGACTCCATGAATTCTTTCACCTACACCAACCGGCTAAGCTTTCAGAATCAAACCCAAAACTCGCTGATTACTGCGAACAACAATCTGGTGAATAAAGAACTGAATTTAAACAGACAGCTGAACAGCGCACTTACCGACAACCGAACTTTTGGCGACGGTAGCAACCTGTCGCACAGCCTGTTGTACAAACGCAGATTCACCAAGCAATGGCGCACCTTTTCTGCCACAGTGAACCATGACTACAACCGCAAACATTCAGAAACCTTCCTGAACAGCACCAACCGGTTTTACGAAGTTCCGGATACGGTTATTGAGCTGCGTCAGGTAAGCTATTCCGACAACAACAATACTTCGGTTTCCGGAAACCTGACCTATACAGAGCCTTCCGGAAAATACGGGCAATGGCAACTGAGTTATCAGCCCAGCATCACTGTGAACGATGCCAACAAACGGACACTTACGCCCGACAGTCTGAGCGGAAGTCTGGTGCGGATTGACCCCGTGCTGAGCAATGATTTCAGCAGTAAATTTCTGACCCATAAACCGGGCCTGATGTACCGCCGCAAGGGTACAAATTTCAATGCCATGATTGGCGTGAATGCCCAATGGACCACGCTCACCGGAGAACAGCGGTTTCCGCTTTCGGTGAGCAATACCTACCACTTTTTCAACCTGTTGCCCACGGGCATGTTTCAATACCGCTTCAGCCAAAGCAGCAACTTGCGCATTTTCTACCGAACAAATACCAACCTGCCCGGTGCCCAGCAGCTCCAGGAAGTGGTGGACAACAGCAACCCGCTGCTGCTGAGCAAGGGAAATGCACAACTGCAACAAGATTTCAGCCAGTTCCTGGTTACCCGATACGGTTGGAGCAACAATGCAAAAGGCCGCAATTTCTTTGGATTCATGATGTACCAAACCACCATGAATTACATTGCCAATTCCACTTTGATTGCCTCGCGCGACACGGCCCTTGGCAATGGCATCACCCTGTTGCGTGGTGCACAGCTCAACATGCCCGTAAACCTTTCCGGGTATCGCAGCATCCGCTCCTTCCTGAACTACGGCCTGCCGATCAAGGCTTTAAAATCGAACTTCAACGCCAACGGCGGCGTAACCTATTCACGCGTACCTGGCCTTGTGAATGGCGTCACGAACTTCGCCAATACCTGGAACCTGAATGCCGGAGCGGTTATCAGCAGCAACATCAGCGAAAAGGTTGATTTCACCTTTGCGTATTCCGCGTTCTACAATCTGGTAAGCAATACGGTGCGCAGCAGCATCAACAATAACTTCCTGCAACAAACCGGCAGCTTCCGCAGCAACCTGCAAAACACCAAAGGCTGGGTATTCAGCAGCGACCTGAACTATACAGGGTTCAACGGACTTGGCAGTGCTTTCCGGCAGAATTTTGTGCTCTGGAACATCGGCATCGGCAAGAAGTTCCTGAAGAACCAGGCAGGGGAACTTCGCATAACGGCCTTCGATATTCTTGGACAAAACAACAGCCTTGCACGCACCGTAACCGAAACTTATGTAGAAGACCTTCAAACCCGTGTTTTGCAGCGCTACTTAATGCTCAATTTCACCTACAACATCCGGAAGTTTAAGCGAAATGGGATGGTTCCTTCGGGGGGTGGACAGAGGGTTTGGTAGTTGGTAGTTGGGAGTTGATAGTTGGGAGTTGATAGTTGATAATTCACTGTTTTCAGGGATTGCGT
>JBDKIU010000226.1:0-13729 GCA_039796915.1 Bacteroidota bacterium | reverse complement strand
ATCTGGTCAGGACTGGGGTATGAATGGGATAATTACCGCTTCGAAAATCCGGCTGTGCGCCTGGGTACGTTGGATACTTTCCCGCCTTTGGGATCAACCACACAGCATTTTACCATTGATTCCACCCAAAATTCCAAAAAAAGCAAACTGGTGGGTCAATACCTCACCATTCCCCTGATGATTGGAATTCACAGCAGTGAAGATGCTGATGAAAAATTAAATGTTCTTGTTGGCTGTCATATTGGATACAGGCTGAGAAGCCATGCCAAATATGTCTTTGAAAATGACGGTCGTGAAAAATGGAGGAACAGCTTTCAAATGAACGATTGGAAAGTAAGCCCCTATGTTGAAGTGGGTTATAACAGATTCCGTGTTTATGCGAAATACAATATGAATCCCTTGTTCCGTCAAAATGGAGGCAATCCCGCAGCGCAGCAGTTTACCATTGGGCTGCTGACTACATTTTCCTGACATAAAAAATGGAAGAACAAAAAAGGCGATCCGTGTGGTCGCCTTTTTTGTTGGTTGATATTTATCAGGCGCCAACAACAGGTGATTTCCTTTTTTAGCCATGCCTCATCCTTTACTTTGCCGCATCATTGAACAACATGAACAGAACAGAATTGCTGGAAGCTATTGATCAGAAATACCGGGCCATGGGTCAGGATCCCGACGTGCATTTGTCTGGATTGCTGCATGCAGAACCGATTACCTACTGGGATTATATTCAGGTAGATGCGCTGCTCGGCTTGCAAATCAAACGCACGCAACTGCCCGATGAAATGGTGTTCATCATGTACCACCAAATCAATGAATTATTGTTCAAAATGATTCTCTGGGAAATCGGACAATTGTCGGAACCCGGCTCCTTAACAGCTGAAAAATTCAGCATGCACCTCGACAGGGTGAGCCGCTATTTCGACATGCTTGCCGAGTCGTTTAACATCATGGGCGATGGCATGCAGCCTGAACAATACATGAAGTTCAGGGATACCTTAACGCCTGCCAGTGGGTTTCAAAGTGCGCAATACCGTCAGATAGAATTCGCGTCCACAGAACTGCAGAATCTGGTGGATTTGAGGTATCGTCAGCAGTTGCAACCTGACGCCGCCCCAGAAGAAATTTTCGAATTGCTGTATTGGCAGGCCGCAGGAAAGGATCATGCCACCGGCGTGAAAAATGCCCTGCTCCGCAATTTTGAAAAGCGTTATAAGGAAGAGTTTCTGGCGTTTATGAAGCAATGCAAAAAGCACAATTTATGGACGTTGTTTAAGGCTTTGCCGGAAGCAGTGAAGCAAAACCTGCAACTGCGCAATGCCATGCGTCATTACGATCATACGGTGAACATTCGCTGGGTGATGGCACATTACCATGCCGCTGAAAAATACATCGGAGGCGGTGCGGCTACCGGCGGAAGTCCATGGCAGCGCTACATGCACCCGCGGTATCAAAAACGCATCTTCTTCCCCGAATTGTGGTCTGAAGAGGAACGCGCACTGTGGGGTGAAAACAACCTGGATTCTTACACCAGACTTGAGGCTTAAGCCTGCTGCCGCACTATTGGGGTCTCATGGATGAGACTCATTTTTCACGATTGGGTTTCCTGTTCAACAGCGCACACCCTGTACATAAACTTCTTCCACATGGTTTACACCGAAATGGTAGGGAATGATGGCCAGCGATGGCTTTCCTTTCAATACGCAGAAATCGGCGCGCTTCCCAGGCGCCAGGCTTCCGCACTGATGGCTTAAATCCAGTGCTGCCGCGGCATTCAGGGTTACGGCGTTCAGCGCTTCTTCCGGAAGCATGTTCATTTGGGTACAGGCCAGGCTCATGGTCATTTGCAGCGAAGGCCCGGGACTGCTGCCTGGATTGAAATCGCTGGCCAGCGCCACGGGAAGTCCGGCGTCCATCAGTGCGCGTACCGGCGTATAAGGAAGGCCCAGGAAATAGGAAGTTCCGGGAAGTCCTACCGGAATGGTATGGCTTTGTTGTAAACAACTGATTTCTTCCGGGCCGCAATGTTCCAGATGGTCCACCGATAAAGCGCCGTAACGCACGCCCACCTGCACGCCGCCGGTAAGGCCCAGTTCATTGGCGTGGATTTTAGGCCGCAGTCCGTAACGCAAACCCGCCTCCAGTAAGGTGGCTGTTTCTTCCGGCGTGAAGAAGCCGCGGTCGCAGAACACATCTATGAAATCGGCCAGCCCTTCTTTTTGTATGGCCGGAAGCATTTCTTCAACCATCAGCCGGATGTAATCATCCCTTCGCGATTTGTATTCAGCCGGAATGGCATGTGCGCCCAGAAAGGTGGCTTTAATCTGCATGGGGAAAGCCGATTTCAGCCGCTGCACCACGCGCAGCATTTTCAATTCAGAAGCCGTGTCCAGCCCGTAGCCGCTTTTTATTTCTACCGTCGTGGTTCCATGGGCCATCATCAGGCGCAGCCTGTCGCAGGCATCTTCAAAAAGTTGTTCTTCGGAAGTTTGCCTCAACTTCAGCGCGGAGTTGAGGATTCCGCCTCCGGCGGCTGCAATTTCTTCGTAGCTCTTTCCGGTGATGCGCATGCGAAATTCTTCTTCCCGCGCAGCGGCAAACACCAGATGCGTATGGCTGTCCACCAAACCCGGGATCAGCCAGCGGTCCTCCAGAGAAACTTGTTCTTCTCCTTCCCGTGGGACGAACTGTTCCATCGGCCCGATTTCCGTTATCAGGCCGTTGCTGCTGCGCAGGAAGGCATGGTCTTCAAAAGGAACTTCAGCCATCTCGCGGCCTTTGAGTCGCTGGCAATCTGAAGGATGCGTGCCGTAAATCCTGGCGATGTTGGTGAAAACAAGGTTCATGTGGTTTCTTCCGGAAAAAGCTGCAAATTAGCACGGATGACTACATTAGAACGACTGCAAACGCCCGTGAAGCTGGGGAAGGATGTGTTTATTGCGCCCGGAGCGCAGGTAACCGGCACGGTGGAGCTGGGTGATGAAGCATCTGTTTGGTTCAATGCCGTTTTGCGCGGCGACACGGCGCTGATTTCGGTTGGCGCACGCACCAATATTCAGGATTTGGCCATGATTCACGCCGATCCGGGCGATCCGGCCATCATTGGCGCGGATTGCACGATTGGACATGGTGCCATTGTGCACGGTGCGCGGATTTCCCATCATGTATTGGTGGGCATGCACGCCACGGTGCTCAACAACGCAGTTATAGGGGAATATTCTGTGATTGGGGCCAATGCGCTGGTCCCGTCTGGGATGGTCATTCCGCCTTATTCTCTGGTGTTGGGCGTGCCCGCAAAAGTGGTGCGCAGCCTTGGCCCGGAACAGGAAACGGCCATTGCGGCAAGTGTGTCTGATTATGTGGAAAAGGCAGCGGCCTTCAGGCAGTTTTATGCTCAGGGAACCAGGAGTAGTCTGGCGGTGGAGTGATTGCGGTGTTTTAGCATCAGGGTATAAGTTCCCGCAGGCAGATGTTCGGTGCGCAGGCTGAGGATGTCAGATGCTGCGTACGTGCTTTGTTCCAGCAGACGGCCGTTCAGGTCGTACAGCTGCAGTGTGATGTTGCCTTTCCATAATTCAGGTACGCGGATGTTCACCGTTCCGCCCTGCGCGGGATTTGGCCACAGCTGCCATTGAACGGGATGCTCCGGCGTGTTGCCAACGGACAGTGTTCTCACGGCCATCAGCGCAGCCAGTGCATCTACTTTGCCGTAGCCGAAAATGCCGTTGGGAACAGTTCCGGTGAACGCATCCTGTTTCGCGCTTTGCTGCAACAATGTTCGGAGTGTGGCCGGCGTCAGCGATGGATCGGCTTCCAGCATCAGCGCGGCAATCCCCGCCACATGTGGCGATGCCATGCTGGTTCCCTGCAATACGCCGTAATAATTCCAGGCACCTTTGATGCTGTCGCGACATAAAACACGGTCGAACAGCCATCCTGGAAGCTGTCGGTTGTGCAATGGTGCGCAAATTTCAGAACCGGGCGCGGCTACATTCGGTTTGATGAAGCCGTCAACCCTGGGGCCGCGGCTGGTAAAGGTGGCGTTGGTGTACAGCGTCTGGCCTTTATTGTCTCTCGGGTTGTTGCGGTCATCGGTCCAGACGTTACGCGTTACGTAGGCGCCAACAGAGATGGTGTTGTTTCCGCTGCCGCCGTTTTCGCCGATGGTATGTTCATCGTTGCCGTTCAGGTATGTTCCCTTGTAGTCGTTGCCTTTAACTTCATGGCTGAAACCACCTGATGACCACAGGTATGCCTCGCCGGAATTCCAGGCGTGGAGGTCTGAAGAGTCAGCATAAAAGCCAAGTCTGATGTGGTTTTTGGAAGGGTTTTTATGGCTGGCAATCAACAACATATTGCTTTTGCCATTAAAAGGATATTCCTTCTGGCTGCTGATGTTTAGCAGGAGTGTATCGTTGCCTGCGGTAAACCAGGAACTCTTGCTGCTGCCATCGGCAGGGTAGAAGGGCGTTTCAAGGATTTTATTTCCCAGGGTATCAAAAAGCGCAGCATTTACGTAAAAGGTTTTCCCCTTGGTTCCCCAGATGTCGGTGTAAATGCTTTCGGCAGTGCGGTTTTTACGTCCGTTGTCGTAGGCGTAGGAATACAAGGTGTCGCCGCGCAGCGGAACGAACAGGTGCATGCGCGAGCTGCCGTCGTTGCCGGCGGCGCCAACCACCACCAGTCCCTGCTCAGATAATTGGTCCACGGCGCGATCGAAGAGCGAAGTGCCGTCATGCGGGCCGGTATGCATGCCCCAGCTGAGGTTGGTAACAGCGCGCTGTCCTTTGGATTTTGCATAGCGAAGCACGTAATCATAAGCATCGATGATGGCGGGATTGGCAATCACATAATCGCCCCAGGCACTGCCGGGAATACTCGGTGAGGCATACATGATGTTCACAAAAACCAGATCTGCTTCCGGCGCTACACCTGCATATTTAAATCCGGGAGAACCCAGTCCGGAGCCACCGGCAATGCCAGCCACGTGGGTTCCGTGCGTTCCATCGTCGTTGCGTTCGGCGCGAATATCCAGTTCGGTTTTACATTCCCGACCATAGGTAAAGCCTTGCGGGGCGGGGCCTGCAGAAGACGATTGATTCCAGAAACGCTTGACGCGGTACAGGTTTCCGGTACTGTCCCAAAATCCCGGATGGTCGGTTTGAAATCCAACATCCACAATACCCAAAACAACACCTTTGCCTTTGATGGGTGTGGTGCTTCCTGAGTTCCAGGCCTGGCGAATACTGCTGGCTTTTCGGGCGCTGTCGTCAAGGGAACGAACCGCATTCCAGGGGTGAACCTCGATGTAACGAACGCCTTGCTCTTGTGCGAGCTGTGCCATTTGAGACAGGGTGGAACGGCAAGACCATACATCGCCGCAGCGGCTTTGCACTTTGATGCCCAGCGCTTCCGCCTGTTTCAGGCTCAATGCGTTCGGAATGATATTCATCAGGTACGGATATTCAGCTTCCAACCCTTGAGATCGATCCATATCCGGAAGCTGGTTCAATAAGAGTTTTCCGTATGGATTTACTTTATCAAGCTGGGCATTCAGGCTGTGGAAGGAAACCATTCCCAACATGAGCGCTTTACAGAAGTAATGGCGGAACATGGTTCAAAGGTATAGGTCATTAAACTTCAGAATCATGCAGGCATCAGAAAGGCATAAAGAAATTCAAACATGAAACAGATATTGATGCTTGGTTTTTTCATGCTGGTAGCCCTGGCAAAAGTTCAGGCACAGCCGGCAGCAGATCCCTGTACGCAACGAGGATCGGAACTTATGCGCTTCCTGAAAGACAGTATGGGCATTACTTCCACACAGGAAGCACAAATCCGCGCCATTCAGGACAGCACTTGTGCACGCCGCCTCGAAGTAAAAAGACGGAACGGAGGGAACAGGGAAGCAATGCAGCGGGAAATGGAAGTGATCAGGAAGAACAGTATGGAACAAATTCGGGCAGTGTTGACAGAGGAACAAAAAGAAGTGCTTAGAAACAAACGCAAGGCCAGGAACAGCGCTTCAGGAATTCCCCCGGGGTTATAAATGTGTTTTGGTGGTTGAGGGCTTGAATCGTCAGATTCAGGCCCTCTTTTTTTACATCCTGTTCAGAATTTGCTTTTATTCGATGAATTGTCCATTTTTACGGATTATCTGCGTAAAAAAAGACCTATGAAGATACCGTTTACCCTTTGCTTGCTGCTTCTTGGAGCCACTCAGGCTGTTGCACAGTTCAGCAGTCCCGGGCTGCCCATTCAATCTCCGGTGCACAAGCTTAGTCAGGAACGTACTTTGCGCAGCGCGACCAAGCCAACAGCCTGCAAAACGGATACGGTTGAATACACCCTGTACAAGGCAACAGCCTTGAATTCCATATCTGTGCGTAAAGGAAGTTCATTGGGACAATTCTTCAGTGCGCCTCAAACTCTTACCGTACATGGTTTCCGCTTTTTTGGCTGGGCTTTGTCGGGAACAGCTGCCAGCAAATACAGCATCCGGGTAATCTGCAACCTGTATAAGGCAGGAACCGATTCATTGCCTTCGGGAGCGCCATTGGCCAGCGACACCATCACCATCGACACCACGTTCGGAGGCGGAAGGCTGGCCGTGCTGCAGAAAGACATCTTCTTTAAAAAAGCGGTTACCCTGAATTATGGTTACATCATTGCGGTAGAATGTGACAGCGTTACCACCGGCGCGGGCGTGGTGGCCAACAGCTGGAGTGCCAAAAATGGGAAAAGAGAAAACCTGCTTTGTGGCTCTGTCAGTGGAAAATGGTATCGCGGACTCAACCTGAATATCAGCGGCGTGGCCCTGGATGCAGACATGAATTATTATCCCTTTGTGTCCTATGATCTGGCGGCTGATTTCAGCATCAATAACACCTGTTATCCCATTTCTGATACCGTGCGCTTCACCAACCTCAGCAACAAAAGTGTCGCCGGAAGCCGGGTTTATGATTATTATACCTACAGCAACCTGGAACGTTTTGTCCACTATTGGAATACCGGCGATGGAACATTTGACATCAACAGCATCCACCATAAAAAGAAATACACCACCAAGGCAAACTACAACGTGCGCCTGATTACCCGTCATATTCCCTGGTCTGCCCCGATTTGCGCAGACACCACTTTTAAAACCATCTATTTCAAACCCACGGTTCCCATGCTCAACGGCAGCTTCGATGCCTGTTTCGGGGATTCCGTGAAGATCAGCGCGAAGTCTGATGCCGGAGTGAAAATCCAATGGTTCAGAAACCTGAGCGATACCCTGCCTTTTTATACCGGCGACGTGTACACGGTGAAGAACCTGCAGGCCAACGATACCTTTTACGTGATGGCCAACAACAATGGATGCAACAGCGCCATGACCCGCGGTGTCATCCGTATGAATCTGTATCCCGATGATCCTTCGGTGCGCAATGATTCAATTTGTTCCGGTTCGTCCGCCAATCTGTCGGCAAGTTCCAATCGCGGCATCGTTGAATGGTATCGCGATGCAACCGGTTCTTCGCCCTTCGCAACGGGCAATGTGTTTACGACCGGCGTTTTAACGACCGACACCTCCTTTTTTGTGCGTGTGAACAACCTCGGTTGTCTGAATAAAGGCGGCCGAATGAAGGTTTCAGCTTTCGTGGGAAGTCAGTTTGCACCCAAACCACCTATTGCTTCTTCAGACACTTCCGTTTGCATTCGTCCAACAGCAACCATTACGCTGAAGGCCAAAGCGCAGGGTGCGTATTCGGTTCGTTGGTTCAACCAGCCCTCCGGAGGAACTGTGCTGAAAACAGATACGTTGTACAGTTTCAAACCAGCTGCTCGCGGTACCTATTATTATTACGTAGATGCATTCAATGGAATTTGTCCGAGCAGTCGTCTGAGCATCGCCATTCACGCCGGCGACTATCCGGATGTTCAGGGTGTTTTTGGCGATACTGCCTGTTTGGGCGATAGCCTGAAGCCTTCAGTGAACTTGGCATTTGGCCAGGCAGATTGGTTTGCTTCAGATACCGGTACTTCCATATTGTTCAGTGGCAAAGCATATACACATCTGCGCAGTCAAACCGGAAGTTCCTTTTATTATGTAGCGGTGAGCGATGACGGATGTATGGCGCCTACCCGCACAAAAGTTCCGGTACGCGTAGCGCAGGCCCCGGCCATCACCGGACTTACTTCACCGGTTATTTGCAGCAAAGGCACTGCATTGTTGCAGGGTAATGTAAGCAGCGGAACCATCAACTGGTATGACGACGTTTTGGCGACACAGCCCATCGCTACCGGAAAAAGCTACAGAACGCCAATGCTCCTGGGCGGATTTACGTATTACGCGGAATCCGTGGCAGAAGGTTGCGTTTCGGCGCGTATTCCTGTGAATGTAAAGGTGAACCCGCGTCCGGCTGCCGGCTTTACCTGGCAGTTGTTGTGGCAGCGTCGCGTGGTTTGTACGCCCATCAGCACCAATGGCGTGACCAGTTTCTGGGATTTCGGAGATGGATCCACCCTCACTGCAAATGTGGGTTCTCACACCTATGCAACCAATGGTGTGTACACCGTGAGGCTGGTACAGACTTTTGTTTCGACCGGATGTAAGGATACTGCGGATATTCAGGTGGTGGCCGATCATACCGGAGTTCGCGAGCTGCAAAGCTGGGAAACGGCGGTTTACCCAAATCCTGTGGCCGCCGGATCATTGTTGCACACCCGACTTCCCGAAGGCGTGCGCGCTACGCGCATCACTTGTTTTGATGTGAATGGAAAGTCGGTTTGGAACAGCGCCCTGAGCGGAAGCAGCATTCAGATTCCAGCCAACATTGCTCCGGGATGGTACCTGTGCAGTTTCCAGACCGAACAGGGAACCTACTACGCGCGCATGGTCGTAGGAAACTGAAATTATTCGTGGCGCAGGGCTTCGATGGGATCGAGGCGCGCAGCTTTCACCGCAGGGTAAAGTCCGCTTACAAGACCTACAACCATGCAGAGTGTAAAAGCAAGCATGATCCAATTCCAGGGCATGATGAAACCTGTTCCCACAGCCATACTGATGCCGTTTCCAATCAGCAATCCCAGAAGGATTCCTGCAAGTCCTCCAATTTGACAAATCACTACCGCTTCGGTGAGAAACTGGTTTCTGATGGTGATGCGCGTTGCACCTAATGCTTTGCGTGTGCCAATTTCTCTGGTTCGCTCGGTAACCGAAACCAACATGATGTTCATCAGGCTGATGGCGGCGCCAAGCAGGGTGATAATTCCAATCAGCGTGCCGGCAATGCCCACGGACTGCAGGTTTTCAATGGCTTCCCTGGCCAGTGCATCGCTGCGCACCAATTCGAAATTGTCTGCTGATTCCAG
Organism: Bacteroidota bacterium; assembly: GCA_039796915.1. Classification (GTDB taxonomy): domain Bacteria; phylum Bacteroidota; class Bacteroidia; order NS11-12g; family UBA955; genus REEB481. The sequence continues at coordinate 4,378 of JBDKIU010000226.1, read as the reverse complement.
CCGAAGTCCCCTGACTCTGCGAAACAGCAGATAAGACTCTTCCATGGCTTCTTCCAGCTTCTGGATGTCATCTACGGAAACATTGATGTTGTAGGATTCATTTCCGTTGGCAAGCAGATTTCTGCCGGTGCTTACCGGAACCAGTACAAGCCGGTCGCCGCCGCTCATGCCCATGGAAGAACCTTTGCTTTTCAAAACACCTGCAACCTGCAATCGTGCATTGTTTACCCTGATTACCTGTTGAACCGGATCTGTTTTTGGAAATAGTTTCTGGGCAACATCACTGCCAATCAGTGCAACGGGCAGCCCCAAAGCAATGTCGGTAGGCGTGAAGTTTCTGCCCTGATCTACTTCATAGCCGGCGTTTTGCACATAAATGTCGTCAACACCTTGAACCCGAATGTTGGGGTTGGTTTTTACCGAGCCAAATTTTATGGTTGCCGTGAATTCCAGATTGGCACTCATGGAAACCCGTGCCGGGAAGTCAAGTGCCCGCTTGAAACGAACGGCTTCGGCGTAAGAAATGGGTTTATAGGTAACCCGGGCTTCACGTCGGCCTCCGAAATGAGCGCTGCCAACCCGGTTCATGATGTTGAAGGAGTTGGTGCCCATTCTGGAAAAGCTGTCTGTGATGGCGCCTTTCATGGCGTCAATGGATGTAAGGATGCCTACCAATGCGCCAATCCCAATGGCGATGATGAGGCAGGTAATGATGGTGCGCAGCAGGTTCGAACGCACCGCATCCAGTCCTTGTTTGATGTTCTCACGAAGCGTCAATGGCGCAGTGGATTAACGAAACTAAATCTGAAGGCCATGATGCCGGTGAACAAGGTATGGGTCAGGCCGAAAACGATTGTCCGCAGCCGCAGGTTTCTTTGGCGTTGGGGTTAGAAAAGGTGAAGCCCCTGTTGCTCAGTCCTTCTTCCCAGTCAATCACCATTCCGGCCACATACATAGAATGTGCTTTATTCATCACTACAGGAATATCATCCACCATGAATTCCTGGTCTTTATCTTCTTTTTTATCGAAAGCCAGCAGGTAACTCATGCCGGAACAGCCTCCGCCTTTTACACCAATCCGGAGGTACTGATCATCACCTACATTCAGGTTGGCGCGCAGTTTATGCAGTTCTGCCAATGCGCTTTCCGTGAATTGAACCGGAGGTGGGTTGCCAATGATCGTTTCTAATGCCATAATGTTTAATCAGAGTTTCAAAATTAACCATTCCGAAGGTTTTTGGTTTCCGCAGGCCTGATTCAGGGATGAACCAGGTGAAATTGCAAGAGGAAACCGGTGTGCAACTGCCAAATCCTTCCATCCCAAACAGCGGATTTGGGTTACCTTTGCGCCACTTACGCAAATCATGGAAATGCTGAATGTGCTGCTGGAAATCCTGAAGTTTATGCTTCCTGCCGTAGTGGTTTTTCTGACCGCTTATTACATCATCAGGAATCAAAGTAAGGAAACCCTTCAAAAGTTGGCCATGGAAACAAGAAAGCAGAATCAGAACCTGGTAACGCCCATTCGCTTGCAGGCTTATGAGCGCATGGTTTTGTTTCTGGAACGCATCAGTCCCAACCAGTTAATCATCAACCTCAATCAGCCAAACATGTCGGCACATGACCTGCGGGCAGACATGCTGGCCACCATCAACCAGGAGTTTGCCTACAACATTTCACAGCAGGTGTACATCAGCGCTCAGGCCTGGAATGTGATCAAAGTGGTGAAAGAGCAGGTGGTGCAAATGATCAATGCGCATTATGATGTGATGCCTGAGCATGCCATGGCACCCGATTTAAGCCGGGCCATCATTGAAACACTGATGAAAGGCGATGCGCAACCGACCCAAAAGGCCATCGATTTTCTCAAAGCTGAATTGAACTTATACTTCGGATGAGTACGCCAGAAAACAACGAACGCTATACAGACTCAGGCATTCGCCTGGAGCCTTTTTATACCGACTGGACCGGAAAACATGCCGATCCAGGCGCCTTCCCTTACACCAGAGGCATCCGCAGGGATATGTATCGTGGACGCTTGTGGACTATGCGCCAATATGCAGGATTTTCCACCGCTGAGGAATCCAACAAGCGCTACCATTATCTGCTGAATCAGGGAACCACGGGATTGTCGGTGGCCTTTGACCTTCCCACGCAAATAGGATACGACAGCGATCACCCATTTGCGGAAGGCGAAGTAGGGAAGGTGGGCGTTTCCATTTGTTCCCTGAAAGATATGGAGGTATTGTTCCGTGGCATCAGGCTGGAAGACATTACCACATCCATGACCATCAATGCTTCTGCGTCGATTTTGCTGGCCATGTACGTTGCTTTGGCCCGGCAGCAGGGCGCCGATTTATCCAAGATTTCTGGTACCATTCAAAACGATATTCTGAAAGAATACGCTGCACGCGGTACCTATATCTATCCGGTGCGTCCGAGCATGAGGCTGATCACAGACATTTTCGAGTGGTGCGGGACTTCGTTGCCGAAATGGAATACCATTTCTATTTCAGGCTACCATATCCGCGAAGCGGGAAGCACTGCTGCGCAGGAACTTGCCTTTACTTTGTCCAACGGCATGGCCTATGTTGAAGCCGCTGTGGCTAAAGGATTGGACATCAACGTGTTTGGCAAGCGACTCAGTTTCTTCTTCAATGCACACAACAACTTCTTTGAAGAGATAGCCAAGTTCCGTGCGGCACGCCGGATCTGGGCATATTATATGAAAGAAGCGGGAGCCACGGATCCACAGGCCATGATGCTTCGCTTCCACACACAAACCGGAGGTTCCACCCTTACAGCCCAGCAACCGGAAAACAACATCGTTCGTGTGACGCTGCAGGCCATGGCCGCAGTATTGGGCGGAACCCAAAGCCTGCATACCAATGGCTATGATGAAGCCCTGAGCCTTCCAACGGAAAAGGCAGCAGCGCTGGCTTTGAGAACACAGCAAATCATTGCCTACGAAAGTGCCGTGGCCGATGTAAGCGATCCGCTGGCCGGTTCCTGGTATTTGGAACAGCTAACCGACCAGCTGGAAGCAGAAGCACAGGCAACCATCGCCTTGATCCGTGAGATGGGCGGTTCCGTAAAAGCCATTGAAAGCGGCTGGATGCAGCAGCAAATTGCAGATGCTTCTTACCGCTATCAGCGCAGTGTTGAAAACGGAGCCAAAACCATCGTGGGCGTGAACCGTTTCCAGACCCAGGAAGTTCAGGATACTCCGGTGTTTCGGGTGGATGACAGCATCAGGCAGTCGCAAATGGCGCGTCTGGCAGCGTTAAAAAGTGAACGGAATGAAGCGCTTACTCAGGCAAAACTGGAAGAGGTAAGGCGTGTAGCTGCCGATGGTTCGAACCTCATGCCTTCCATTTTGGAAGCAGTTATCCACCATGCCACCCTGGGTGAAATTTCCGATGCAATGCGCGCTGTTTTTGGGGAGTATAACGGATAGTAACGATGAATGTGGACAGACGGTGATTCGATGGGTAAAAACCGTTGAAAAATCGCTTCCTGAGTTATGTTAAAAATTCTTTATATGCAACCAAAAGAAATTTTTTCATTGTGGATTTCTTTCCTTTTTTAGCACCCCGGTTTGAACGAGACCTACCCAGTATGAAATCGGTTTTAAAAATTTATCTAACCCATTGATTAACAGACTATTAGAAGCCTATGAACGAACTACCGAGACCACAGGACCAGGCGTGGAGTGAATGCCTCAAAGTGATCAAGGATAATGTGACACCGCAAAGTTTTAAAACCTGGTTTGAACCCATCAAACCGGTGAAGTTAGAAGGGAAAATCCTCACCATTCAGGTACCTAGTCAATTCTTTTACGAATGGCTGGAGGAACACTATGTAGGTCTGCTGCAAAAGACCTTGAAGAAAGTTATTGGTCCATCCGCAAAGTTGGAATACAACGTCATTGTGGAAAACGGCCAACAGGGCAATTCACCATATACCGTGAATCAGCCGTCAGGAAATACATCCAGGCCCGTGTCTAATGAGTTGGGCATGCCCATTCAGTTGGGTACGTCGATTAAGAATCCGTTCATCATTCCCGGTTTAAAGAAGATGAACATCGATTCTCAATTGAATGCCAAATACACCTTTGAGAATTTTGTGGAAGGCGAATGCAATAAACTTGCCCGAAGTGCAGGTCTTGCAGTTGCCCAGAAGCCGGGTGGAACTGCCTTCAATCCGCTGATGATTTTCGGTGGATGTGGTTTGGGCAAAACGCACCTCGCCCATGCCATCGGCAACATGGTGAAACAAATCCACCGGGCCAAAGTTGTCCTTTTTGTAAGTTCCGAGAAATTCATGAATCAGTTCATTGATTCATCCAGAAACAACAGCACCGCTGACTTTGTGAATT
>JBDKIU010000225.1:0-7726 GCA_039796915.1 Bacteroidota bacterium | reverse complement strand
CAGGAGTACATTGGGACTGAAACACTCGGGCATCTCATCCAATTCCTGTGCTATGACATCTTTAGACCATTCCGTATCATCAATCAGAAAGTGCGCCGCCTCATGGTTACGATCAATGCGGCTACGCCTGCTATTTTCAGGATTGATATAAAACAGATTCGGATTGCGCACATGGGCTTCAGGTTTCAATCCAACCTGTGCCAAACGAACACCCTGTTCGATAAAAGCAGCTGCGTACGAACCTTCCAGCAATTCCTTTTTCAGCACAGGCCGAAAGATTCCTTTCAGCGCTGCATCATCCGGATCGAGGCAAACCAGACCATCGCATGAAAACTGACGGTGCACAAAATTTCTTGTAGCCTCTGCAAGGGAAATTCCCGGTTTATAGCATGCGCAGAACTCTTGCCAAGCCTGTTTCTCTTCTACCCGATGCAGGCTGTTGGCAATTTCCTCTAACATGAACTGCATGGAATCCGTGGACAATCGTCCAACAGGCCCACCCGTTGATGCTTCCCACCGGTAGGATTTGCCGAAAAACTCCAGCGTTGAAATCTCAGCAAAATCATGGTCTTCGCTGGCCATCCAAAAAACAGGCACAAAGCGATAATTGGGAAAATCGCCACGCAGTTGCCGGCAAATTCTGATTACATCCGTGATTTTGAACAGCACGTACAGTGGACCAAGCATGATGTGCAGTTGCTGTCCGGTTGTTACGGTAAAGGTGCGCGAATCGCCGAGCGCTTCAATATTTTGTTCCGTTAAAGAGCCTGTGAATCCAGGGGTATGCGCGTATTGTTTCCGCAGGGTTTGTGCCAGTATGACGCGCCTTTCTTCAGGAAATTGACGATGAAGAATGAGTTCTTCTGTAATCTGTTTTGGGAAGTCAGAATACGCTTCTGCCCGCGTCAATTGACTCGGATAATAGGCTTCAGGAGCCTTCAACGGCAAACACTTCATACCAGTGCCCCGTAAAGATCATACGGTGTTACTTCCGTGATGCGCACTTGTGCAAAATCACCAATGCGCACATAATTACCCTCAATGGGTACCAGCACTTCATTGTCCACTTCCGGAGAATCGAACTCTGTTCTGCCCACGAAATACCCACCATCCATGCGGTCGAACATGACTTTGTATTCCTTGCCCAACATTTCCTGGTTCAGCGAATCTGAAATTTCGCGTTGCGCTTCCATGATCGCAGCGGCGCGCTGTTCTTTCACATCCTGTGGCACGTCGTCTGGGAGCGAATGAGCATGGGTGTTTTCTTCATGAGAATAGGTGAAAACGCCCAGTCGATTGAATCTGAAACGCTGCACGAATTGCAGCAGTTGCTGGAAATCATCTTCTGTTTCACCGGGATGACCTACCAACAGCGTTGTACGCAGGGAAATTCCAGGAACGGCTTCCCTGATCTGATGCAGGAGTTCTTCGCTTCTTCTGGTGGTAATTCCTCTGCGCATCAGCTTGAGCATTCTGTCGCTGTGGTGCTGCACCGGAATGTCCAGGTACTTACAAATATTAGGCTTTGAAGCCATTACGGGCAGCACATCCATGGGAAATTGGCCTGGAAATGCATAATGCAATCGAATCCATTCAACACCGGGAATATCGCTCACACGCTCCATGAGTTCTGCCAGTTTCCGTGAACCATACAGATCTAGTCCATAATACGTACTGTCTTGGGCAATGAGCATAAATTCAGAAGTACCGTGTTTCACCCGATTGCTGATTTCAGCTACAATTTGTTCGATGGGTTTTGAAACGTGGCCTCCCCTCATCAGCGGGATGGCGCAGAAAGAACAAGGCCGGTCACATCCTTCGGAAATCTTGATGTATGCGTAATGACGCGGAGTTACCTGCAATCGGTCACCCAATAAATCATGCCGGTAATCTGCACCAACGGTGCGCAGCAGGTTGGGCATTTCCAGCGTTCCGAACCAAGCATCCACTTCAGGTATTTCCGAGGTCAGTTCATCACGGTAACGCTGAGAAAGACAACCTGTTACGTATAGTTTTTCGATATCGCCGTTTTGCTTGGCTTCAGCATAGCGGAGAATGGTATCGATACTTTCCTGCTTTGCATTATCGATAAATCCGCAGGTATTGATGATCACAATATCTGAAGCACCCGATTTCTCGTGGGATACCTGGAAGTCGCCGGCACGCAATTGTCCCATCAGCACTTCACTATCCACAAGATTCTTGGAACACCCCAGGGTAATTACGTTTACTGAAGGTGTTTTATGACTGCGTGTTTTCATTTGTGTTTCCCAAACATGGCCTCGACAAAATCATGGGCATCAAAAGGTCTCAAATCATCGATACCTTCACCTACGCCCAGATATTTCACCGGTACTTTAAATTTATGACTGATACCAAGGACCACACCACCACGGGCTGTGCCATCCAACTTGGTAAGTGCAAGTGCATTTACTTCGGTGGCTTCTGTGAAGGCTCTGGCCTGTTCGAAAGCATTTTGTCCGGTGCTGGCATCCAGTACCAGTAGAACTTCGTGTGGTGCGTCCGGTTTAAAACGCTGCATCACACGTTTCACCTTGGCCAATTCCTGCATCAAACCTACTTTATTGTGCAGCCTGCCTGCGGTATCCAAAATAACCACATCATAAGCACCTTCAACACCTTTCTTGATGGTATCGTGGGCAACCGCGGCAGGTTCTGCCTGATTGCCCAAAGTGAGGATATCAGCACCTGAGCGCTGCGCCCAGGTATTCAGTTGTTCCACAGCAGCTGCTCGGAATGTATCGCCGGCGCCGAGAAGAACCTTCAGACCCTGAGCCCTGAATTGTGCAGCAAGTTTACCAATCGTAGTGGTTTTGCCTACACCATTCACTCCTACCACCATGATTACGTAAGGTTGGGCATTCTGGTATTCCGGCTGATTAGCCTTCGGTGGAATGATGGAAGAGACTACTTGGCTGAGCAGTTCTTTTAAATCTTCTTCACTGTGTATGCCCGCCCTTGAAGATTTCTGTCTGATTTGCTCAATGATTTCTACGGTTGTGTCAATCCCAACATCCGATCCGATCAGGATTTCTTCTAATTCATCAAGAAACGCCTCATCCAATTTATTTCTTCCCAGGAATGCGCGGGTAATTTTTCCCAAAAGCGATTCCCTGGTTTTGGCAACTGCCTGATTCAGGTTCTGTTGTTCACCTGCTGGATCGTTTTTTTTCTTTCCAAAAAAACCAAAAAGCGACATAGTTACGGATTAAACAAAAAAAGCTCCCCGTAGGTTCAGGGAGCTGATTTCGGCAAGGTACATACCTTATCCTTTGAAAATATCTTTGAGGGCCTCGTTGGTTACGATCTCTTCTTTGAACGTATAGGCGCCTGTTTTGGCTGAGCGGATGGTTCTGATTACTTTAACGTAATCTTTGCCCTGCCCTTCCTTTTTAAGTGTTGCAACTACCTTCTTTGCCATGATTATTTAATTTCTTTGTGCACAGTAACTTTACGCAGGTAGGGATTGTATTTCTTCTTTTCAATCCTTTCGGGCGTGTTTTTCTTGTTCTTGGTGGTAATGTAACGGCTCATGCCGGGAACGCCAGAGGTTTTTTGCTCTGTACATTCCAGAATTACCTGTACCCTGTTTCCTTTTTTCGCCATACCTTAAATAGTTCCTTTTTTGAACAAGCGGTCAAGCGCTGCTATAATACCAATTTTATCGATGGTTTTGATGGCGGAGGTGCTCACCTTCAAGGTGATCCACTCACCGGTATCGGGAAGGAAAAAACGCTTGGTTTGCAGGTTTGGATTAAACCTACGCTTGGTTTTCCTGTTCGAATGGGAAACATGGTTCCCTTTCAAGGGCTTTTTCCCGGTCAGATCGCAAACACGTGACATAGTTCAGATTTGGGGCTGCAAATATGGTGATTTTTATTTACTGATGCAAGGGTTCAGGGTTCTTTAAATTCTTATCGTGTGCATAAGCGGCAAATACAGGCCATAGGACACTCCACAGCACGCCCGACTGTTGCTCGAGCAAACTTTCAAAAAAGAATGCGCTAAGCAACATTCCCAACATGGCAAGGAGGAATGTATTGGCCTTCAATACACCTTCCCTGATCCAGAGAAACAACCCCAGAAGGAAGAGCGAAAAGGCAATGTAACCGCCCTGAATGCCTGTTTCCAAAAACTGGTTGTGTGGCATTTTACGATTCCAGGGCAATACCTTGCTGCCCATTTCTTCGTGCGCCCTCGACATTTCGGGGGCGAGTTCTTTCATCCCCCAACCCCACAAAGGCTGCTCGTTGATGAGGTGAACAGCGGCTTTCCAGGCTTCCCATCGTTGGGCAAAAGATTTATCATTCGGATCCGACTTTTCGGTTACCGTGCGTAAATCATCATACGTATTTACCACTCTATTGCGTAAACTGGGCAACAGTAAAGCAGAAACTGCAAGAACTCCCAGCAGTGCCATACTGCCTAAAATCATTTGTTTCCAGCGTTGCCTGTAAGTCCAAATCCACCACAAAGCAAGACCCATATAGAAGGCAAGCAAACCTGTTCTGGCAGAAAGAAAATGCAACAGCATCACATTCAGCAATGCTGCAAGCAGTGTGAACCAACGGAGTATGTTGAAAGAAACATTGGTAACCTTAACCGACCAAAGATATAGCCCTGCCCATCCGGAACCGGCCAAAAACAAACTGAATTCTATATGGTGCATTTGCGCCAAAACGGGCATAGGCTTGGATTCCAGCACCAATTGATGATACCATTCAGGGTCTTGCAGATAGACAAACAAACTGGCCATGCCGGCTGCATAAAGCAACCAAATCCAAGAAGAAATAGCCAGCAGATAGGCAGAAGGTTTCATCATCCTTAGCGAAGCCGCCAGCAAAGGGACACATAAAATTGGCAGCTTAAGCAGCAGCAATCGAGTTGTATCGGAAGTCCATCCCTGGATGAAGCTCGTGACCATGAGCCAAACGATGAGCAGGGTCCAGGGAAAATGCATCTTCACATCGGCCCAGCGCACACCATACAATCCAGGCGCAAGCAGCATGATCATTCCTATGGACGCAAGAGCAGGTGCGAAAAGCACACCTGCAATCGACATCACAATGCCCGCGAGTTTAAGATAAGAGCTGTTTTGTAAACGGTAAAGCATGCCGGATTCCCGGCAAATATCAGCGCGCGTAATTGATCTTCACAGGAAATTCTGCCGAACCTCCAGAAAGCGTATTGGCAACCACTTTGGTAACCTGAACGGCCGCACCGGGATGATCTGCCGCCCTGTAGTTTCCGACAACACGGGCAAAAACACGCACATTGTTGGAAGGGTTGGTCAGCATTACGATTGTACCTACGCGTGCCGTGGGATGCATGATGAAGTTTCGCGACTGATCTAAACCCTCTTTGTCGCTGAGCATCGCTTTCCCTTCTTCGTTTACATCAATGGCCGGTTCATAGACAGCTTTGGCGGTATTGGCTCCTGCCATTCCGGGATCACGTACTTCGGCGGTACGCACCGGATTGGTAGGTGCTACCAAAACCTGTGCTGGTTCCTGACTTACAGGTTTGGGTAATGGGTCTGCATTGTTCGTTGCAGGCGATGTTTGCGCCATAGCGCCTTTGGCCGCTGTTCCGCCTGTTGGAATTCTAAGCACCTGACCAATGCGCACATTGTCGCTGCTCAGGTTATTTTCTTCTTTGATGGCCGCAATGGTTACGCCGTACTTCCGGGCAATCATACCCAGGCCTTCACCTTTCACCACTTCGTGCTTTACCGGGTCAGTAGTTGAATTCTGGCGCGGAGCTGCAGGCTGAGGTGTTGTTGCCACAGGCGCAGGAGTTGGGGCAGCCGGACTTGGGGAAGAAGCTGCAACACCCCATTTTCGAGGAATCATGATTACCTTGTCAATCTGAAAAGATGCTCCAATGCCAGGGTTGGCCGCTGTAACCTCGCCCGCGGTGGTTCCATACTTTCTGCACACGCCGTACAGGGTTTCACCACTGCTGATCTTATGCAACAGATAGAACTTCCCCCCGGAAATTTTACGGCCCACAGAGTCTGCCGGCATGGCAGAAAGCCCTGATAAAGCTGCAAGAAACAGTACAGTGAATATTGTTTTTTTCATCCCCGTTTTCATCTTGTGATTTTCAAAAGTAAGATAGGCTTTAAACGATAAAGCTTAGGCTCCATTGTTCATTTTCCACATGAACAATAAATGTTCCATATTCAGGACACCAAATCCGCTGTGTATCATTCCGCGGAAAACGGTCATATTCGCAACTTCAGCATGAAAAACAGACTGAATACAATACTGGGCATCGGAATGCCAATCATGTTCCTCATCGCCATTCTGACCTGGTTTCTGGATGCACCCATTTGGCTTCGTGACCCGGTACGTTGGTGTGCGGAACTCCTGTTGTTCATTTATGCCCTGAAAAAGCGAAGCATTACCGTGTGGATTGGCACGGCCATGTTACTGGGCGGAGAATTCGGATATGTACTTCCCGAAGTAGGAAAACACCTGAATCTGTTGGGAAAAATCTTCATTCAGCTTATCAAAACGGTCATCGCACCATTGCTGTTCGCCACCTTGGTTGTGGGTATTGCAGGCCATAGTGAAATCAGACAGGTTGGACGCCTGGGCTGGAAGTCTTTGCTCTATTTTGAACTGGCTACCACGGCTGCGCTGTTCATCGGCCTGGCGGCCATCAACCTGAGCCAGGCGGGTTCGGGCATTCCTCAACCGAAGGTAAAACAAAGTATGCACGCCATTCCGCCCGATAGTTTGAAATCCTATGCGAACAAAGACGGCCAATTGGTATTTAAGGTTGGCGAACAGGCAAAAGATTTACAGGTGAAACCCAATCCTGAGAAACAAAGCTGGGAGAAAATTCTGCTTCATACATTTCCGGAGAACATCGCAAAATCAGTTGCTGAAGGGCAGATTCTTCAGGTTGTGGTATTCAGCATCTTGTTTGGATTGGGGCTGGCACTGATGCACGGCCATCAGAAAAATGTGATGTTGGAATGGTGTGAGGGCTTAAGTTCGGTGATGTTCAAGTTCACCCACATCGTGATGTTCTTCGCGCCTTTCGGCGTGTTTGGTGCGGTGGCGCATACCATTGCCACCATGGGATTTGATGTGGTCGCGCCTCTGCTGAAACTTGTCGCTACCTTATATGTGGCCCTGGGCGTTTTCATTTTGCTGGTCTTTATTCCCATGGCTTGGCTCATCAAACTTCCGATGCGGAGTTTCATCAAGGCTGTGGCAGAACCCGTAGGAATCGCGTTTGCTTCTGCCAGCAGCGAAGCAGCCTTACCTAAAGCCATGGAAAACATGGAAAAACTTGGGGTTCCGCGAAAAATCGTTTCGTTTGTTCTGCCCACCGGATACAGCTTCAACCTTGACGGAACCACCTTATACCTGTCTCTGGCTTCTATATTTCTTGCCCAGGCTGGTGGAATCAACCTGAGTATAGGGCAGCAATTGCTGATTGTGTTCACGCTGATGCTCACCTCTAAAGGTGTTGCCGGTGTTGCGCGGGCTTCACTGGTTATTCTGAGCGGCACCGCAGCTACCTTCGGCTTGCCTGAATGGCCCATCGCCATGATTTTAGGTGTGGATGTGTTGATGGATATGGCCCGCACTGCAGTGAACGTGGTTGGCAATTGTCTGGCCAGTTGCGTGGTAGCACGCTGGGAAGGAGAATTTGAACCTGTAGCTTGGGAACATGCTCCACAGGGAAG
>JBDKIU010000224.1:0-12148 GCA_039796915.1 Bacteroidota bacterium | reverse complement strand
AAATGGAAATCCGTGTAAGCATCACGGCCCTGAAATAATCAGATCTTCTCACGTTTTGAAAAAGGCTATACCATGTGTAGCCTTTTTTTATTTCCGGCTGTGTTGTTCACATGAACGATATACGGCATTTGCAGCACCGAATGAGGCGCCGAGCGAACACGTGTACCTCATGAGCATCATACACAGCTTGAAAGATGCGAGCCGGCAGAACAAACAACCTTTCTTTTCGTGCGTCGCGGACCGAGCATAAAAAAAGGCCACATCAGCGATGTGGCCTTTTTTGTGAGGTTCTGCGTGTTTAATCAGCGTTCAACCCAAGGTATTTCAGGAATTCACTGCGTACGGCCTGATCGTGAAACTTACCGTGGTAAGAGGCTGTTACGGTTGAAGCAGTTACGTCCTTGATTCCGCGGCTTGCCACACAAAGGTGCGAAGCGTCAAGCACCACGGCCACATCATCCGTTTCGAGCACTTCTTTCAGGTGCTGCGCAATCTGCACAGTCATGCGTTCCTGCACCTGAGGGCGCTTGGCGTAATAATCAACAATCCTGTTGAGTTTACTCAATCCAATCACCTTGCCGCTGGAAATATATGCCAGATGCGCTTTCCCGATGATGGGAACAAAATGGTGTTCGCAGGTGCTGTGGAAATTGATGTCGCGTTCAACCAACATTTCCTGATACTTGAAATTGTTCGTGAACAGCGTAGCAGCAGGAATATTTCTGGGATCGAGGCCTTTGAATTGTTCCATCACGTACATCTTCGCCACGCGCAGCGGCGTGCCTTTCAGGCTTTCGTCTTCCAGGTCCAGGCCAAGAATATGCATCACTTCACGGAAATGCTTGGCAATCAATTCAATTTTCAGCGCATCATCCATCGCAAAGGCATCTGCCCTTAAAGGAGTTTCAGCGCTTGAACCCAAATGGTCATCACCAAGGGTTTCGTAATCTTTCAAATGTTTATTGTCCATCGTATTCGACGTAATTTCTTGGTGTTTCATACAAGCGAACGCTCAGTTCAAAACTTTCATCGATGCGCTTGCGCAACTTGTTCCAAATCACCACCACGATATTTTCTGCGGTAGGATTCAGATGCTTAAATTCTTCGGTGTCCAGGTTCAGGTTGCGGTGATCCCAAGGTTCAATGAATGTTTCATCCATCAAATCTTTTAAAACCTTCATGTCCATCACGTAGCCGCTCCGTGGGTCAACTTCCCCGCGCACCATCACTTCCACTTCGTAATTGTGGCCATGGTAATTGGGCAAATTGCACAATCCAAAGAACGAACGATTTTGTTCTTCGGACCACTCCGGAACATGCAGTCGGTGTGCCGCGTTAAAATGTGCTTTTCTGAAAACGGAAACCTTCATCTAATCCATCATGAAACCAAATCTAATCTGAAAGGTTTGTTTTTGGTGAGGAAAATATTCATCAGATGCGAGGTAGCTGTGCCTTTTGACCAGGTCATCGCGGGTTTTAACAGGCACTTATTGGAAGCGCTGAGTCCGCCTTTGATGAAACTCCGCATCCACCGCTACGATGGTCAAAGTGTGGGCGACCGTTTTTCTATGCAGCTGGGTCCGGAATTGTTGCATATGCGCTGGGAAGGTCTGGTTTCTGCTGCCGGTCGTACTCCGGGCACTTTTTGGTTTGAGGATGTGGGCGTGCAACTGCCATTTCCCCTGAAACAATGGAAACACAAGCATCTTGTCAGGAAAGCTGGCAACGGTGCAGTCATCATGGACATTGTGTCCTTTTCCACCGGCCATAAGGTTCTCGATCTGCTCTGTTATCCGTTCCTCAAAGGCATGTTTCAGGCGCGCGTCAAGAAATATCAGCAGTATCCGTTTGTGTAAGTGCTTGATAATCAGATGGTTACATTTTGTGTAACTTTTTGGGTTAGGTTCTTACACAAAATCAAATGATTGTAGGTACAATTCTTGCCACTTTTGTTCATACAAAAAGCGAAAGGTTATGACAAAAGTTGACTTTGATAAAATGGTTGCCTGCGAATTGTTGCCCCTGAGGCACTTTGCGCTGTCCTTAACCCGCAATGATGAAGACGCCGGGGATTTGGTTCAGGAAACGATGCTGAAGGCAATCCGTTACATGGACAAATTTGAAGAAGGTACCAACTTGCGTGGCTGGTTGTACACCATCATGAAGAACAGCTTCATCAACAAGTATCGCCGTGATGTGAAGCGCAATACCTTCCTGGATTCTACCGACAATGGTTATTTTCTGGATATTCCTGCACACCGCGCCGACAACGTGGCTGAATTGAAGTTTATTCGCCGCGATCTGGAAGATGCCATCGAAGATTTGCCCATTGAACTGAAGGTGACCTTCACTATGAACGTAGAAGGGTACAAATACCACGAAATTGCTGAAGAGTTGGGCATCCCGATTGGAACGGTGAAAACCAGAATCTTCGTTGCCCGCAGGATGTTGCGCAAAAGGCTGCACGCTTACGGTGAAGCATTCGGTTACGACCGCAAAAAAGCCTGATTATTTTTACCGAAGTTAAAACAGGGGAGCAAGTCCCCTGTTTTTGTATATACTGCACATGAAGTCAACCTATTTACTGCTGGACATCGGAACCATTTTGTTTCCCTTGCTGTTGAGTTTCGACAAGAAAGTTGCGTTCTGGCGTAAATGGAAGTTCCTTTTTCCGGCCATGTTTCTGGTGGCCGTTTTCTTTCTGGTTTGGGACTATATGTTCACGCTTTGGGGTGTTTGGGGTTTCACACCAGCGTACATCACAGGCGCATATCTGGGCAATTTGCCTCTGGAAGAAGTTACATTTTTTCTGGTGGTTCCTTATGCCTGCGTCTTTGTGTACGAATGTCTGAAAGCATATTTCCCTTTTGACCCGTTGCGCAAATTTTATAAAGGAATTCACGTAGCGGTGATGCTGCTGATGGCCCTTGCCCTGATTTTTTACTCCGACCGCCTGTACACAGCAGTAACGGCCATGTTGCTTTTGTTTTTTCTGCTCATGCATTCCTGGGTCTGGCGCAGTAACTACCTTTCTTTTTTCTACCTGGCATGGATCATCTGTATCGTTCCTATGCTCATCGTGAATGGCGTATTAACCGCGCTTCCGGTGGTTTGGTATGAACCGGCAGAACAAATTGGCCAGCGTTTGGGCACGATTCCGGTAGAAGATTTCTTCTACAACATGCTGTGTATGCTGATGAATATTGGCATTTATGAACGCCTGCAAAGAATGAGTGGCTCCGAGAAGCAAGCATCGGCCGGGGAACCTAAGGCTCAGGCCTCCTGATTACCTTTGCCGCCCGCATCCTGTGAATCTTGAAACCGTACTGAATGAATATGGCCGCATCAGGCCACTGCAAATACTCGCGGAGCAATTGCCCCATGAATCGGCATTGTACCTGGAAGGCGTTAGTGGTGCCGGTCCGGCGCTGATTCTCGCTTCATTGCTCAACAGACAGCGGAATCCCGTTTTGGTGATCCTTGAGCAAAAGGAGGAAGCGCTGTACTTTAAAAACGATTTGGAACATCTGCTTCCGGGGGAAACGGTGCTGTTTCTGCCCGAATCTGCGATGCGACCTTTTAAGCCTGCCCAAGTGCACGCCGGTTCTGTGCAGGAACGTGCCGAAACCATCAGCCTGCTGCGCAAGAAGCGCTCCCGCATCCTGGTGACTTATGCTTCTGCTGCCGCAGAGCTGGTCATCGAAGAGCAGGAATTAAAAAAGAATACCATTGAACTCAGTGTTGGCCAAGATCTTGACCTGGATTTCCTGCTTGAATATCTGCAGGAACATGGCTTCACCCGGGAAGATTTTGTTTTTGAACCTGGTCAGTTCAGCCTGCGTGGCGGCATTATGGATTTGTTCAGCTTTGCCCACGAACATCCCTACCGCATTGAACTCGACGGCAATCAGGTGGAAAGCATTCGTACCTTCGACATCAGTTCACAGCTTTCCATCAAAGAAATAGGATTTTTCACGCTCATCCCTGATATCCGCTCGGATGAAATTGCCCGCAATAGGGTAGAACTCGCAGATTACCTGGATCCGGATACTTTGCTGTGGATGCGCAACCCGGTATTGCAGGAAGCTTCACTCAAGAAGTTATGGGCTACAGCACTCCAGGAACACCTGAACAGCGATGCGGCCGAAAAGCCTGAACCACCTTCCGTGCATTACATGCCTCCGGGCAGCCTGTCGCGCTGGCGACAAAGATTCAAAACCATTGATTTCGGCAGCGAACGCCCGGAACACAACAACATTATCCGTTTTCAGCAGTCGCCTCAGCCACAGTTTCAGCGAAACTTCGACATGCTCATCAACTGGATGAAGCAAAATCAGGATGCCGGCATTCACAACCTGGTATTCAGTGACAATCCGCGGCAAATTGAACGACTGCATACCATTTTCAACGACCTGAATGCCGGAATCAATTTCCATCCGATTTACCACGGCCTTTCTCAGGGCTTTATTGATGCTGACGCTCAGGCAGCATTCACTACCGAGCATCAGCTGTTCGACAAATATTACCGGCCGCGCAGCCGCCAGCGTTACAGCAGCAGCACTGCCATGACCCTGCGTGAGCTGCGCAACCTGAATCCCGGCGATTATGTTACCCACATAGACCACGGCATCGGGAAGTTTGCCGGCTTGCAGCGCATGGAGATGAACGGTGTGATGCAGGAAGTGGTTCGGCTGGTGTATAAAGACGGCGATGAATTATATGTGAGCGTGAACAGCCTGCATAAAATTTCCAAGCATTCGGGAAAAGAAGGAACCGCGCCAACGCTGCACAAGCTGGGAAGTGCCACCTGGGAACGCCAGAAAAAGAATACCAAGAAAAAGGTTAAAGACATCGCCCGTGAGTTGATTTCCCTGTATGCGCGCAGAAAGTCAGAGCCCGGATTCAGTTTCACACCCGACAGCTACCTGCAGGTGGAACTGGAAGCGAGTTTCTTTTATGAAGATACTCCGGACCAGGCAAAATCTACGGAAGATGTGAAGCGCGACATGCAGGCAGAACATCCCATGGACAGGCTGGTTTGTGGCGATGTAGGCTTCGGAAAAACAGAAGTAGCCATGCGTGCCGCCTTTAAAGCAGCTACAGACGGGAAACAGGTGGCGGTGCTTGTGCCAACCACCATTTTGGCGCATCAGCATTACCGCACTTTTGTAAAGCGATTCAGCGGATTTCCGGTTAGCGTTTCTTACCTGAACCGGTTTAAAAGTCCACGGGAACAAAAGGAAACCCTGCAGAAACTGAAAGATGGTAAAATCGACATCATCATCGGCACCCATCGTTTGCTGGCCAAGGATGTTCAGTTCAAAGATCTTGGTTTGCTGATCATTGATGAAGAACAGAAGTTCGGGGTTTCCAGCAAGGAAAAGCTGAAGGAACTCCGTGTAAATGTAGATACACTTACGCTTACGGCTACGCCCATTCCGCGTACACTGCATTTTTCACTCATGGGTGCCCGCGATTTGAGCATCATCAATACGCCACCACCAAACAGGCAACCGGTGCACACTGAACTGCACGTGTTTAACAAGGAGCTGATTGGCCGGGCCATTTCAGAAGAGTTGAACCGCGGCGGACAAGCATTCTTCATTCATTCACGCGTAAAGGACATACATGAGGTTGCGCGCATGGTGGAAGAAGCGTGTCCGGGAGCCAGGGTTGCCGTGGCCCACGGCCAAATGGGCGGAGAAGAACTGGAACAGGTGATGGTTCGTTTTATTGAAGGCGATTTTGACGTGCTGGTAGCAACAACCATTATTGAAAGCGGATTGGATATTTCCAACGCCAATACCATCATCATCAACAACGCCCACATGTTTGGGCTGAGTGATCTGCACCAGATGCGCGGCCGCGTGGGACGAAGCAATACCCGTGCTTTTTGTTACCTGCTGGCGCCGCCTTTGTCCACGCTCACCGATGAAGCCCGTAAACGATTGCGCACCATTGAAGAGTTTAATGAACTTGGCTCCGGATTTCAGGTAGCCATGCGTGACCTCGACATCCGCGGAGCCGGTAATCTTTTGGGCGCAGAACAGAGCGGTTTCATCGCCGACATGGGATTTGACATGTACCACAAAATTCTGGATGAGGCTGTTCGTGAGTTGAAGCAGGAAGAATTTGGAGACGTGTTCGGCGATATTCCGGAAGATACCAGCACCCGGGAATGTGTTGTTGAAACAGATTACGAAATGCTCATTCCTCCGTGGTTTGTGAGCAGCATTTCTGAACGACTGGCTTTGTACAACGAACTTTCTGCGGTGGATTCAGAAAACGGTTTGCGCACCTTTGGCGACAATCTGCGCGACCGCTTTGGAAAGCTACCCGATGAAGTCATCAGCCTGATGGATACGGTTCGCCTGAAGTGGGCCGGTAAGGAGCTTGGACTTGAAAAAGTAACTTTAGGAAGAGGTGGTATGAAATTGTTCTTCCCCTCAGATCCGACGCATCCTTTGTTTTCCAGTGAGCGGTTTCAAAAGATGTTGCAATTTGTTGCCGGTAAGCCGGAAAAATTCAGCGTGCGGCAAACCGATAAAATGTTGTTCCTGCAGGTTCGCCTGGTAGAAGACTTGCATCAGGCGCTCTATGTGCTGGAAGAGATGGAGCAGGCAGCAAGTGCTTCCATGCATTAACTTTGACTTCATGCAGCGCCGAAATTTCCTTCGTCAGTCGGGCATGGGCCTGGCTGCCTGTTCTTTGATGCCGTTATCGCTGAACGCCTTTGACCATGTAGTGGCTGAACTGAATACCTACCGGGCAGCGAAACCAGGTTTGTCCAGGGTAGAAGACGAAGCATTCTGGAACATCGTACGCACCGCCTTTCGGCGCGAAGGTGATTTCATCAATCTGGAAAACGGTTATTTCAGTCCACAGCCCGAACCTGTTTTTCAGTCAACCTGGAAACAGGCAGGCCACATCAACGCCACGAGTTCTTTTTTCATGCGCAGGGAGCAGGAACAGGCCATAGAAACGGCACGCGCTGCATTGGCGGAATTCCTCGGCGTTCCGGCGGAAGAACTGGCCCTCACCCGAAATACCACGGAGTCGCTGAATACCGTTATTGCCGGTTTTCCATGGAAAACGGGCGATGAAGTGATTATCGGCGACCAGGATTATGGCAGCATGAACGAAGCCTTTCGCCAGAATGCCAGACGTTACGGGTTTCAGGTGCGCACGGCGAACGTTCCTTTGCTGCCCAAAACCGATGAGGAACTGGTGCGGGCCTATACAATGCTCATCGGTCCGAAGACGCGCATGCTGCATCTCACACATCTGATCAACCTCAGCGGACAGGTGATTCCCGTGGCCGCCATTTCCAGGGCCGCAAAAAGCATCAATCCGAACATTTGTGTGGTGGTAGATGCTGCGCACAGCATTGCACAACTCGAGTTTCAGCTGCCGGATCTGGCCTCCGATATCGTGGGCGCCAGCCTGCATAAATGGCTGTGCAACCCTTTGGGTGCGGGCATGCTTTGGATGAAGCCGGAATGGATTCCTCAAATCTGGCCATTGATGGGAGATACTGGTTATGCAGCCGACAACATCCGCCGCTTTGAACATCAGGGAACACGTCCTTTGCAGCACCTGATGAGCATCCCACACGCCATCCAATTCCACCGTGCCATTGGCGGTTCACTGAAAGAGGCAAGGCTCAAATTTCTCATGAAACGCTGGGCTTCAGCGGCCGCTGAATCGTCTGTTTTGAGCCTGCAAACACCGTGGAATCAAGAGGGAAGGAACAGTGCCATTGCAACCGTAAACCACAACAGCCTCAGTCCCGGACAATTTGCAGCGTTGTTGTTTGACCAACACAAAATCTTTACGGTTGCGATAGAACATCCGGTGGTGAACGGTATTCGCATTACGCCGCATCTATACACAGCGCCTTCCGATATAGATGCGCTGGTTCAGGCGCTGAAAAATCCGGCAGGGTACTGATTTCCGCAGGTGTTTTAATGTAGCGAAAACAACAGCCCGGCACTGAGCATTTCGCCGCTAAACCGACTTCGCTGTTCCAGTTGTACGGTGTATTCAAAGCGAAACCAGGCTTTTTTGGAAAGCGGTATGCCCATGCCTGCCGCGATTTGAAAATGGCTGCGGCCCCTGTTGATGTTGGTCATCATTTTACCCTGAATCAAAAATCCGTTGATGATGTGTTGACCGGCCATACCCGCGAGCAGGTAGGAGGTTTTCATACTGTCGGCATGGTTCCATGGTGTCCAGTAGAAGCTGGGCGCCAGCAGCATGCGCAAACTGCCTCCAAACGAAATTTCCGGTTGAATATTCACCAGGGTTTGATTGGCCTTGTTAGAAAGAAATCCGCCACTGAGGCCGATTTGCACCATCGACTTGAGTTCATTGCGTTCCTGTTCGCTGAATATTCGCATGCTGTCTGGACCCTGAGCGGAAAGCTTCAGTCCGAAGGAAAGGCAATAAAATAGGATGGCTTTTCTCATTTGATGTTGCAAAAGAATAGTTCTTCACCTTCGAGGAAACCGGTGAGACGATCACCGATGGCCACGGGGCCAACACCGGCGGGCGTTCCCGTGTAAATCAGATCACCAATTTTGAGTGTGAAGTATTTGGAGACAAAGGCAATGATTTCATCCACAGGAAAAAGCATGTCTGCGGTATGTCCGTTTTGAACGGGCTGTCCGTTTTTGTGTAGCGTAAAATGCAGGTCCTGGATATTCCTGTTTCCCAGCGGTACAAAAGAACTCAGCAGCGCTGATTGGTCAAAGGCTTTGGCCAGTTCCCAGGGAAGACCTTTTTTCTTCAGCGTACTTTGCAGGTCACGCGCGGTAAAGTCAATACCCAGCGCAATTTCATTATAATACGTATGGGCGAATTTGGGCTCAATATGACGGCCCAGTTTGTTGATGCGCACCACCAGTTCAACCTCATGATGTACATCGTTGCTGAATTCAGGGATAAAAAACGGTTTATTGTTCAGCAACAGTGCAGAGTCCGGTTTTAGGAAAATTACCGGTTCTGTGGGTACATCGTTGTTGAGTTCCAGCGCATGATCGCGGTAGTTTCGGCCAATGCAAATGATTTTCATGGTTGGGGCGAAGCTAGAATAATTTCTGCGATCCTTGGGTCTCGGGTTGAGTAACGGACTTTGAAAACGGAGTTGATGTCAATCGGTCCGGAAGCATTCCAGAAAAAACCGTGTTGCAGTTTTTCAATCCGGCGATTTCCAACAGTGAATGAATAGCGCAAAAGGCCATTGTGGTAGGATTCCAGATGCAGGCTTGTAGTTGCAGCAAATTGCGCAAGATGGTAACGGTATCGCCATTGAGCGCCTTCATAGACGAGCCACGGCGTAAGTCCAATAACGGCGAGGACAACGCCATAAATCCAGGCATCGTGAAACTTTTGATTTTTAAGTATGTGCTGCACATTGAGGTATCTCCAGAGCAGGGCAGCCATACGCAATACAGAAGCCAGGAAGCATGCCAGGGAAAGAAACGTAAGCAGGTGGTCGTAACTTGCTTCATCGGCAAACCAGTTCAGCCATGCATAGAAAGGTGTGGAAATGGCAATCAGGGGAAGTATGATTAACTGGATGCGCAATGAACGATAACGAAGCTTGTAGTCGGCCACAAACTGCAGGTCGCGTTCCCGAAGAATCTCCCGGGCCCGCTGTCGCCGAGCTTCTTTACTTAATGCTCCATTTTCCGATGTTTTAGGTTGTTTTTGTTGCCTGTAATGGCTGTAAAGCATGGCGTCATACACATCCTTTTTCCCAGGGTTTGATAAAAGGTCGTAACCCTGGTTGAGGATTTTCATCATCTGCTCGGCCGCGGCATCGTTGGGGTTACGGTCTGGATGATAGCGCCTTGCAGCCTGAAGGTAAGCCTTCCGCACTTCCGCTATTTCAGCCCCCACTTTCAAACCAAGAAGCTTGTAGTAATCGTATTCCAAGTCGGTTGAAATATACGTTCATTTCATTGCTCCTGCGGGTTGAACGTGTTTTATTTGTTGCATGCGTGAACTATTTGTGCAGGTGAAGCCCGGCGCTTCCAAAGACTCGGTGGAACTTTTGGAAGACGGAAGCTATCTGATTCGTTTGCGCGCCAAGCCAATTGAAGGTGCGGCAAATAAGGCATTGATTGATTTGTTGTCCAAAACGCTCGATGTGCCCAAAAGCCGCATCAGCATCGGACGGGGGGCAAACGCCAGGTTTAAAAAGGTGCTGATTGAAGAAACGTAACCTCAAAGGCTGGTCAGGATACTAAAAAGAAAGAGCCTCCAACGGGAGGCTCTTTCTTTAGGTTTACCACTCAGAGCGAATGGTCATTGAATTCATTAGTTCTTTACGAAACGGATGCTCTGTTTGGTTCCGTTCACCTCTGTGGTGATCAGGTACATTCCGGTTTTCAGGTTGCTCAGGTCAAGCTGACGAACGGAAGCAGGATAGCTGCCTACCAAACGTCCGGCCATATCGCTCACATGGAAGCTTACTGCTTCTGAAGGAAGTACAATCTGAATGCTGCTTTGTGCAGGATTCGGGTACACAGACATGCTCAGGCTGCTGCTGTTGGTTACAGACTGGCTGTTCACACCAGCTTTGTCCAGCGCAACTTCAGAACCGCTTACTGCGTCTTTGTCAGCTAAAACGTTGATCGGAGCGCCTGGTGCGGTTAATAATCCCTGAGTGAGGTAATAAGTTCTTGCATTTCTGAACAAGTTGTTGGCAGTGCTGGTGATGGTACCGGCAGAAGTTGATCCACCGATGCTCACCCACTCACCATTATAGATACGTGCAACCTGGTCGAAAGATCCTGAAGTAGGCAGGCCCATGAAGCTCTCTACAGTATCAGCTGTCAAGCGCTCCAACAGCCAGTAATTGGCAGAATTGATAGAAGAAAGGCTGCTGTTCAGGTCGGGGTCAATGCTGGCAGGGTCAGCAGCAAAGACATCAACTTTCCAGTCATTCTTGGTTCCGCTGTTGTTGATGGTTACAGGATTGTATGCGCCTGAAACCCCAACTGGTACAACGATTTTGCTGCCGCTAAATGCACCATCAACCTTGTTTACATAAGCTGTTCCGATGATGTAAGAGGTGTTGTTACCACCGCTGATGCCATTGCTGGTCAGGGTAGCTTTCTTTCCGTCAGGATCAATCAAACCTTTGGTGAGGGTCAACGCACCGAAGTTGATATCGCTAGCCAGTACAACGTTACCTGAAGTGGTTTTGTTGATGGTCACAGGCGTACCGCTCAGGCCACCGGCGCTAACAGAAGAAAGGATCTGGTTGCCGCTCGCCCTGTTGAAGGTGAGGGAAGTCATGGTGTTGTTGCTGCTGCCAATCATTACACGGCCTTGCGCCTGGAACAAACCACCGCTTACGTTTGAAGTAGAACCGATGGTGCGGAATGAATCAGTTACAACAATGTTGTCATTGCTGAAGCTGGCCGCATTGTGAATGTTCAATTTGGTAAAGGTAGTAGTAGTAACGGTAGAAGAGTTGTAGCTCAGGTCATGGGCAGCGTTGCCGGTCATGTTCCAGGTGCAGGTGTTGGCACGGAAAATGCCACCCGGAGTGCGACGCAGGTAGCCGCTCAGGTTTACAATACCGTTGCCGGTTGGAGAGTTGAAAATACCGTTGTTGTCAACATACACATTGTTCAGGTTCAGGGTGCTACCTGCAAGTGGATGCAGTTGGCCACCGCGGAGGTACAGAAGTCCGGAAACGTTCAGACCTTTTACACCGGTGTACAGCATGCTGTTGTAGGTAACGTCTACGTTGCCGAGGTTCAGAACACCTTTGCCTTTATCGGCAAATACCTGAGCGCCCTGGAGAATCATAGATCCTACGGTCAGCATCGCAGTATCGCCTTCCAGGCGGATGCGACCGCGGTAGCGAGTGGTTGCTGTAATGCTGGCCATGCTGATGGTATCACGGATGATGACATCTTTGGTAGCGTTGGTTTGGTTGAACACAACGTCGGCACCGTCACAAGGACATTTGTCGCCAACCCAGTTAAACCTGTTGCTCCACTGCTCGTCTCTTCCGCCGCCGTCCCATACCACAGTGCCGTCAGCACAAGTGTTTGGAGCGGTAGTGTACACACGAACTACGCCTTTGTTGCTGCTGAATTCCCTGGAACCACCAGCTACGCGGGTGCCG
>JBDKIU010000223.1:0-3603 GCA_039796915.1 Bacteroidota bacterium | reverse complement strand
CTGCTGCTAACCATCAGCTCTTTCTTTACACGCATTTCCCTTATCCCCAGCCTGGGCCTGCTGAGCTGTTTGTACCTCATGGCGGAACTAAGCGCGCAGAATTGGGAACGCTTCTTTATTTGGTTAGGCCTCGGATTGGCCATTTATTTCATCTACGGCTACAGAAACAGTAAACTCAGACCACAAGGTATTTGATGAAAAGAATTGGAAAACAAGGCAGCAGAAGCATCAGCGAAGTGCTGCGACAAATGGAAGAAAAATACCACCTGAGCAGCCCTTTAACGGAAGCAGCATTGAAAGAACGTTGGGCCGCCATCATGGGAACATTGATTGCCAATCATACCCAAAACATCCGTTTTAAAGATGGAACCCTGGCTTTGACCATCGACAATGCGCCTTTGAAAGCTGAGTTGATGATGCGCAAAGACGAAATCATACAGCGCATCAATACCGACCTTGGCGCGGAAACCATCAGGGAAGTCCATATTCGCTGAATATCTTTGCGGCATGGCACACCTAATTGCCCCGTCAATGCTGAGCGCCGATTTCGGAAACCTGCAACGGGATACCGAAATGGTCAATCGCAGTCAGGCCGACTGGTTCCACGTTGACATCATGGACGGCGTATTTGTACCCAATATTTCATTTGGCTTTCCTGTAGTTAAAAGTCTTTTCAAACATGCCCAAAAACCTTTAGATGTGCACCTGATGATTGTTCAGCCGGAACGATACATCAAAGCCTTTAAAGATGCGGGTGCAGCCGTTCTGACCATTCACCTGGAAGCAAGTACGCACCTGCACCGCAGCCTGGATCAGATCCGGCAGGAAGGGATGAAAGCCGGCGTGGCCCTGAATCCTCACAGTCCTGTGCATTTGCTTGAAGACATCATCAGCTCCTGCGACCTGGTTTGTCTGATGAGCGTGAATCCGGGCTTTGGCGGTCAATCATTTATTGAACATACCTATCGGAAAATAAACCAGCTGCGCAAGCTGATACAGGCCAGCAACAGCCATTGCCTCATTGAAATTGATGGCGGAGTTACTTTGGAAAATGCTCCTTTGTTGCTGGAAGCCGGTGCCGATGTGCTGGTTGCCGGAAATACAGTTTTCGGCGCTGCCGATCCGGTACAAACGATTGCCCAGTTAAAATCATGCGCACCCGCACATACCAAAGCCTGATGATTGCTCGTTGAATGCCGGTGCACAGGATTTTACTTTTTTTATTCCTGCTGATTGGCGCGCACGTGCTACAGGCACAAACCAATTGTATGCTTCGTCTGGAACTGCGCGATATGGAAGACCGACCCGTTTCCGGTGTTTGGGTAAAAGCCGCAGGTGCTAAAAATGGTAACCTGACCGATGAAGAAGGACGCTGCACATTGACAGTTCCTTGTGATTCTGCCATCTCCGTAGAAGGCTTCTTTGAACGCAAACGTGTTTATTCAACTGTACTTGCAGCAAGCCTTGACACCAATAAATATCAGATTGCTTATCTGAATTCCGGCCTCGGAAGTATGGAATTGCTGCGCATCACATCGGGCGCATCTACAGGCCTGAGTATCGACCTGAAATCCAGGGCCGTTGAAAGTATGACCGGCCTTGGCAGTGGCATTGAAAACATCATCAAAACCTTGCCCGGAGTATTCAGCAACAACGAGTTGTCTTCGCAATACAGCGTGCGTGGCGGCAACTTTGATGAAAACCTGGTGTACGTAAACGACGTCGAAATCTATCGCCCACAGTTGATTCACAGCGGGCAACAGGAAGGTTTGAGCTTTATCAATCCATTGCTGGTTAAAAACCTGAAATTCAGCGCAGGAGGTTTTGAAGCGCGTTATGGCGACAAGCAGAGCAGCGTGCTGGATGTGGAATACCGCAAACCCACGAAGTTTGAAAGCACTGTGGATGTAGGCTTGCTGGGCGCTTCCATGGCCCTGGAACAATTGTCTGCGAACCGCAGATTCAGCGGCATTGGAAGCATCCGTTGGAGGTCTAACACACTGATACTCAACACCTTAGATGTAAGCGGACGCTATGTTACCAATTTCTACGATGCTCAATGGCTGTTTTCCTACCGGCTCAACACGCGCCTGCGTGCAGAATGGCTCGGAAACATTGCAGAAAACCGCTATCGCCTGAATCCAGAAAGCAGGGAAACATCCTTCGGAACCGCACAAAATGCGTTTAACCTGTATGTTGGCATGGGCGGACAGGAATTCAGCGGTTATACCAGTGCCATGTCTGCCCTTTCGCTGATCTGGAAACCTCGAAAAAGCACAGAATTGAAACTGATTGGCGCGGCCTTCTCCACACGCGAGCAGGAAGTGTTCGACATTTTCGGCGCATACAGCCTGGGTTTGCTGGATAAAGATCCTTCTTCTGAAACCTATGGAAAACCCATCCGAAACCTGGGTGCCGGAAGTTTCATCGACCACGGCAGAAACCGTCTGAATACCCGCGTGGTGAATCTGTCCACCATTGGCAACTGGAACGCCACGAACCGCATCGTTTCCCTGAACTGGGGCGCACGTATCCAACAAGAAGAAATCCGCGATAAAATCCATGAATGGCTGTACAACGATTCCGCCGAATACAATATTCCACCCTTCGGATTTGGCCGAGACAGCGTATTTATGGACGGCTTTGTGAGCGGCGCTGCCTCATTGAGTTCCTGGAGGGCTTCAGCGCATCTGCAAGGCAACATCTTTCTGAACAAAGCTTCCAATGCACGCCTCACTGTCGGCACCCGCAGCCAATACTGGAGTTTAAATGAACAATGGATCCACAGTCCGCGGCTGCAGTTCAGTGTTGAACCAAACCGTAGGTTCAACGTGCAGGCGCCAGATTCACTGAAAAAGCCCAGTGTGCGTTTGTATCTGGCCACCGGAATCTACGCCCAACCTGCTTTTTACAGGGAAATGCGCGGGTTTGACGGACAGCTGAACACCCGTCTGAAGGCGCAGCGAAGCATCCATGTTGTGGGTGGCATGGACCGTTCGTTCATGATGTGGGGACGCAAATTCAAATGGCTCAGCGAAGCTTATTACAAGCGTCTGCAAGATCAGGTTCCGTATCTGTTCGACAACATCCGCATCCGTTATTACGCGCAAAACAGCAGCAATGGCTATGCATGGGGCGTGGACAACAGGGTGAACGGCGAGTTCATTCCTGGCCTGGAGTCGTGGTTTACGCTCAGCGTGCTTCAAAGCAAGGAACGAATTCGTTATATAAACAGCGCAGGAAACAGTGTGGAAAGCCCGTATTTGCGCCGTCCCACAGATAAACGCGTGAATGCGGCCATTGTGTTCCAGGATGAACTGCCGGGAAACAGCAGATACCGCATGAATCTGAACCTCATCTTCGGCACCGGAATGCCGTATTACCTGGGCGGCGACTTAAGGTACAAAGACATTTACAGAATTCCACCCTATCGAAGAATCGACATTGGATTCACCAAAGTTCTGGTCAATGATTCGGTGCGGCCCAAAGGGAAAATTTGGGACAAGGTTCAGAGCAGCTGGATTTCGCTGGAATTTTTCAACCTGCTGGGCATCGACAATGTGATCAGCTATTTGTGGGTGAAGGATTTCAGCGCGAACATTT
>JBDKIU010000222.1:0-4288 GCA_039796915.1 Bacteroidota bacterium | reverse complement strand
CGACGTATTGATCATGGATGATGTTCAGTTCTTTGCCAAGAAAGAACGGACTCAGGAGATTTTCTTCCAGATCTTTAACCACCTGCACCAGAACGGAAAACAAATCATCCTCACCTGTGACAGACCGCCAAAGGATCTGAAAGATGTGGATGAACGTTTGCTGTCACGTTTTAAATGGGGTTTGAGTTGTGATCTTTCGATGCCTGATTATGAAACCCGACTGGCTATTCTGGAGAATAAGATGTACCAGGATGGAATCACCATCGATCGGGAGGTTGTGGAATATCTGGCACACAACATCGATACGAACATCCGGGAGTTGGAAGGTGCGTTGATTTCTGTTCTGGCCCAGGCTTCACTGACCAGAAAGCAAATCGATTTGCCTTTGGCCAAGCAGATGATGAAGAATTTCGTGAAGAATGCCAGCCGCGAAATTTCCATCGATTACATCCAGAAACTGGTTTGTGATTTCTACGGATTGCCCGTAGAAGCAGTAAAGTCCAAAACCAGGAAGCGTGAAATTGTACAGGCCAGGCAAATAGCCATGTACTTCGCTAAGGATCTGACGAAGGCCTCGCTGAAAAACATCGGAATGCATTTTGGCGGCCGCGACCATTCCACCGTGATCCATGCATGTCAAACCGTGAATGATCTGATGGATACCGATAAGAAGTTTCGCTACGATGTAGATGAAATTGAAAAGCGTATCAAAATCAACACCTTCTAAACATCACCAACTGTACATTATCACAGCCCGAGCGCCCTGCGTCTCGGGCTGTTTGCTATCTTTGACCCGTGTTCAGCCGCATCGGTATTCCAGATTTTCCAGATTATGAGCTCATAGATTGTGGAGGCTTTGAAAAGTTGGAACGGTTTGGAACACATGTGTTGCGCAGGCCTGAACCGCAGGCCATCTGGTCTAAAAGTCTGAGTGAACAGGAATGGGCCGCAAAGGCGCATGCATCCTTCTTCAGAAAAAAAGGCGCTGCTGCCGATGGTGATCAGGGAAACTGGGAGCTGAAAAAAGGAGTTCCGGACCGTTGGCACATCAGCTATAAATACAAAGGCATGCACCTGAAATTTCGCCTTGGACTTACTTCATTTAAACATGTTGGTGTATTCCCGGAGCAGGCCGATAACTGGAATTTTATTTACGATTCACTTCGTGACTTAAAATTGCAACAGCCAAGGGTTTTGAATTTGTTTGCCTATACCGGCGGTGCTTCTTTGGCAGCCAGGTCTGCAGGTGCAGATGTATATCATGTGGATTCTGTAAAGCAGGTAATTACCTGGTCGCGGGAAAATATGGAGCTGAGTGGATTAAAGGACATCCGATGGATTGTAGAAGATGCGTTTCGTTTTGTGGAGCGTGAGCAACGCCGGGGAAAAACCTATCACGCCATTTTGATGGATCCACCTGCTTATGGCCGTGGTCCGGATGGAGAGAAATGGCAATTGGAGAAGCAAATCGACGAACTTTTATCCCTTACTTCTTCCATATTGGAGCCACAAAACAGTATGTTGTTGGTAAATCTTTATTCCATGGGCTTTTCCCCGATGATTACAGAAACCCTTGTGCAGGCGCAGTTTCCCGGGAATGAATTTACTTCCGGTGAATTGTTTGTGAAGGACCGATTTGGGAAATGCCTTCCTTTGGGAACCTGCCTTAGATTAATTAGAAAATAATGACTCATTCAGAAGAAAAACCGCTGATCCTGATCAGCAATGACGATGGAATTACAGCTCCGGGAATCAAAGCCCTGGTAGAGGTGATGCAGGAAATAGGAGAAGTGATTGTTGTGGCACCCGACAAGCCTCAAAGCGCCATGGGACATGCCATTACCATCAATCAGCCGCTGCGGCTTACCAAGGTGGATCAGTTTCCCGGTGTGGTTTCTTATCAATGCACGGGAACACCTGTTGATTGCGTGAAATTGGCCATCGACAAGCTGCTTACCCGTAAACCCGACCTGATGGTTTCCGGAATCAATCACGGCTCCAATGCGTCGATTAATGTCATCTATTCCGGAACCATGAGTGCCGCCGTGGAAGCCGCCATCGACGGGATGCCTGCCATCGGGTTTTCTTTATGCGATTACCGCTGGGATGCAGATTTTGAGGTCGTGAAACCCTATGTGCGGCGCATTGCACTGGAGTACCTCCGCAATGGTTTGCCCTACGGTACCTTGCTTAACGTGAATTTGCCGGTTCCGGAAGGTGGCATCAAAGGCGTGAAAGTATGCAGACAGGCCGTGGCAAAGTGGAAAGAAGATTTTGATGAGCGTTTGGATCCATTCAACAGGAAATATTATTGGATGACCGGACGCTTTGTCAACATGGATAAAGGGGAAGATACCGATGAATGGGCGCTTGCCCATGGCTATGTTTCCATCGTGCCAACGCAGTTTGATTTGACCGACCACAGCCGCATCAGTGCCTTAAACACCTGGGATATTCATGAATAAACAGCAAAAGAAGGATCTGCTGCTCGGCATGATTGGCGGTATATCTCTTCCGTTTGTCATTGCATTGCTCATCTTCACGGTTTTTCGCGAAGAAGGAAGTCAGGCAGATTTTATTGACCTGTTGGGAAACGGGGTCCTGATGAGTCCGTTCATCAGAATGGGCCTGATCGGGAATGGAGTGATGTTCTGGCTGTTTTTGCGCCGAAACAGGGACATGGTTTGTCGCGGAATTTTGCTGTCCACCATGATTTACGGGGTATATGTGGTTGCAATGGTTTTCAAGTCCTGAGGCATGAAGTATTACCTGATTGCAGGAGAAGCGTCAGGCGACTTGCAGGGTGCGGCATTGATTGAGGCGCTGAAGCAGCTGGATCCGGATGCCACATTTCGGTATTGGGGTGGCGATCTGATGGCTGCTGCGGCCGGTGGAACGCCGGTGGTGCATCAGAAAGAGCGTGCTTTTATGGGATTGTGGGAGGTCATACGACACCTCGGCAGCATCCGCAAACACCTACAGCTGTGCAAAGAAGATATCTTGAATTGGAATCCGGATGTGGTGATTCCCATTGATCACCCTGGTTTTAACATGCGGATGGCGGCCTTCGCAAAGTTTCATGGATTCAAAGTAGCCTACTTCATTGCACCCAAAGCATGGGCATGGAAGAAAAAACGAGCATTCACGCTGGCAAAAGTCACAGATCTTGTTTTGTCGATTCTGCCATTTGAACCAAGCTTTTTTGCGCCGTACAAAGTGCCTGTGCGGTACATTGGCAATCCTTTATGGGACAAAATATCTGCCTTTGCGAAAGATCCGGCATTTTTAAAGCGAAACGGGTTTGAAAAACCAATCATAGCCTTGTTGCCTGGTAGCAGAAGACAGGAAATTGTGCGCATGTTGCCAGCGATGCTCCAAGCTGCGTCCAGGTTTGATGATTGCGAGGTTGCCATCGCCTGTGCTCCGGATTTCCCTCCGGAGTTCTACCAGGGTTTTTACGGGTCGCATCAATCCATCCGACTGTTGCGTGGAGAAACCTATCAATTGCTCGCACATGCCCAGGCAGCGCTTGTGGCCAGCGGCACGGCTACCTTAGAAGCTGCGTTGCTGAATTGCCCACAGGTGGTTTGCTACCGGACGAGTGCATTGACTTATCATGCGGCCAAACAATTGCTGAAGATTAAATACATCAGCCTGGTAAACCTGATCATGGACAGAGAAGTGGTGCACGAGCGGATTCAAAACGAAATGAATCCAACAGTCTTGGAGCAAGACCTCAGACAACTGCTCGAACCCATACAAGCGCTTCAGTTGAAAGCTGATTATGCGGCGCTTCGAAAGATGATGGGCAATCCGGGTGCTGCTCACAGGGCTGCAACTGAAATTTTGAAATTGGTTAAAAACTCTTGAAAATCTGCTTGTAGGGCATGTGTTCAGCACCTTATCTTTGTGCTCCGTTCTTGAACATTATTCGCTGAATAAACAGAGGCAACAAACAATTTGGCACATGAGCATTTGACGCTAATGTGCGCCGTTGGATGTTGTGTGCTGAAAAAAATCAACTGGCTAAAACGCCAGTTGAGAAGTTCTAAGATAAAATGGGGAATTAGCTCAGCTGGCTAGAGCGTCCCGAGCTTGCCTCGGGAAGGTCATCGGTTGAGAAGTTCTAAGATAAAATGGGGAATTAGCTCAGCTGGCTAGAGCGTTTGCATGGCATGCAAGAGGTCATCGGTTCGACTCCGATATTCTCCACGAACCCGACGCCCCAAAGCGTCGGGTTTTTTTATGTTTTACTTATATGTTTTGTATTCAGCTTCCATGGATTCTT
>JBDKIU010000221.1:0-2897 GCA_039796915.1 Bacteroidota bacterium | reverse complement strand
ACCTGGCCGACCCGAAAACCTCGGTGAGCATGACCATCAACGGTCCGGCGCCAATGCTGCTGGCTTTTTTCATGAACGCCGCCATTGACCAGCAATGCGAATTATACATCCGCAAACACGGACTGGAAGCCGACGTGCAGCGCAAGATTGATGAGCGTTTCACGCAGAAAGGCATTGCCCGTCCGCAGTACCACGGAACCCTTCCCGAAGGAAATGATGGCCTGGGCCTGATGCTGCTCGGCGTTACCGGCGACCAGGTACTTCCGAAGGAAACCTATGAAGAAATCAAAGCATGGACGCTGAATCAGGTGCGCGGAACCGTTCAGGCTGACATCCTGAAGGAAGATCAGGCGCAGAACACCTGCATTTTCAGCACCGAATTTGCCTTGCGCCTCATGGGTGACGTGCAGCAGGAATTCATCAGTTCCAAAGTGCGGAACTTCTACAGCGTGAGCATCAGCGGTTACCACATCGCAGAAGCTGGCGCCAACCCCATCACGCAACTTGCCTTTACACTGGCCAACGGCTTCACCTACGTGGAATACTACCTGAGCCGCGGCATGCATATTGACGACTTCGCGCCCAACCTGAGTTTCTTCTTCAGCAACGGCACCGATCCGGAATACGCAGTGATTGGACGTGTGGCGCGGCGCATCTGGGCCAAGGCGATGAAGCTGAAATACGGCGGCAACGAGCGCAGCCAGATGCTGAAGTACCATATCCAGACCAGCGGCCGCAGTCTGCATGCCCAGGAAATCGACTTCAACGACATCCGCACCACGCTGCAGGCGCTGTACGCCATCTACGACAACTGCAACAGCCTGCATACCAACGCTTATGACGAGGCCATCACCACACCTACCGAGGAAAGTGTACGCCGCGCCATGGCCATTCAGCTCATCATCAACCGGGAACTCGGACTTGCCAAGAACGAAAACCCATTACAGGGTTCCTTCATCATTGAAGAGCTGACGGATTTGGTAGAAGAAGCGGTGCTTGTTGAGTTTGACCGCATCACCGAGCGCGGCGGCGTGCTGGGCGCCATGGAAACCATGTACCAGCGCGGAAAGATTCAGGAGGAAAGCTTGTATTATGAAACCCTGAAGCATACCGGCGAACTGCCCATCATCGGCGTGAATACCTTCCTGAGCAGCAAAGGTTCGCCTACCGTATTGCCGAGGGAAGTCATCCGCAGCACCGAAGAAGAAAAGGAACAGCAGATCAACACGGTGCACAACCTGCAGCAGGCTTATGCCGAAGAGGCAGCCGCAGCCCTGCGCGAAATCCAACTTTGCGCCATTCAGAACCGCAATGTGTTCAGCGCTTTGATGGAGGCCGCGAAGGTGTGTACGCTGGGACAAATCACCGATGCCTTATTTGAAGTCGGCGGACAGTACCGCAGGAATATGTAATCCTTCGTATCACCCCAACACCGAGAAACATCGTTCAAATAGACGATTTTTAAAAATATCACAAAAAGAAGCGATAATTAAAAACATCGCTTAAATGCGCGATATTCGAAGCATGATTGCCATCATCAAAGGAGACATCATGGCTTCGCGGAAATTGAACAATCCGGAGTTGTGGCTCTTGCCACTTAAAAAGCAACTCAGTTCCTGGGGACAAACGCCTTATGATTGGGAACTGGCCTGGGGCGATTCTTTTCAATTGGAAATAAGCAATCCTGAATGGGCATTGCATCGGGCCTTGAGTTTAAAGGCGCTCATCCGACAAATAACCGAGGAAAGCAGTAAGCAGCAGCACAGCAGCATTGACCTCCGATTGAGCATTGGCATTGGTGAAAAAACGTATGCAGGAAACCGCGTATCGGAAAGTAATGGCCCTGCTTATGTGCGCGCCGGGGCGCAGTTTGATCAAATCAAGAAAGAACATTGCACCCTTGGCATCAACAGTCCGTGGCCGGCATTTGATGAGGATATGAATTTGTATTTCCGGTTGGCAGCCACATTTATGGATCACTGGACCACCTCTTCGGCAACTTTAATATCCATGATTTTGCAACATCCCGATACCACCCAAAGGGAACTGGGCGCCATGCTGGGAATCCGGCAAAACTCCGTCAGTGGGCGATGGAAAAGGGCTTATGCCACAGAAACCCTGGATTTGGAACATCACTTTCGCAAAAGGGTTCTTAGCTTACTGGATACATGATTGGGTTAAAAATGCTCCTGAGCCATTGCCTGGTTTCGTTCGTGTTGCATCAGGATGCGAAGTTTAAAGCCAGCGGATATTTATACGGTTGTCTTTATGGAAGTATGGCGATGGGATTGATTGGTCAGTCTTCCTTCATCATGCCCGCCATCCTGATGGTTGCTTTGTATAACCTTATCTGGTTCTTGCTTTCGTTGCTGGTGCATCGGTTTCATATAAGAAATGTGATGCTGACACAGCAGTTGTTGCTGATGAGCGGATTGCTGGCCATTTATGCCTTTACAGACGAAGCCCGGATGCCCGACCTCAGCATCTTGCATACGACAAGGTTTTGGATCATCATCAATGCCCTGGTGGTGTTAATCTGGCCGGCCGGCAAGTTGATTGCGGGCATCATGGAACGTTGGTATGCGGAAATACAAGACACCGACTCGATGTCATTAAGGAAAGCCGGAACCTAAATCGGTATTCTGGAACGTCTTTTTGTATTCACTTTTGTGGTTACCGGACATTGGGACGCCATTGGTTTTTTGGTGGCGGCGAAATCCGTATTTCGCTTTGGGGATTTGAAAGAATCGAAAGACCGAAAAATGACAGAATACATCCTGATTGGCACCCTGCTGAGCTTTGGGATTGCGCTGGCAACGGGGATGCTGGTGTTGTATTTGGTTGGGATTTAGTTGGTTTTAAGTTATTGATATAGCTGGAAAGCGGAATGCATGATA
>JBDKIU010000220.1:0-6974 GCA_039796915.1 Bacteroidota bacterium | reverse complement strand
AGCGGGAGCGTGGCATCACCATTAAAAGCCATGCCATTCAGATGAATTACAAGCTGGATGGCCAGGATTATGTGCTGAACCTGATTGATACGCCTGGTCACGTGGACTTTAGTTATGAAGTGAGCCGCAGTATTGCCGCCTGTGAAGGTGCACTGCTGATTGTTGATGCCAGCCAGGGTATTGAAGCACAAACCATCAGCAACCTGTTCATGGCCATTGAACATGGTCTGACCATCATTCCCGTGCTCAACAAAATAGATCTGCCCAGCGCCATGCCCGAAGAGGTGAGCGACCAAATCGTGGATCTGCTTGGTTGCAAGCGTGAAGAAATCCTTGCAGCCAGCGGGAAAACCGGCATGGGCGTGCACGACATCCTCCGGGCAATCGTGGAACGCGTTCCTTCGCCTAAAGGCGACATCAATGCACCAACAAAGGCCCTGATTTTTGACAGTGTGTTTAATTCTTTCAGGGGCATCATTGCCTATTACCGTGTAATTGATGGAACCATCCGCAAAGGCCAGCATGTGCGTTTCATGAACACCGGCCGCGATTATCTTGCCGATGAAGTGGGCATCCTGAAGTTGGAAATGAACCCGCGGCAGGAAGTAAAAGCCGGCGATGTGGGCTATATCATCAGTGGAATCAAGGAAGCCAAGGAAGTGGAAGTAGGTGATACCATTACCGACCACGAGCATCCCACGGCTGAAGCCATCAAAGGCTTTGAACACGTAAAACCCATGGTGTTTGCCGGTATTTATCCGGTTGATACAGAAGATTTTGAAGAGCTGCGTGAAGCCATGCTGAAGCTGCAGCTGAATGATGCCAGTCTGGTGTTTGAGCCAGAAAGCTCAGCTGCGCTGGGTTTCGGTTTCCGCTGCGGATTTCTGGGTATGCTGCACATGGAAATCATCCAGGAACGCCTGGAACGGGAATTCAACATGACCGTAATTACCACGGTTCCCAACGTAAGCTACATCGCTTATACTTCAAAGGGTGAAGTGGTGATGGTGAACAATCCCAGCGACCTTCCTCCGGTGGAAAAAACCGATTACGTGGAAGAACCATTCATTCAGGCAGCGGTCATTACCAAAAGCGAATATGTGGGCAGCATCATGTCACTGTGTATGGAAAAGCGCGGGGTGCTGAAGAATCAGGTTTACCTCACCTCCGACCGTGTGGAGCTGACCTTTGAAATGCCACTGGCGGAAATTGTATTTGATTTCTACGACAAGCTGAAAAGCATCAGCCGCGGTTATGCCTCGTTCGATTATCATCCCATCGGCTACCGCGAAAGCACGCTGGTGAAAATGGATATCATGCTGAATGCCAAGCCGGTGGATGCATTAAGCGCCATTATTCACCGCGACAATGCCTTTGATTTGGGTAAGAAGATTTGCAAAAAGTTACGCGAACTGATTCCAAGGCAACAATTTGAAATTGCCATTCAGGCGGCCATTGGCGCTAAAATCATTGCGCGCGAAACCCTTTCAGCGCTCCGTAAAGACGTAACAGCCAAATGTTATGGCGGTGACATCAGCCGTAAACGCAAGTTGCTTGAAAAGCAAAAGGCGGGTAAAAAGCGTATGCGTCAGGTAGGCAATGTGGAAATTCCGCAGAGCGCCTTCATGGCTGTATTGAAGTTGGACGAGTAAACTCAGGCGTCCTTCTTTTGCAATGGTTCGCCGGCCAGCGAAGCGCGTTCAATACTCGAATTGAGTTCAAATCCGGCAATAATGGCCAGCACATTGATGTACAGCAATACCATCAACGCCATGATGGCTCCAATAGAACCGTAGATTTTGTTGTATGAGCCGAAGTTGTTTACGTACACAGAGAACAGCGCGGTAGAAACCATACACAACAAGGTTGCGGTGATGCTTCCGGCAGAAGCAAAACGCCATTTTATCACCGTGGCCGGGCCAAAACGATACAAACTGGAAATTACCAGAAAGACCAGTCCGGTAAGCACCAGATATTCCGTGGATGCAATCAAAAATCGCAGCGTACTTCGATTTACAATCTTGTGTTTGTAAATCCAGGTCTGGAGGTAGCCGGCATATACAATAATCAATACTGCCGCAATCAGCATCATGGAAATCATCACCGTGAGCCCGATGGCAATGGCCCGGTTTTGAAACCAGTTCCGTTTCCTTTTTCGGGGAAGGCGGCGGTTGAAGGTGTTGATGAGCGTATGGAATCCATTGCTGGAAAACCAAATGGCAAGCAGGAAACCAAAGGAAAGCAAGCTGCCGTTCTGATTGGCGATGATGTCGTTGATGGTGGTGGAAATGGCCTGAAAGGTGCTGTCGGGAAGGAAAAAGTCGAGTTCACGAATCAATCTGGACCTCAGGCCTTTCACGGGAATGTATGCAATCAAGGTGAAAAGGAACAGCAAGGCCGGGAAGAGGGCAAGAAAGAGGTTGAAGGCAAGTGATGTTGCCCGCAGTGTGAATTCTTCCCGGAACAATGCCTTCGAAAAGTGCCTTCCCACATCGTAAATGCTGTGCCCCTGAAATCCGCTGATGGTGTACTGTTTCAGCTTCCGAACCACCCAGAATTCATTCCAGGATGGTTCCTGCGGGCGCGGACGGTTTTCCCGCCTGGGTGCTTTGCTGGCCTTCCTCAGCACCATTCTGGGAAATGTTGGTAAATCCATTCCGGACAGGCCATAGGTTTTCCTTTATCAGCCTGAACAAAAATCAACTCGGTGAAGGCCGTGCATACCGGTTCACCCTGTTCATTTACACAACGGTAATGCACCTGCATGCGGGTATGCGGTTTTTCCTGAATGCTCAGGTGAATAAAGATGAGTGAATCGTAAGTGCTTCCTTTTTGGTAGCGAATGCGCAGTTCACGAACCGGCATCAGGATGCCCCGCGTTTCTATTTCCCGGTAACTGAGGCCTCTGCTGCGCAGCATTTCAGTACGGGCTTCGTCCAGATATTCCGCGTAATCGCCATGGTAAACCAATCCCATCCGGTCGGTTTCACCATAGCGTACACGCACGGTATGTGTAAATTCTACCATCTAATCAATAGCTCAAAATAAAGTGTTCCTTTTCCTGTTCTGTTCTGAAAAACACCAGACCCATGGCAAACAGGTCAATGCTTACGCGCACTTCTTTGTGGTTCTTGATGATGTTCCATGCCCTGAACATTTCTTCATTCCAGTGGATGTCATCAAAAATAAACAAACTGCCTTCATGTGCCTTTTCCAGGGCCAGATCAAAGTAATGTAGTGTGGGTTCAAGGCGATGATTTCCGTCGGCAAACAGATAATCCAGACGAGGCAATTGCGCGAGCACTGCCGGCAAAGCGCTGTCAAAGTTGCCGTTGATCAGCAGCGCCCGGTCTTGCAGGCCGACTTCTTCTAAATTACTCTGCGCCAGGGCGCTCAGGGTTGGGTCGCCTTCAATGCTCCACAAAGGATTTGCTTCCATGCCGATGCTTTGATACATGGTGGAAATGCCGGTACAGGTTCCCAGTTCCAGGGCGAATTCCGGACGAAAAGCAGCAATAATCCGGTGCAGCAGCCGTCCGTATTTTGCCGGTTTCGCCGTGTTGGATGTGATTTCCCGGAGGCTGCGAACGTCCTTCTTCTTTCCTGCGCCGAAATCCTGCATGCGGATCTGCGCTTTGGATTGCAGCATGGCAGCCCGAATCAGTTCTATCCTGTGGTATGCAGGATGTTGCTGTTTCTGTTCCAGAATGTCGGTAACGAACCGATAAACAAACGGAGAATGAACCCCGTGTTTACCTCGTGCATGCAGCAGGTAACCTAAAAAATCAGCGGCGCGAAAAAAGTCAGGCATTGCCCGGCTTCACTGTTCTCAGCGTTTTCAGTTCTTGTTCCAGCCTTTTGATTTGTTGTTCCAGCTGTTGCTTTTTTTCTTCAAATTGTTTGAGGAAGGTATCTGCACCTTTGGAACGCGCGAAGAAAGCCATGTTGTTTTCCATGGTTGACAGTTCACTGCGAAGGCCGGTGATGCGTTCACGGATGCGACGTTCTTCAAACTTCAGCCTGTTGGATCCGTCGGGACCGCCGGCCATAGCTTCGAAATGTTCCTTCACCATAGACTGCCGCATTTCGTCGCGGTTTTTCCTGAATCGTCCGAAGAGTTCATCAGAGATTTTCTGGAAACGTTTCTGCAGTTCCTCTTTTTGCGCCATGGGCACAAAGCCGGTGTTCATC
Organism: Bacteroidota bacterium; assembly: GCA_039796915.1. Lineage (GTDB taxonomy): Bacteria > Bacteroidota > Bacteroidia > NS11-12g > UBA955 > REEB481. Next base: position 2,783 of record JBDKIU010000220.1, on the reverse strand, counting down.
CATTGGCTTTGCAATGCTTTCAGGCGGGTGAATACTTCTTCTGTGGTTTCTTCGGCCGCCAGCGCTTCAAGGGCCGTTACAATGCCCTGTTTGATGGCGAGGTTTTCCTTTTCTTCAGATTTTCTGACTTTAAAAGCCTGATTTTTCTTTTCGAAGAAGGTGTCGAAGGCCGCACGGAATCGCTTCCAAACCTCTTCACTTTTCTGCTCCGGGGCCGGGCCTATCTTTTTCCATGACTCCTGAAGTTTTAGCAGTTCATCGGTGGTTTTTGCCCAATCGGTGCGTTCTGCCAATTGTTCAGCCTGCGCGCAAAGTGCCATTTTCTTTTGAAGATTTTCTTCACGGTCGGCACCCAGCTTCTTGAAATAGTTGCGGCGCGCATTGAAGAATTCCTGTCGCGCCTGACGGAATCGGTTCCATGCCTCATCGCCTTCCAGCTTTGGTGCATGACCAATTTTTTTCCATTCTTCCATCAGCGCTTCCACTTCTTCGGCCCGCTGTGTCCATTGTTTGCCTGTTTCAGGCCAAACGGCATTCAGGGTATCCAATTTCTCGCACAGCAGAACTTTAAGTTTCAGGTTTTGCTGCCGTTCAGCATTGATGGCTTCCATCTGTTCCTTCTTCACGGCCAGCACTTTGTCTGCTGTTTCCTTAAAACGCCTGTAAATTTCATCGCTCACATCACGTGGAACCGGGCCAATGTTGCTCCAGTCTTCGCGGTATTTGTTGAACAGAATCATGGCATTTTTGATGCTCTTTTCCTGTAACAGCTCGTCCATTTTGATGCATAAATCAATCTTGGCCGAGAGGTTTACTTCGCGGTCACGCTGTTTTAATTCATTTTCTATGCTGAGGTTATCATAGAATTTATCCAGGTAGAAGCGATAACGTTCGTACAAATCATCGCGGAACTGCAGGGGAATGGATTTGATGAGACGCCATTCCTTTTGCAGTTCTTTCATTTGATCCAGACTGCCTTTGGTTTCTTCAGCGTCCACAAGGGTTTTCATTTTGTCGAGGATAGACAGCTTCTTTTTGTAGTTCGCCATCTTTTCTTCCTCGGCACGCCTTTTTTCCTCGGCCTTCCGTTCACGGAATCTGTGTTCCAGGGCATTGAACTGCTGACGGATTTCATCGGCAGGTGCTTTAAAATCACGGGGCTCATGACCGGCTTCTACCCATTGCCGCAGCAATTCCTGACGGTCGTGCTGCTGCACCTCGTCGAAGGTTTGGTGGAGCTTGCGAAAAACTTCTGTGGCAAACCGGGTATCCGGATGGTCCAGGATTTCTTCGGCTCTTTGCAAAAGTGCTTCCTTACTGTATTCAGAATAGTCCTGAGGGTCCTGAACTTGTTCTTCGGCAATTGCTTCTTCGGCAAGTTTTTCAGCTTCTTCCAAATGCTTCCGTCCGGTATTTACTTCCGGATGGGTCTCTTCACGGTTGATGGTATCTTCCATGCCTTGTGTTCCTGTTCTGTGCAGGGCAAAGTTAAGTAAATCGGTACTTTGGATGCTTGTTTCCTTGCCTTAGTCTGAGGGTATTTTCTTGTTTTTTTACGGTGCTTGGAATCAAATAGATGTTTCCTTTGCGGCATGAAAGTAATCAGCTACAACGTAAACGGGGTTCGATCTGCACTCAGCAAGGGTTTGGCCGAATATCTACAGCTGGCCGATGCCGATGTGGTATGCCTTCAGGAAACCAAGGCTGAATCAGCGCAGGTTGACGTTCAAACCCTGGAAGCGCTTGGATATCGCAATTACTGGTTCAGCGCCGCAAAAAAAGGCTACAGCGGCGTGGCCATCCTTTCCAGAATAGCGCCGGTTTTTGTTGATTACGGTTGTGGCGACCCCGAATGGGACAGGGAAGGGCGGATCATACGCGCCGATTTCCCGGATTTTAGTGTGATGAGCGTTTACTTTCCCAGTGGTTCCTCCGGCGATCATCGTCAGGATGCCAAGTTTCGCTTTTTAGATTTCTTCCTGCCTTATGTGCAGCAAATTCAGGAAAAGTTCCCGCGCTTGTTGGTGTGTGGCGACTACAATATTTGCCATCGGGCCATAGACATTCATGATCCTAAAAGCAACAAGGACAGCAGTGGGTTTCTGCCCGAAGAACGCGCCTGGATGGATGTGTTCTTTCAGGATGGTTTCATCGATACTTTCAGGCATTTTCATCCCGAAACAGCCCACCAATATTCATGGTGGAGTTTCCGGGCCAATGCCCGCAACAACAATAAGGGCTGGCGTATCGATTACATCGCTGCCGGCAAGGCCCTGAAGTCACATTTAACCAACGCAGGAATTACGCCTGATGCCCGACATTCAGACCATTGTCCGGTTTGGGTGGAACTGAATCCCTGAAAAGGGCAGTTACTCTTCCGGGAAGGGAACGCCAAGCGCCTGCAGAATCTGGAATTTGGCGTTGTTGTCCTGAATGGCCTGTTGGTACAGTCGCGCCTGTTCCTGGTCGCCTTTGGCTGCATAAAGTTGCGCGCCCAGGTTGTAGAACTCGCCTTCAAGCTGGGTTTGAACGATGCCTTTGTTCAGCTTTTCTATGGCCATGTCCAGCAAGTTTTTACGCGCCAGAATGAGCGCCTGGTAATAATAAGCTGCGCCATCTTTGGGTCTGATGCCTTCGTAGGTGCTGAAGTATTGTAAAGCTTCGTCCAGTTTATTCCGCTGCAGCTGGATGATTCCTGCAATGTTCAGGGCAGGCGTATAATCAGGGGTGATGGCAATGGAACGCGCAGCAGAAGCCAGTGCAGAATCCATCAGGTTCATCGC
>JBDKIU010000219.1:0-6742 GCA_039796915.1 Bacteroidota bacterium | reverse complement strand
TTGGGGGCTTTTCTTTTTTACTCCTTTGAAAGTTTATTTATGTCTTTTTACCTCTACATCATCCAAAATGCCCATGGGCGCTTTTACAAGGGTGTTTCTGCCCAGCCAAAACTCAGAATCTCACAGCACAACAACAATGAAGTAGTTTCCACTGCAAAAAAAGGACCCTGGAAACTTGTGGCGGTTTTTCACTTTCATACCAAAACAGAGGCACTGATTATGGAACGAAAAATCAAAAAATACAGCCGGGAGAAACTATTCCTCAAAATCGCAGACCACCAAAACATAGTGAAACAGTTCAACTTCTGAGCCGCCCTCGCATCCCTACATCGTAGGAACGGATTCAAGCTAAACCTTATTTTAATTTCCAATGACCCATCAAAAACTGCAACTTTGCGGCCATGACACCAGTATCATTTGAACGAATCATTCTAGGCGTTGACCCAGGCACTCAAATCCTTGGCTACGGAGTCATTGGCTGCAACGGAAAGCGCTTCGAAATGCTTGACCTCGGTGTTCTTCGTTTGGAAAAAGTACGCGACCATGCTGAACGATTAAAACGCATCCACATCAGGATGACAGAACTCATTCTTCTACACAGCGTAAGTGAGATGGCTTTGGAAGCTCCATTTTTTGGCAAAAATGTTCAAAGCATGCTGAAACTGGGACGTGCTCAGGGTGTTGCGATTGGTGCGGCTCTGGATAAAGATGTGGAAGTTTTTGAATACAGTCCCAGAAAAATCAAACAGAGTGTAACTGGAAATGGAAGCGCCAGCAAGGAACAAGTAGCCGCCATTCTCCAGCAATTAATGTCCATAGACGTACTGCCCGAGAAGTTTGACGCCACCGACGGACTGGCGGCAAGCGTTTGCCATTTCTTTCAGGCTGACCCCGGCAAAATTGGCCGCACGCAGAACAAAAAGAATGCTAAAAAGGATGCCTGGGCTAAGTTCATCAGCAACAACCCGAAAAGGCTGTTGTGATTAATGCTTTATGGCTGCACGGATGGCGCCAGCCAAATCGGCTAATTCACTCGTTTCTGGCTTAAGCTTAGGCCTTCCAAAGTTCATATCATCCACACGGTTCAACGGAATCAGGTGGATATGGGCATGCGGAACTTCGAGCCCAACAACCGATACGCCCACTTTTCTGCAAGGGATAACGGCTCGAATACCCTGCGCAACCGAGCGTGCAAAAGTCAGCGCTTCCTGAAGATCCGCATCATCTAAATCAAACACATCATCCACTTCAGCTTTAGGCACGACCAAAGCGTGGCCCATAACTAAAGGATTCACATCCAAAAACGCGATAAAACGAGCTGATTCAGCGAGGATATGCGCAGGAATCTCCCGGTTGATGATTTTGGTGAAAATGGAAGCCATTTAACGGAAAATTTCCAGAACTTCCATTTTCATCAGACCAGCAGGAACCTGTACTTCCACAACATCGCCCACATGACGGCCCATCAAAGCCGAACCAATTGCCGACTTCACTGATATCTTTCCAAGCTTCAGGTCTGCTTCCTTTTCACTCACCAGCATGAAGGTAAACTCTTTCTTCAGGCTATGGTTCATCACGCGTACTGAACTCAGAATGGTTACTTTACTTGTATCTACTTTGGAAGCATCAATAAGGCGTGCATTCGACAACAAGGTCTGGAGTTGCGCAATCTTCATTTCCAGCATCCCCTGGGCCTCTTTTGCGGCATCGTATTCAGCATTTTCACTTAGGTCACCTTTTTCACGAGCTTCTGCAATTGCCCGTGATATCTTGGGCCTTTCCACCGCTTTTAACTCATGCAGTTCCTGCTTGAGTTTTTCCATCCCTTCTTTGGTCAAATAGGTTATCTCGCTCATAATTCTTTTGCTTTAGGCTTGGGTTAAAAAAAAAGTGTTGCACCTTTTTAGGTGCAACACTACAAAGATAGGTTTCGACCTTATTCGTTTTCGTAATTGAGGTCAATGCGCACGCCGAAGGTATGTGTTCCTCCGAAAGGATTCGTGGCGCGATAGCTATAGTCAATGCCGAGGTTGGATTTGCTATCCTTTCCGGTTTTGAAGGGCACATCCAGCGACAAACCGGCATTCAGCCCAGTGTACGCCGTAATTCGTGTGTCGTAGTTGAAAATGCCTTCCTGATAGGTAAAGCCCAATCTGCCGGAAATGAAGTTATTATAAGCGTACTCCATACCAAGGCTTGTTTCATTGTTTTGGAAGGCATGGTTCGCGAAACCCAGAGCCACAGTCAAACGATGCATATACAATCCGGGATCACTGTCCAGACGGAAATCGTACGCAGCGCTCATGGCAAGCACGGTAGGCAATTGAAAACGATCCACGCGGTGCTGCAATGTTTTGGTGAAATCACCATTGGTAACCACTGCCTTGGTACTCAAACCATCACCATTGTGGCGCATATCCGGTCCGATATTCTTTACCACCAAACCGAAATGGATGTCGTTCTTCTTAACCGTGCTGGCTGGATTGGCTGTATTCACGTACTGAACACCAGCGTCCATGCTCACACCTAAAGCCCTGGCATCCGGAATACCTTCACTCACCGCACGAAACATAACCCCTGCAGTGATGGTGTTGAAGGTTTTACCATAGCCAACGCCAAAGTTTGTCATGCTCACACGATAGGTTCCCAAGCCGCCATATGGCTGATCTTCGGTGGTGATTACTATGGGAGCTACCTGCCATTGCATCACACTCACACCCAATACGCCATCTTCACTTACCTTTTGTGCCAGGCCAAAGCTGTTGATATTGATTCCACTGCCGCTCAGCCAATTGGTGCGTGAAAAAGCTGCTTCCGTCATATTGGCCCGGGCCAGCCCGGCAATGTTCATGTAGGTTGCTTCAACACCCTTCGCAGTACTCACCCCGGACCATCCCCAAGAGGAGTTGCGGCCCCAGCCATTTACCACCAGTTGTTGGGCACCTGCCTGACCCTGACGGTCGGGGTTTCCTGCCCACAGCACAATACCGGAACAAAGTGCTGCGGCAAGGCTCCATGCTTTATTAAGATTCATGTTTTTTCTTTTTGGGGTTAAAATCCGTTAATAACTATCCAGATCCACAGAGTGCATGATGCCATACCACCTGATAATCTTCTCTCCTAAATCAGGGGCTTTAACGTGGATGATGTATAAACCGCTCGCAATCGGAACGCTGGCATCATTCTTCAAATCCCAGTCCACGAAGGTGCGATCATCCGCCTTCTCGATGCGCCTTACCAACGAGCCACTCAGGTTGTAAATGCTGATGGTACAGGTTGGTGGCAGGTTCGTGATCTTCACACGAGCGTCGATTGGGCTGGTTTCGTATTTGCTGAATGCCCTGTATGGGTTTGGCACTACATTCACCAGATCCAGGGATTTCTTACCATGCTCAGTAGTGATTGCCGGTGCAATGTCTTCACTGTTGAAAGCATACACAGGCAGGTTGTTGTTTACAGGCGTTGCAGAAGTATTGTACGTAGTGTAGGCCTTCTTGATACGGATGCGGATACGAACTTCTGTTGGCGGCACTCCATCTTTCATGGAATAACCTGGTGCCATCATCGTTGGAATTACCCACATGATCTGTGAAAGCACCCTTCTCTTATCAACGGTTCCGGGTGAAGCACCTGCCGCGCCTGGAAGCAATACAGAGGCGTAATCGTTGATGCCTTCAGGATACTTTTTACCTTTCACCGTACGCTGTACACCGAAACTGTGACCTGTTCCAAATACGTAGATGAAGTGTTTTCCACCCAAAGCAGGATAATTACCGTTGTCGTTGAAGAAGGTTGATGTTGGGTTCCAGATCATATCCTGGCCGTTTTCACCGGGCAGATAGCTGTCTTCGCCAAAAGCAAGATTCAAGCGTTCGCCGGTTTCAAGATTCATGGCATAACCTGGGAAATAGCTTTTACCCTGGCCACCGGTTGCTTTCAACTCCCTGTCGCGGCTGCTTCCCCAGCGCATGTTGAATTTATCCATTTGGCCTTCGGTGCTGCTCTTCACCTGATCATCTGCCATTTCAAGAACGATACATTCTGTCCATTTTGAACGATCTGGCGTAATCACCAGGTCAATGCTGGCAAGTTCAGTCAAAGGATTGTCAGCGACGGCGCTGTTTCTCCAGGCCATTCCGAAGGTATTTCTATTGGTAGTGGCTTCAAGACCGGCACGAGCTGCCAACGCATAAGGCGCTATGCGGCCATTCCAAATTTTCTCATACGAACCATTGGGATCCAGAGGATTTCCATTGGCATCCTGCATGTCGTGTTCGTAAGGGCTGAAGGTGCTTCCGCGACCAGCATTTCCTGAACGAATCCAGTTTTGCCAGATACCAGTTCCCTGCGCTGCATCATTATCTACGATTGCAGTAAGCCAGGGTCTTCCCGGATCTTCAAATTCCACGCTCCAATCCAGCAATCCGTTGGCAACATCAGCCTGAGGCTTGGTGCCTGGGTTGTTCACCTGCTCCATTTCAATGCTCAGACCCCAGTCGTTCAGGGTAACCCTTCCTGTTTTAGAAGGACTTGGATTGTTGGTCAGAGCAGCCCGTCCTTGCAGTGATTCGAACTTATAAGCGAGTGTGGTATCGCTGAATACGGTATCGTTGGTGGTTTTGTTCACCAACATCCAACGGCTGGTAGAACGAATGGTATCCTGCCATCCCTGAGCAGTAGGCTGCGTGCGAGGGTTAGGCTCCATGATGTAGAGTTCGAAATTGGCCTTTGGAACTTTCAGCGGATCAACAACTTTGATTTTCGCCGGGCCATTTCCGCCCAGGTATTTAGGGAACTTGCTTTCGTTGTTCGCCAGAATTTCGTTCACGGTTTCTTCAGTGAACTCAAGCACGTTTCCACCGTTGCCACGACCTTCGATACGCTGCAAAGTTGGACCGCTGCCATATCCGGCATTCAAACGGGTTCCGAAGTTCTCAGGATCTGTTTTGTGTGGAATGGCTTTAACTACCTGGATATTTCTGCGACCGGCCAGGAATTGCTGTGGTTCTGTGGACAGTGTGTCATCAGACAGCACGCCATACGAAAGCACCATGTAGTAATAGGTTCTGAAATCTACCAGACCCTGGTTGGCGCCGGTAGCAAACAAATCTTTCTTGATGCTGAATGAATGCCTCAGGCCATTGTTTTCACCGTTTACTTTTTCCTCGGGGATATAAGCATTCACCTTAGGATCGAACACGCGGTTGATGATCTGTGCGAAATTGTCTTTCACGTCGCACTGGAACAACAGGCGCGCCTTATCTACATTCTCAAGGTCACCGGTATTTACGGTTGCATCTTTCAGCTGATAGACCAGATAGCCCTGGAACTTATAGGTAAGCTTCTTGTTGGCTTCATTGATATAATCTTCAGTATAACCTTCAACTTTCTTGCTGTTGGTATTCACCAGCTTCATCACCAATTCACCCTCAAGTTCCTGCATCTCCACATCTGGAGCATCAGGTCCGTCGAGGATTTTGAAGTTGTTGTTGAACAAGCGCTGTGCTTTATCGGAAGCTAAACGCAGTAGGGTTAAGGAACCCTGAGCAGCGCCGGCGCAAGGCTGACCTGCACCACCAGAGGTGGTACGTGCCCAAACCACACCAACAGTGACGCGGTTAACAGCACCAGGATACATGGTAAACGGACCGGAAGACTGAAGGAAGCGGCGGTCACCTGGACGGTTTCCGGAGCTGCGTTCATCCCAGCACTGACCGGGGAAGGCTGGATCTGTACCCGCAGAGAACATGTAACGTGTAGTTTGTGAACCACCAATACCGTTTCCGCCGAAGGTAACGTTCTGGCCACCAAGCCAACGGCCGCGGAGCAGGTTGTAAAACTCCTGCGCCAGATCGGGGTTTCCGTTGATCGGGTTGTTGTCGTTGTTGTAGTACATGAATGCACCCATGCCCAATTCGTTACCGGCAGAGTCTCGTGGTCCTTCGAAAAAGTCAACACCAACGGAAGGAGGATTCAGGCCATAACCCAACACGCCTTCATCATCTTCATCACCATTGTAGCAATAACCAAGAGCGCGATCCACATCACAGCCAACATAGTCATCTGCGTAGTTACCCAGATCCGCATCTACCCACTGACCGAAATAGGTCTGGTTGATTTTGCTGAAACTGCGGTTGATGACTTCTGTGGAATAGAACGTCATGTTATTTACCTCATCGTTCGTAGCGAACGCAAAAGCAGTGGTATGCAATTCAATGCCAATCGGAACGCCCTGTGTTTCACTGTGGATGTTGCCTTTGTCGTTGTAGCAGAACCACAGCATCATGTCGGGCTGGCGATCAACACCATTTTCACTGATTGGGCGACGGGTATCCAAAACCGGGTGTTCGCCCTGAAATGGTTCATAGATACCGTTGCTGTTGATGTCCTTAAAGGGCGCCAGAGATTTAGGCTCTGTGGAGCTGGTGGCATAAGGACGGTTGAGACCTGCAGGCCATTCGGTGATACCTGCAGCCGGATTGATCCAGTTGTTGGCCTCTGCCTCTTCCATTTCTGTTCTAGTAACCTTCCAGATACGGTCATAGGCTTTACAACGCTGCGGATCCGTGCCGGCGGTGGTTGTATCCAAAGGACCTGGCCAGAAATCGCTTCCGCGCTGACGGTAAGTCATGGCCGCAAGCTTGAGGTTTCCACCATCATCCAGACCGCCAATCCACAAGGCACCGCTGAACAGGGCATGTTTACGCACCGCATTCGCATCCGTAACTTTCGGCACTTCGTA
>JBDKIU010000218.1:0-5506 GCA_039796915.1 Bacteroidota bacterium | reverse complement strand
AAGCAAAATCTGTTTCCTCTGGAACAGCGGATGAACTGGATCCGCGAGTTGTTTCGTGACCATTCAGGCATTCGGGTAGAGAGTTACGAAGAGCTCACCGTGGCATTTTGCAGAAAAGTGGGCGCTTCTTATATCATTCGCGGCCTGCGCAGCACAGGTGATTTCGAATATGAGGCACATCTGGCGCAGGTGAACAGAAAACTGGATGCAAGCATTGAAACCATCTTTCTGATTACAAGTCCGGAGCTCAACAACATCAGCAGCACCGTGGTGCGTGACATCATTGTGTATGGCGGTGATTACACTGCTTTTGTGCCGTCGGTAGTGAGGCCCTGAATCACACCGTGCAGTAATTCGCGGATAGAATCAAAAGCCTGGAATTCGGGGGCCGTGAAAAACTCGAGTGGTGCCCAGCGAACTTCAGTAATACCTTCTTCTACCTGAGGTTTCAGGTCGCCGCGGAAGCGTGCGTGCATGCGATACCAATGGGTTTCCTTGATGATAATCGGAGAATGGTCATCTGCGTAGGCGTGGTACGTAACGCCCACTTTATCCACCAGATTCATGGATTTCAACCCTGTCTCTTCCGCAACTTCGCGCAGTGCTGCGGCTTTCTTGTTCTCCATTTTCTCGATTTTCCCTTTCGGCAAATCCCAGAAGCCATTGCGAAAAATGGTCAGTATTTCCCGATCCTCGTGCATCACAATGCCGCCAGCCGCCCTCACCACAGGAAAACGCTCCATCAGAAATTCCATGTGCAACCGAGGTTGTTCCGAAAGCAAAACATAATTGAGTTTTTTGCCTGCACTTTCATCCGACAGCATGATGCGGACGGTACGTTCCAAAGCATCATCATCGATAAAAAACACATTCGAAACACCGGCAATGGCTTCCGGAGAAGGCGCAATAATGAGGGAACAGCGGTTAAAGTAGATTTTGTAGCTTTGCCCCTCCATGAATTCAGACCTCGCTGCAAAATTAGCAAATTATCTCCTCGAGGTGAAAGCCGTTCAATTAAGTCCTGATGACCCGTTTTCATGGACGAGCGGAATTCGCTCCCCTATTTACTGTGACAACAGGGTTTTGCTCAGCTTTCCGGAAATCAGAACATTTATTAAAAATAGTTTGATGGAAGCATCCAGGCATGCATTTTCAGATGCTGGCATGATTGCAGGAGTGGCCACCGCGGGAATCGCACATGGAGCTTTGCTTGCCGATGGCCTGAATCTGCCTTTTTGTTATGTTCGACCGGAACCTAAAAAACATGGATTAAAAAATCAGATTGAGGGACGCCTGGTTCCTGAACAGCGTGTTTTGGTGGTGGAAGATTTAATCAGCACCGGCAAAAGCAGCCTTGCTGCGGTGGATGCGCTGGAAGCATCCGGTGCAATGGTCAGCGGTATGCTGGCATTGTTCAGTTACAATTTTCCAGACACCCAAAAACGTTTCGCTGAGCGCAACATCCGCCTGCACACATTAACCGATTTGGACCATCTGTTGCCTGTAGCTGCCGAGAAAGGTTACATCCACGGAGAACAAATGGAAAGCATCAGCCGCTTCATCGAAGATCCACAAGGCTGGTGGAACTCCTGACCCTACGCACATTACTGTGCAAAACCTGAGGACAGCAAATGCCGTCTGAATACTTTTTTTGTATCCTGCTTGAACCACGACGAAGAACATATCCTTCCTTCTGAAGAAGAAACTCCTGAAACCATCATCGGTTCCGGGCACAGCGAAATACAGCCTGTGAGCGGACTTTTTCAGAACTGGTTCATTGACTATGCCAGCTACGTTATTCTGGAACGCGCCGTTCCGGCTTTGGAAGATGGCCTGAAACCCGTGCAAAGACGCATCCTTCATGCCATGAAGGAAATGGACGATGGGCGTTACAACAAGGTTGCAAACATCATTGGGGCTACCATGGCCTACCACCCGCATGGCGATGCCGCCATTGGCGACGCTTTGGTGAACATTGGCCAGAAGAACCTGCTCATTGATACGCAGGGAAACTGGGGAGATCCAGCCACCGGCGACAGTGCCGCAGCTCCTCGATACATCGAGGCCCGACTCAGCAAATTTGCGCTGGAAGTTCTTTACGATGAAGAATTAACCAACTGGCAGCTGAGCTACGACGGCCGCAAACGAGAGCCATTGCTGCTCCCTGTACGCTTTCCGCTGGTGCTTGCTCAGGGTGTGGAAGGCATTGCCGTAGGACTGAGCACCAAGATCATGCCCCATAACTTTATCGAGTTATGTGAAGCCAGTATTGATGTGCTCCGCGGGAAGAAAACCAATATTCTGCCAGACTTCCCTACCGCCGGAATGGCTGATTTCAGCAACTACAACGGAGGTAAAAAAGGAAGCCGCATCAGGGTCCGCGCCCGTATTGAAGAAGCGGATAAATCCCGATTGCTGATTAAGGAAATCCCCTACAGCACAACCACCGGATCTCTGATTGAAAGCATCCTGAAAGCAGCCGATTCAGGTAAAATCAAAATCAAAAAGGTGGTTGATAATACCGCCAAAAACGTTGAAGTAGAAATACAACTCGCCCCGGGCACCTCACCCGATAAAACCATTGATGCGCTTTACGCCTTCACCGATTGTGAAGTGAGCATTTCCCCGGCGGCCTGCGTGATTGTAGGCGATAAACCTGCATTCCTCAGCGTAAATGAAATTCTGGAACGCAGCACCGCCAACACCCTGGAACTGCTTCGTCAAAGTCTGGTGAACAAACTGAACAGACTTGAAGACGACTGGCATCTTTCTTCTCTGGAGAAGATATTCATTGAAAACCGCATCTACCGCGACATTGAAGAATGTGAAACCTGGGAAGCTGTACTTGAAACGATTGACCAGGGCTTAACGCCTTTTAAAAAGTTGCTGCGTAGGGAAGTAACCCGCGATGACATCATTCGGCTTACGGAAATTAAGATTAAGCGGATTTCCAAGTTCGACAGCTTCAAGGCCGATGAGCACATCCGTGGTGTTGAAACACAAATTGCCGAAGTGCAACACCACCTGGACAACCTCACCGATTACGCGGTGGAATGGTTCAGGAAACTCATCAAGAATTACGGCAAAGGCCGCGAACGCAAAACCCAGATTCGCAGCTTTGAGAGTATTGAAGCCAATGTGGTGGCAGAAGCCAACGTAAAGCTGTATGCCAACAAAAAGGAAGGCTTTGTGGGCTATGGCCTGAAAAAAGACGAGTTCATTTGCGACTGCTCGGATATTGACGACATCATTGCCATCCGAAAAGATGGAAAATACATGGTGAGCAAGGTGAGCGAAAAGCAATTCATGGGAAAGAACATCATCCACGTAGATGTGTTCCGAAAGCATGACGAGCGCATGGTGTACAACGTGGTTTACTTCGATGGCGCATCGAAGCGAACTCTGGTGAAACGCTTCAACATCACAGGAATCATTCGGGATAAAGAATACGACATCACCCAGGGAAGTCCCGGAAGTGAACTCTTATACTTCACAGCCAACAGCAATGCAGAGGCAGAGAAGATTTCCGTGCACTTGAGCAATCTGGCCGGGGCAAGAGTCAAGCAGTTTGATTACGATTTTGCCCAACTTGCCATCAAAGGCAGAGGCTCACAGGGCAATCTGCTTACCCGTTATCCGGTGCGCAAAGTGGAACTGAAAGAAAAGGGACGCAGCACTGCCGGTGGACGTAAAATCTGGTATGAACCAGAAGTTGGCCGTTTAAACACAGATGGTCACGGACAATTCCTGGGCACCTTTGATGGTGAAGACCGCATTTTGGTTATCTGGAACGACGGTCATTACGAACTTACCGATTACGCGTTAACCAATCGATACAATACAGAGCAAACCTATCTGGTGCAGAAGTTTGACCCCAAAGTGCCCGTCAACGCATTTTATTACCACGGGGAACAGAAGAAATGGTATGCCAAGAAATTCCTGATTGAAACCCTGTCGCTGGATAAGAAATTTAATTTCCTGGGCGAAGACCCGGGAAATAAACTGCTTGCCTGTAGCCTGATTGAGGATCCGGAGCTGGAAATTTCATGGACCGGACCAGACAAGAAATTAATTAAAGATATTTTTAAGTTTAATACCCTTACAGAATTAAAAGGCTGGAAGGCACTTGGAACAAAATGGCATGAATCCGCCGTTTCCAAAGTAACCTTAATATCTCCCAGAACTACCCCAAGTGAACCATCTGCGGGCGATGCAGACACTCCGGATGCTGATTCGGAGGAAGACGCTTCAGACGCGCAGCTGCACTTGCTTTGAGCAGTTAGAAGTAATTGCACGAAGTCCAACTTCAAGCAACTTGCGCCGCACCTTTTCATTTCACGTACATTGAGTTCCATCAGGACAAGTTGTCACTTACTTTTCCACACTGAGTGATTAGCTATTAGTGCTTATTAATTTCGCAGCACGAATAAATACATCTATGAGAAAATTCATAACTCCTCACTTAAAGAACCTGGGTGTGGCTGCATTGGCTTCGTTGTGCGCAACGGGACTTTCAGCACAGACACAGGTAGGCTCCGACATCCTCGGAGGCGCATCCGGCCTGCACATGCAGATGGCGAATGCATTATCTGCAAACGGTTTGACCGTGGCAGTTGGTGCTTCCTGGACCAATTCTAAAACCGGCGCCGTTCGTGTATTCGAACTGGTTAGCGGCACCTGGACCCAAAAAGGCGCAGCCATTGCCGGTGAAGCTACTGATGATGAATCAGGAACTTCCGTTTCTTTATCAGCCAACGGCCTGACCGTGGCGATTGGTGCTCCAAACAACGATGGAGCCGGTGTTTCTGCTGGTCATGTGCGCGTTTATCGCTGGAATGGAACTGCCTGGGCTCAACTCGGTGGCGACATCGACGGCATTGCAGCCGGTGACCTGAGCGGAACCGCTGTTCAGTTGGCTGCTGATGGCAATACCATCGTAGTTGGTGCGCATTCCAACAACGGTCCTACCAACTCACAAACCGACATAGGAATGGCTCGTGTGTTCACTTGGGACGGTACTTCCTGGAATCAGAAAGGAAGCACTATTTATGGTGAAAACATCGGTGATTTCTTCGGTTACTCTGTAAGCATTTCTGCCAATGGCAACCGTATTGCCGTAGGTGGAACATCTAACGATGACGGCGGATCAAACGCTGGTCACGTTCGTATTTACGACTGGAACTCAGGAACTTCTACCTGGAATCAGGTAGGTGCAGACATCAACGGCAGTGCCGGTGAAGAGTCTGGCTGGAGTGTTGGTTTGTCACATTCCGGTGATACGCTGGTACTCGGTGCTCCAAGAAGCTCTGCAAACGGCAGCCGTTCAGGTGTTGTTCGTGTGTTTGAATATGCCGGAACCTCAGCATGGGCACAAGTTGGTGCCGATATTAAAGGCGAAGCAGCAGGCGACTCTTCTGGTTTTGAAGTAGGAATTTCCTACAACGGAAGAACCATTGTGATTGGCGCACCCCGCAACAATGGCGGTGGATCAGATGCCGGTCATCTG
>JBDKIU010000217.1:0-6746 GCA_039796915.1 Bacteroidota bacterium | reverse complement strand
CATTGAACTTTATGCTGTGGCTTGTGGCGGGTCTGAGCGTTCTGTCTGCCTGCAAGCGCTCGGAGGAACTTCCCGACCCTGTGGCCAATTTCGCTCTTTCTGATACCCTGATTCGCGAAGGCGATACCATTCAGATCAATAACCTGAGTGAACATGGAGAAGGTTATTTGTGGTACCTGAACGGTGTATTGTGGAGTGAGGCGCCTGCTCCGGTCTGGAAACCGGTTCAAAGCGGTAATTATGAACTTGAGCTGCATGTGGTTGGCGCCAATGGCCGCCATAAACTGACCAAAAAGACCCTGGTGGTTCGGCCCGATACCGTGTGGCGGCTTACCGAACACGCAACGAAAATCTGGAATGCGGTTTCCCTGCGGTATGCAGGTAATGAAATGATTCAATTTCCTTGTCAGCAGGACGATGAAGTGCGTTTTTCTTACGGGCTGAACAATGATTACAGTTTCACGGAAGGGAAGGATACCTGCGTTCCGGGAACGTATCTGATTCCCATGCCGCAGAAAGGCAGCTGGCGCTACGATGCAAAGCGTGGAGAACTGAATTGTATGGTCACGGAACCGGCGCCGCTTCTGCTTTCGTTTAAAATTGACTCGCTAACGCGCAACTACTTCAAAGGAACAGACGCGCGAAATACTGCCGTTCTGACCCTGAAACACTGAGGTGTACCAAGGCCTGAAACAGGTTTACAGCTCCATTATTGGAGGTATTCCGGTTTTTGTTTTTCCCGCAGGAAGGCTGCGACAATGGCTGAAATCAAAGCGCTGATCAGGCTGGTGATCAAAAGTCCCCGCAAAATGCCCATGGGTTGATACTGCTCGTAAGGATTGGCAGCCTCCATTTTGTCGAGTGATTTTTGAATTTCCGCTTCCGGCGCGCCAAAGGAAACCATAAAGGCTTCTGTTTTTTCAATGGCAATAGCTTTTTGGGCGATGGGCAGCTGTGGATCCACCAGGCGCACCATGAACTGGTTGAAGGTGGTGTTTACCAGCCAGGAAATGCCAAAGAACAGAAGTCCGCTGAAGAAGGCTTCCCTGAAAGGAAATCTGCCGGCCATTTGCTTGCGGTCAGCCTTAACGCCCAATACCAGCAACAACAATGAAATGACGAAGGCGCTGCCTGTGTATCTGAGGGAGAACATAGAGTCCAGGCGGCCGGTGAGGTACACCACGAGGAAGAGGATGATGCCTGCGAAGCCTGAAATCAGGCCGTAAAACAATGAGGGTCTGTTGTTCATCTGGTTTTTAGGATGTTCGGGCAGTGATGCGGCCCTCGTTTACGGTGAATAGTACTTTTCCTGTGCAGTTTTTGCCCCAAAGTGGATTATTGACGCCCTTGCTTTGGTTGTCGGACTGATTCGGGGTCCATGTGGCTTCCGGTTGAAATACCGTGAGTTTTGCGGGCATGCCTGTTTCTATCATGAGTGGCGCCAGTCCAAGGATTTTTCGTGGTCCGTGGGCAAGCACCTGTGCCCATTGAGTCGGTTGTAAACGCGCCGTTCCACCCAGGCAGGCTGCCACTATTTGCAAAGTGTTAGCGCCGTAAGACGCATAGTCCCATTCCACAAATTTCTGTTCCTGGTTGCGCGGCTGATGGTTGCTCACCACGGCATCAATGGTTCCGTCGAGCAGTCCGTCAATCAATGCTTCGCGGTCTGAGGCGGCACGCAGCGGAGGCATGACTTTCAGATTCGTATCGAAGTGTTCCAGTTCAGTATCGTCAAACAGCAGGTTCAATGCCGGAACGCTTGCACTTACCGCCTGTCCTGCCTGCTTCGCTGTGCGTATGAGCTGAACGCTTTCTGCGCAGGAAATTCTTGAAATATGTACCGGAACATCCAGGTATTTCCCTATGCGCAGGGTGGCGGCAACCTCCAATTCTTCTGCCAGCGAAGAAATGCCTTTCAGTCCGAGTAAGGTGGATTGCAGTCCTTCATGAACGCTGCTGTTTCCGGCGATGCCCTGATCCAGGCAGGTATGGTAAATAACCAGGTTGCGCTGACTTGCATATTGCATGAGCCTCATCAGCATGCCGTGGTCGTGCAGCGGATGGTTGCCGTTGGTGAACGCCACCGCGCCGTTTTGATGCATTTCAAACAAAGCATCGAGGTCTTTCCCCGCCAATCCCTGAGTGCTGCTGCCCAAAGGATGAATTTGTGCATAGGCAGCGGCCTCGCGGTGTGATTTGAGGTAGCGTACCACCGATGCCTGATCGGCAACTGGTTGTTTTCCGCCGAGCACGCATACATCTGTAAAACCTCCATGCGCAGCGGCTTTGGCCAGGTGTAACAGATCTTCGGTCCATTCTTCGCCGGGATCCGGGCAGGTGGCGTACAGGTCAAGCCAGCCTGGAGAAACCCAAGCCAGTTGTGCATCGATGGTTTCTACACCTTCCAGGTGCTTGCCCAACGCCGCAATCATCCCATTTTGGATGCCAATGTCCAGCGTTTGGCCGGCATACGCAGCGTTTGAATCGGCAATTTGTGCATTGGAAATGACCAGGTCGAATTTAGGGTTGGACATGTGCCGGTTTATTTCTTTTGGGTGCAAGTAAGATGATTTCTGCCATCAGTAAAAGGGCAATGGCCAGGGCCAGCCAGCGGATGGGTTTTTGTGCAGAGGCTCCGCGAAAGTTGCTGCCACTGTCGCTGCTCAGCGTGGCGCCGGCTTCGCGGGCCAGATTACTCAAATCAGATGCAGAGATCCGTTCAGGATTGGACTCGGTGCGGGGAACATTTAATGCCAGTGTCCCGGCTGCGGTTCCGTCAGGTCTGAGCAAGCGGTAGATGCCAGGCTCATGCACGGAAGAACCCGCGTAAAAACGAATTTTAGATTCAAACGGGACAGCTTCTGCGATGCGTTTTTGTCCATTGAACTCCAGGTTCCAGGTTTTGCCTTCTTCCATGCGGCCTTCCAGCTCCAGGTATTTCCCATCGCCCACGGTGAGGTACAGCGGTTGCGGATGCGTTCTGCGGATGGCTCCATTGATGAGCAACGTAAGTGGAAGGGCGCTGTTTAGGAAGGAACTGTTGGATGTGGTCCAGGGCATGGTGAACAAAAGGATGCCGCCCTGACCTGTTTTTCGGTATAAAACTGCCGGATTTCCGTCGCGGAATGGCAGGAGGTTTTCAGCATAACCCAGACTTCCGCCGGTAGGAAAGAACTGCGTGCACGATCCAAGTGCTGCATCTTCATTCTTCTTTACAAATACATCTCGCAGCAGTGGATGTGTATATGCCGGAGTTCCTGTGAACATGGCACCCTGTTGGGCGGGTTGAATATCGGGGAAGCCAAGCAGTCGCAGTCCGGTATTCCATTGGTCGGGCTGTGCAGCTTCATCTGGAATAAGTACTGAGGTAGCGCCTTTGTTGCTTTGGTCCAGGATGTTTTGTGCTGTGCCTGCATCCAGACGGAGCAGGCTGCTGTAAATACGCAAGCCTGTGGAAGATCCGGTATCGCGGAATATGGATGTGCTGTTCAGCATGGCCTGGAGCCAGCGGTTGCCACTGCCGATGACCGCTGTTGAACCTGTGCTGGAAGGCCAGATGGAAAAAAACAGCTGGTTGTCGAAGGGAAAGCCTTCATCGGTGGTGCTCAGGCTGAAGTTTTGGATCCCGCTTGTGGCAAAGCCCTGGGCCTGTATGCCGCTGTTCAGGGTAGAACCGGCCGGGATGTTGATGTTGATGCTGCTGACGACAGCAGTTCCTTGTTTCAGCTGAATGCCGAGGTCGCTGAGGTCCTGGTCGCTGTGGTTGCTTGCAGAGAAACGCAGTCGAATGGAGCGATCTGAAGGCAGGAAAGGCGCTTCAAGCCAAACGGAGTCAATGCTGATGTTGTGTTGTTCCGGTACCGGCAAGGTCAACCAGGTGGTTTGAATGTCAGGGTTTGTTCCTGCAGTCCACCCCTTGGAAAGGTTTTTACGGAAGTCACTGATCAGATATGCCTGCTTCTGTGACGTAGACTGAGTTTGTAACAGCTGCTCAAATCGTTTCTGGATTTGTTTGAGGGTTAGGCTGGACGGGTAAAGCGTTGTTTCGTCAATCCATGTTAGGCATGATGTGGCGTTTCCAAAAAACAGCGGCCTGAAAGGATTGTTGGTAATCAGGCAAAACCGGGTGTCCGGTGCATGGCTGCGAACGATGTTCCTGGCCAGCTGACGTGCGAGTTCGAACAGGGCTGTATTCTGGTGCATGGCCGACATACTGTAGCTGTTGTCCAGATAAATGCAAACAGCTTCTGGGCCGGTACGTCTTGTTTGTTCTTTAAAGAACGAGGGTTGGGCAAAAGCCAAAACCAGCGTTAGCAATGCCAAGAGGCGCAAACCCAATACCAGTCGATGCAGTAAGGTTTTCTGTCTTGCGCGTAGCATCACCAGTTGCTGCAGCAGGCGCACATTGGAGAATACTACTTTTTGATACCGTCGAAGTTGAAAAAGATGCACGATGACCGGAACTGCAAGGGCGGCCAATCCAATCAGAAACCAGGGGTTATTCCAATGCATCGCGAAGGGCAAAGTTAAGGCGAAGAATGCTGTTGCTGGCTGTCTTCGGGTGGTGCGTGTTTTTGTTTGGAAGTGGGATAAGCGCTTCGCGCAGAACCCTTGGCGGGGGAAGCTAAAACATCAAAACCTGTGGCTGCTGCGCATCCACGGTTTGGGATAAGCGCTTCGCGCAGAACCCTTGACGGGGGAAGCTAAAACATCAAAACCTCTGGCTGCTGCGCATCCACGGTTAGGGATAAGCGCTTCGCGCAGAACCCTTGGCGGGGGAAGCTAAAACATCAAAACCTGTGGCTGCTGCGCATCCACGGTTTTTTCATGAAACAGCCTCGCTTGAACGCGGTGCGTTCAGACTCGTCTGTTCATGAAAAAACCTCCGCAGGCGGAGGTTTTTCTGTTTTGCGGAAAGAGGGGGATTCGAACCCCCGATACAGTTTCCCGTATACATGCTTTCCAGGCATGCCCGTTCGACCGCTCCGGCATCTTTCCTTTAAAGGGCTGCAAAGTTAATCCTTTATGTTAAATATCTGCCTTGCGTTTTGGGTGGTGATTTCTGCGCAGGCTTCTTCACTTAAACCCAATGAGGAAGCCAGTTTGCTGTTGATTTCACGGAGGTAGGCCGGTTCATTCCTTTTGCCTCGGTAGGGAACCGGCGGTAAATACGGCGCGTCGGTTTCCAGAACCAGCCGCGTGGGCGAAACCTTCGCCAGGATTTCATGCAGGTTGCTGTTGTGGTATGTAATGACTCCGCCAACGCCTAGATAAAATCCCATGTCCACGGCTTTGCGCGCTTGTTGTTCGCTGCCGCCAAAGCAATGAAGCACGGCAGTTAACCCTTTGCGCATAAATGGTTCAGCGATGCTCAGGGTTTCATCAATGGCTTTTCTGCTGTGGATGGAAACTGGCAGGTTCAGGTCCAGCGCCCATTGGAACTGAATGCGCAGCGCTTCGGTCTGGGCATCGTAGAAGCTTAAGTCCCAATGTCGGTCGAGGCCAATTTCGCCAACGGCACAGTATGTTCCCTCATGGAGCAAGGTGCCAATGGCATCCAATTCGCTTTTCCAGTGTTCGAGCACATCACAGGGATGCAGGCCCATCATGGGAAGGCATGTTTCCGGGTGCGCCTCACAAACCCTTGTTAGACGTTCAACAGATTCCAGGTTGATGTTTGGTAGCAACATGTGGCTAACGCCGGCTTCCTTGCTGCGTACCAGCATTTCATCCAGGTCGGCATCAAATTCCTTATGGAAAATATGGGTATGCGTATCGATCAGGACCATGTGATTTTCTCCTTGTTCAAAAAGGCGTCAATTCCCTTGATGCAATCTTCACCTGCCCTTGCGCGTGCATTCATTTCAGCAGCAAGCAACATGCCTTCATTCAGGCCCATGCCAGAGCTGTTCCATAACAGTTCTTTGGTGAGCGCAATGGATTGGCCGGAGGTAGTACGGGCCAGGTGTTCGGCAAATTTCAACACATGTGCATCCAAATCTTCTGCCGGCACGAGATGATGAACCATTCCAATGGATTTAGCTTCTTCAGCATGAAAGATTCTTCCGGTAATCAGGAGTTCTCGGGCAATAGAACCCTGGATTTTGCGCTGGAGAAAGATGGATACCAGGGCTGGAATGAAACCGATTTTGCTTTCGGTATAACCAAACTGCGATTCGGGACTTGCAAAGCAGATGTCGCAGGCATTGGCAAGTCCGCAGCCGCCGGCCAGAGCCGCCCCCTGAACAGCTGCAATTACGGGTTTGGGTCCTTTTAAGATGGCGTCGAACAGTTTTTTTAGTCCGAGGGAGTCTTCCAGGTTTTCTGCGAAGGAGTTGTTGCGGATGGTTTGCAGGTAGCCGAGGTCCGCGCCGGCACAAAAGGTGTCTCCGTTACTTTTGATGATGATCGCCCGGATGTTCGACGCGTTCATGCCTTGTTCTATCGCATCACGGAGCATCTGTATTAAATCCGGACTCAGCGCGTTGCGTTTTTCAGGCCTGTTGAGGGTCAGGGTCAGAATCGGTCCTTGTTCGTGGAGAAGCAGTGATGGCATGGTGCAAAAATAAAGGAGCCCCGCAGACTTGCAGGGCTCCTCCAACACAAACACTCAATATGGATATCCTTATCGCTGGATATTCACTTTGCGGATGGCGGTTTGGCCACCGCTGGTGATTTTCACCAGGTAGATACCATTGCTGAGTTCAGAAGCATTTACGTCAAAGGTTCCGCTGTTGCGTCCGTTT
>JBDKIU010000216.1:0-10074 GCA_039796915.1 Bacteroidota bacterium | reverse complement strand
CTGTTTCCGCAGTTCAGGCACTTGTAGCAGGTGCCGCTGCGCACGGTGATGTGTCCGCAGACATTACAGGCCGGCGCGTCGCTTTGCATTTCGCGCATGTGGTCCTGCATGTCCTTCACCCTTGGCTGGTAGGCGCTGGTTTCGGCCATCGGCTGTGGTTCGTAATGAATCACCGATTCTGGCTCTGAACTTCCGCTGTTTTCGGCAATGGCATTCAGGGTTTCATGGTTGCTTTCAATCATGTCCTGAGGCTTTACCTGTACCAGGTCTTCCCTTTGCAGGTATTCAAAACCGAGCAGGCGGAAGATATAATCCACGATGGACGTTGCATTCTTCACGTTCGGATGCCCTTCGACCATTCCGGAAGGCTCAAAGCGTGTGAAGGCAAACTTGTTCACGAACTCTTCCAGCGGTACACCGTATTGCAGGCCAATGGATACCGCAATTGCGAAACAGTTCATCAGTGAGCGGAAGCTGGCGCCTTCCTTATGCATGTCCACAAAAATTTCGCCCAGGGTTCCGTCGCCGTATTCGCCGGTGCGCACAAAGATGGTTTGTCCGCCTACTTTGCCTTTTTGTGTGAAGCCTTTGCGCTTGTTGGGCAGCTTCTTACGCTCTACAATGTTGGAAAGCTGACGCTTGAATTTGGTATCAGGACTTTCGTTGAGGATGCGTTTGGCCGCTTCAAGTACGATTTCAGGCGTGAGTTCTTCAGGAATCAGGTTGCGCAGCGGACGGGTTTCGGCCTCGGGCTGGGCTGCTGCTTCTTCTGTTTTCTCGTCGTTTTTGGTTTCGCTCTTGTTGCTCAGCGGCTGGCTCAGCTTACATCCGTCGCGGTAGAGTGCGTTGGCCTTCAAACCGAGTTTCCAGCTCATTTCATAGCAGCTCTTGATGTCATCAACGCTGGCTTCGTTGGGCAGGTTGATGGTTTTGCTGATAGCACCGCTGATGAAAGGCTGGGCCGCTGCCATCATGCGGATGTGGGCATGCGCATGGATGTAACGGGTTCCGATTTCACCGCACTTGTTTGCGCAGTCAAATACAGGATAATGTTCAGGTTTCAGGTGTGGCGCGCCTTCGATGGTCATGGTTCCACCGACAAACACGTTACATGCTTCAATCTGTTCCCTGCTGAAGCCCATGGCTCCCAGCATGTTGAACATAGGATTGTTGTATTGCTCAGGCGTGAATCCGCAGCGCTTCATACATTCTTCACCCAGCGTAAACTGGTTGAAGCAGAAGCTGATTTCAAATGCGGAAGGTGCAGCGGCTTCGAGGCGCTCCAGGTCTTCCTCATTGAATCCTTTGAGGCGCAGGCTTTCGTGGTTGATGTGGGGCGCGCCCTGGAAGGTGGCGTGTCCTTTGGCATAATTCACGATGTCGTGCACCTGTTCTGGCGTGTACTCCAGATTTACCAGTGCCTGAGGAATGCTCTGGTTGATGATTTTGAAGTAGCCGCCGCCGCTGAGTTTTTTATACTTCACCAGTGCGAAGTCGGGCTCGATACCGGTGGTATCGCAATCCATCAGCAAGCCGATGGTTCCGGTGGGTGCGATTACGGTTGCCTGTGCATTGCGGTAACCGTATTTCTCGCCGAGCTGTAAAGCTTTATCCCAAGCGTTGCAAGCTGATTTCAGCAGGTAATCCGGACAGTATTTCTCGTCGATACACATCGGTGCAACGCCGAGTCCTTCGAAGTTCAAAGGTGAGTTGTAGGCTGCATAACGATGGTTACGGATCACACGCAGCATGTGTTTCTTGTTCTTTTCGTACATGCGGAACGGACCTTTCACGGCAGCCATTTCCGCGGAAGTAGCGTAAGAAATACCGGTAAGGATCGCGGTAATGCTTCCGCAGAGTGCCAGGGCTTCGTTGCTGTCGTAAGGAATGCCGGCAACCATCAGCATGCTGCCCAGGTTGGCGTAACCAAGTCCGAGGGTGCGGTAATCGTAGCTGAGCTGCGCCACTTCCCTGCTGGGGAACTGCGCCATGAGCACGCTGATTTCAAGCACTACGGTCCACAGACGTGTTGCGTATTCGAAATCGCCAACATTAAAAGTGTTGTTGTTGGTGTCGAAGAATTTTCTGAGGTTCAGCGATGCCAGGTTGCAGGCGGTGTTGTCCAGGAACATGTATTCGCTGCAAGGATTGGACGCGTTGATACGACCACCTTCAGGACAGGTATGCCATTCGTTGATGGTATCATCGTACTGCACGCCGGGATCGGCGCAGGCCCAGGCTGCTTCATTCACGGCATCCCATACCTCAGAGGCTGGTTTTGTTTTCATCACGCTGCCGTCGCCGCGCGCTGTAAATTCCCAGTCTTCGCCCTTTTGCAGTTTCTCAAAGAAACGGTTGGGGATGCGCAGGGAGTTGTTGGAGTTTTGACCGGAAACGGTGGCGTAAGCCTCGCCTTCGTAGTCATTGCTGTAACCGGCTGCAATCAGGGCGGCTACTTTACGCTCTTCCTCCTGTTTCCATTTGATAAACTCCATGGCTTCCGGATGGTCCAGATCCAGACATACCATTTTGGCGGCACGGCGCGTGGTTCCACCGGATTTGATGGCACCGGCAGCGCGGTCACCGATTTTGAGGAAGCTCATGAGGCCGGAAGAAGTTCCTCCGCCGCTCAGCTTTTCTCCTGCACCGCGGATGCGGCTGAAGTTGGTTCCTACACCTGAACCGTATTTGAAAATGCGTGCTTCGCGAACCCACAAATCCATGATGCCGCCGTCGTTTACCAAATCATCATCTACTGAAAGGATGAAGCAGGCATGTGGCTGCGGACGTTCGTAGGCTGAAGTTGATTTGCTCAGCTTTTCGGTTTCAGGATCTACGAAGTAGTGACCCTGTGCTTTTCCGGTGATGCCGTAGCTGCTGTACAAACCCGTATTGAACCACTGCGGTGAGTTTGGCGCGCATTCCTGATTCAGCATGGAATACACCAGCTCATCGTAGAATACGTCGGCGTCTTTCTCACTGGCGAAATAACCGTACTTCATGCCCCATTCGCGCCAGCAGTTGGCCAGGCGATGCACCACCTGCTTTGCGCTGGTTTCACGACCTAGAGAACCGTCAGGCTGGGGAACGCCTGCCTTGCGGAAATATTTCTGCGCCATGATGTCTGTGGCCACCTGGCTCCAGCCCTTGGGGATTTCCACGTTGTTCAATTCAAATACTACGGTTCCGTCCGGTTTTTTAATCACCGAACTGCGCATTTCGTATTCGAACATATTGAACGGGGAAACCGTTCCATTGGTGTTTTTGCGCTCAAAAACGAGTCCGCCGGTGTTCACTGTATAGTCGTTCATATTTCCTGTTACTTTTACTTAATGGGGTAGAAATTGCTCAATTCCGCTTAATGGGTTCTTCAAAACTAAATGGCTTTAAAATCTCCTGAAACGGCACTTTTCCACACAAAACCCGAACCCCTTTATGGCGGTGCGCCGCGGCTTTGTTGATAACAATTTCACGACAAAAAAAGATGGAAAACAAAGGAGGCAGGCATGGTTTTATCCGTACTTTGCCATATACATGAGCATCAAGCCTTTAGCTTTTCTGGAAGCGGCACAACACCAACAGCGAAGGCTGCTGGCGGTTCTGTTTGACCCCGATGATGATGAGGCGCAGGTATCTGAACTTGCAGCGCGCTGTGATGCACGCGGAGTGGACCTCATCCTGGTGGGCGGCAGCCTGTTGACGCGTGGTAATACCCAGGATTGTTTGCAACTGATTAGAAAATCATACAGTGGTCCGGTGGTGCTTTTTCCGGGCGACGAAATTCAGGTGGCCGCCGGCGCCGATGGCATCCTGCTGTTGTCCCTCATTTCGGGCAGGAACGCCGATTACCTCATCGGAAAGCAAGTGGCAGCGGCGCCCTTTATTCAGCGCGCAGGATTGAGCTGTCTGCCCACCGGTTATCTGCTCATCGACGGAGGTCGAACCACTGCGGCTCATTACATCAGCCAAACCATGCCTATTCCTGCCGACAAAGCAGAGATAGCCGCCATAACGGCATTGGCCGGACAACAACTGGGACTCAGGTATATGTATCTGGATGCTGGCAGCGGCGCCAACACACCCGTTCCTGCGCCCATGATCCGTGCGGTGCGTGCAGCCGTTTCCTGTCCGGTTTTTGTGGGCGGCGGCATCCGCAACGAAGATGCAGCAGCAGCAGCCTGGGAAGCCGGAGCCACCGTGGTTGTGGTTGGCAATGGCCTCACCGCCGACGCCACACTGCTGGAACGCATCTGCGCGGTTAAAAACCAAACCAATCATCCATCATAGCACGCCTATGTCCACCTTTTATCTTAAAACAACCATGACGCGCGCAGCGCTCACCGAAAAATTCCGGCAACATACCCTGCTCGAAATCAAACATCCCAACAACAGCCCGCTGACAGAGAAATACTTCAGCGGAACCGTTTCTGAGGAAGAAGCCTGGCTGTGCAGCATCAGGCCGGAGTACAAACTCAGTCCTTACCTGCAGGTGCGTTTCAGAGGCATCGAACAGGAAATGTACCTCATGGTAGTTCCAAGGATGTTCACCAACGCCACCTTTCCGTTGCTGTTGTTGCTGTTTTGTGGCTCAGCTGCTTACCTGCTGTTTAAGCTTTTTATGATTTGGAAACTGGAAGCTTTCACCATGATGGAATTCTGGGTTTTGGCACCCATCCTGTTCATCCTGCTTGGTTTTAGTGCGGCGCGTAACATCGCCTACCGAAGAAGCCGCGAAACAACGCTTGATTTCATCAGAAAGTTCTGCGACGCAGAAGTAATCAAGAAGGAAGACATACCGGTGGTTTTCCTCCTGCGCTGAATCGGGGTTACTTTTTCAGATGCAGCAGGGAGAAATCCGTGTCCACACGGCGGATGGTATTGACCAGTCTGCCAAGACCTTCAATTTCCATCACCACCTCATCACCTTCCTGAAGCCATTGTTCACGGTATTCAGGATTGTTCAGCTTTCCGGTGCCGTTCAGTTCCAGGAAACAGCCCGTTCCAACCGTACCGCTTCCTATCACGTCTCCGGGGAAAATATCAGCACCATACGCACAGCGCTCAATAATTTCTGCAAAAGTCCAGTCCATCTGTGCCACTGAACCTTCACTTACCTGAACGCCATTCACAAAACCGCGCATGGCCAGTTGGTAGCTGTTTCCCACATGGCCCGGCTTGGGTGCTACTTTATAAGGTTCCAGCTCGTCGGGAGTAACCAGCCAGGGGCCAATCACTGTGGTAAAATCTTTACCCTTCGCAGGGCCGAGGTTCAACAGCATTTCTTCCATTTGCAGGCGACGGGCGCTCATGTCGTTCATCACCATGTATCCGGCGATGTACTGATCGGCTTCGTCGGCGCGGATGTTTCGGCCTTTTTTGCCAATCACCACGGCGGCTTCCAGTTCAAAATCCAGCTTTTCGAAATGGTCGGGCATACACCAGATGTCGCCCGGACCTTGCACCGCGTTGTGGTTGGTGAAGTAGAAAATAGGATACTGGTCAAACTCGGGAATCATTGGCACGCCACGATTGCGGCGGGCAGCTTCCACGTGCTGGCGGAAGGCATATCCATCGCGGCAGCTGGTAGGATGCGGCACAGGCGCCAGTAAATCCTGCACCTGGTATTCGATGGCAAACTCTTCATATTTACCTGCGAGGATGGCATCCTGAATCATGCGCGCATGATCGGCATTGCGTTCCCAGTTCTTCAGGAACAAGGACATTTCCTCCGGAAGTGTTTTGTCGATGCGGGTTAAAGGATAAATCCTGTTGTTCAGGTACAATCCTGTTTCCTCGCCGTTGTGGCTGTTGAAGCTGACCAGTTTCATGTTATGCCTGTTCTAAATGCTTTTTGAGACGCATGATGATTCCTACTTCCATGTTGTTCACGCCCTTGGCATTAGAAGCATAAATGCTCAGCCAGTCGGTTACATAGATAAACTCAAACAGCGCCCAGAGGTTGAATTCCCCGCTGTTGTAGGTGTACACTTTGTTGTGTTGTTCGGTCAGAATTCCCTTCAGAAAATCAAATCGGATGTTGGTGCGATCATTCACGCCACTGTTCAGCAGGATGAAGTTGGTATCTCTGCGTTCGTAATAGCTTTCAATCACATTGTGGTTGGCCTCGGGAAGCACGTTTACAAAAGCTTCTCCTTTGGCATTTTCTTGAATCTGCTGACAAAACCGCACGGCTGCTGCCTCAAATACCATATCACAAACCACCACGAACTTCTGTGCAATGCTTTCTTTGAAGAAGTCAAACATCGCGCTGGCTTTGGTTTTGAGTACATCTTGTTCGGTTTGCAGCTTTTCGCTGATGCTGCGCAACCTGGCAGACATATCCATGCCAAACAATTCGCCCAATATCAACAGCTGAAAGCTGAAGCCATAACCCAAGGCCATACGAGGCTGGAAACCATTTTCAATCTGGTAGAACTTCAGGCCGTCGCGGTGTGCCCAATCCTTGAGCGTTCCGCCTGCCGCAACACAAATGATGGTACAACCGCGCTTTTGCGCGTCTTCGAACATGGCCAGGGTTTCTTCTGTATTTCCGCTGTACGAGCACAAAACCACCAGCGTTTTGTTGTTGGCATAAGCCGGCAGGGCATATTCACTGAATACTTCCACCGGAATGCTTCCTTCCGACTGAAAAACCAGCCTGCTCAGCCTGCCACCAATTCCTGATCCGCCCAAACCTCCAATAACTACATGCTGGAACGAAGAAGCGGTATATCCGTGCGGAGCATACTGCTGAAGGACATAATCTATCTGTGCGGAAAAGTGATCGAGCGCGTATTCGTGGTTGATGACCATGATTTCAACTTTCCCGCAAACATACATCAAAGCGTTTGCTTTGACCCCAGCCGGCACCCGCGCACATCAACCCAAAACCGCTCGTAATTAAACCCTTTGTCCGATTTGTGTAATCTGTTTTGTCATTTCATTGTAATTTATTATGTGCTGCATATATTTGATTTAAGCCAACCAACACCGCCTATGGAAAAAACACTTACCAAAATCCTCATTACCTGCAACCATCATCCTTCTACCCAAAGCGCCATCGCGCTGGGGGCTTACCTTTCACGTCGCTGCGGAACGGAACTGCACATACTGCTGCACAACGACAGCCCGGGTCAGGAACAGGTTCTGGAAGCAGTGCGAAAACAGGGCGCCGGAAATCCCGTGTTTCACAGCTGTGCAGGTAAAGGACTGAAAGAACTCCTCCAATGTCAAAAAGACATTCATGCGGATTTACTCGTTACCGGCACCGAACCTGAAGGCCAGATTGGATTCCTGCAAAAAAGCCTTGCCTTTCGCCTGGCTTCCCTACAGGATACGCCTGTTCTGGCTGTGCCTGAAACACTGGAATCGCCCACGTTGCTTCGAATGTTGGTACATCTGGACACCAGTCCGGAAACACGGCAAACGCTTGGCATCTCTGCGGCCATTGCAAAAGCCTGCCATACGCAGGTAGCCATTACAGGTGCCAGCAGTGAAAAAGACTCCGAATCGGAACATCATCTGGACGTATTTTGCAACCACGCGCTCCGGTATTTCACGGAACACGGCATTAAAGCCTCATGCAGCAGCAACATCAGGGTAAAACCAGCCGCTTTTCTCCAGGAACAAGCCGCCACGCTGCAGGCAAACATCGTATCCATGATGACGGAAACGGAAACCACGGGTTTGCTGTCCACGCCGGATGCAGAATGGCTGATCCGTCAGCATTCAGTGCCTGTGCTGCTCATGCGGCCCCGGGAAATGCGCGTGGCCGGTGGCGGATTGTGACATGGTTCGTGGTCTTGTTGTCCGCAGCTGCCTGTGCTTCAGAACAAAAGCCGGCACTTCCCGCCCTGGCAGAGGCCAAAGGGTTGATTCTGGTTGCCCATCCGGATGTTGAAACACTGCGCCGCCAATGCGAAGCAAGTGCTGCCGCATTCAGAACACAGCATCCGCACAGTGTGCAGCTCATCCTGTGCGACAGCGCAAGCGCCTGCATCCGCGTGTTTGGGTCTCAGGAGCAATTCACCCGCCTGATGAACCAACTCAGGCATCCCGACTCAGGCTGGAAACCGCACAAGGCATTCAGCGGCTGGTGGCAGCAGCACTTCCTGTTTCGGCATGCCGAACAAGACGGAATCCTGTTCAGTGCCGATGCCAGAGGCTCCTGCTTGCGCTGGAATCTGATGGACCGAACCAGCACACAGACTACAGAAGCTTGTCAGGCATTTTTTCCCGCTCCGCTGAATCCGGATACGCTGCAATTTCTGGAAGGCATCAGCTTTGAATGAGGCCTGATGTAGCTTTGCAATCCTTGAGCGACCCCATACTTCCCGATAGCGACGAGCAGGAGTTCTACGAACATTTCCGCTTCACCGCCGATCCCGGCCAGGAGCTGATGCGCATCGACAAATGGCTGATGCATAAAATTGCCAATGCCAGCCGCACCCGCATCCAGGCTGCCGCGGAAGCGGGTTCCATTCTGGTGCAGGGGAAAGCGGTGAAAAGCAACTACCGCGTCAAACCCCACGACGTGATCAGCATCGTGCTGCCCGACCCGCCGCGCGATACAGAAGTGCTGCCCGAGCCGATCCCGCTGAATATTGTGTATGAAGACGAGCAGCTGCTGGTACTGAATAAACCCGACGGCATGGTGGTGCATCCCGGCTACAACAACTACCACGGAACACTGGTCAACGGCCTGGTGTATTATTTCCAGAACCTGCCTCAGCTGGCAGGCCACCGCCCCGGACTGGTGCACCGCATCGACAAAGACACCAGCGGACTTTTGGTGGTAGCAAAAACCGAAGAAGCGCTCAGCGCCCTGGCCGCACAGTTCTACCGACACAGCATCCAACGCCATTACATCGGATTGGTGTGGGGCGATGTGGAAGCAGACAAAGGCACGGTTACGGGCTTTCTTACCCGCGACACCAAAGACCGCCGGCGCTATGTGAATACCGGCAACGAAGAAAATGGCAAATGGGCCGTTACGCATTACGAAGTGCTGGAGCGTTTTGGCCACGCAACGTTGCTCAAACTACAGCTGGAAACCGGGCGCACCCATCAAATCCGTGTGCACATGTCCTGGCTGAAACACCCGCTGTTCAACGATCCTTTATATGGCGGAGATCAGGTATTGCGCCACAGCCATCTGGCCAAATTCAAACAGTTCATGGAACACAACCTTTCGCTCTTGCACGGCCAGGCGCTGCATGCCGCAGGTTTGGGTTTCATCCATCCAAACACCGGAAAAGAACACTATTTCGAAGCGCCGCTTCCCGAAGATTTTGAAACCGTGCTGGAACGCCTGAGGCGTTATGCCGGCTAGGATTCCGGCTTCCGGCAAAGAGCAACAGATGTAAGGCGCGCAGAAGGATTAATCCGCTGTGGCCTGTTTCATTGTTCTCGTGAGAATCTTACCGCAATTGAAATTCGTAGGCATCGCCTGTCACCGTTTCCCCATTGCTCAGGTTCAACTCCAGATGAATGGACTGCCAGCCTGCTAAGGGTTTTTGTTTGAAGCGAAAAACAAAATCGAGCCTGGGCTGACCCGTGGAACTGGCGGTGGTGGCGCCGGAACGCATCCGTGCGTTGAGGTTTCGCAAAAGTTGCTCCACAGAACCCCAATGTTCATCGGCAGGCCCTTTGGTGATCTGATCTTCCAGCAAACGAAACTCACAGAATTGCTGAAGGCTGTCGCCGGGCTGAACGCCGGAGAACACCGATGACCCAGCCCTGATGTTCAAACTATTGACGGCTGCCAGGCTGCGGTAATAGGTGGGGCAATTCAGGGTAAGGGCCATGAGCGAAGCACCTCCATATTGATGCAGGCTTGCATAGCGAAAGTGATGCTGCACCCTGAATGCATGACTTCCAAAATCCATGATGTTGCCTTGCGGCTCGCTGGCAAAACTGAAGGAATCAACCAGCCTTGGAAAGAGGTTGGCCAAGGTGTAATCGCGGCGTTCTTCGCGACAACATTGCTGGAGGAAGAAAGGCGCTGCACTCAGTACCAGCAGCGAGAGTATGCGTTTGAAGTTTTTCATGGCAAAAAGCGATGTTCCTGCCCCG
>JBDKIU010000215.1:0-5461 GCA_039796915.1 Bacteroidota bacterium | reverse complement strand
ATTCTGTGCGCAAAACCGTTGATTCGGTAAAAACCATTCAGAAAGATACCATCGTGATTCGCGACACGGTAAGCATCGAGAACATCAAGCGCGACACGGTTTATATCACCAAAAACAGCAGCACCATCAGCGCTGAGGTGAAAAAGAAAGAGCAGGACCTGCTGAAGAAAGAGGAAGAACTGAAACGCCGTGAAGCTGCGGTCATCGCCAAAGAAAACCAACAGCCGAAAAATTCCGGCAATTGCTGCGAGGAACTGGCCATTGTCAGCGGAAAACTGCAGCAGGAACAAGACCGCAGTGCGCGCCTGCAGGCTCAGGTGAATGCGCTGAATCAGGATAAAATCAGCCTCAACAGCCAGCTGAATCAATGCAAAACAGGTACGGGCAGCACCGTGAATGCAGAAGTAAATCGCCTGAAAACCGAAAACGACAACCTGAAGACTGCCAATGCCAAACTGCAACAAGACCTTACCAAGTGTGGTGAAAACAATTCCGTGCTCACCGCCGAAGTGAATTCCCTGAAAGGAAAAGTTTCCAGCCTCGAAAGTCAGCTGGCGCAGTGCAAAGCCGGCAGCACGGTTTCTGCAGAGGTGGTGAAAACAAAAACCGAAAACGACAACCTGAAAAACGAGGTGGCCACCCTGAAGGCGCGTGTTAGCACGCTGGAAGGTCAACTGGCCCAATGCAAAGCAGGCAGCGGTGGCAGCAGTACGATTACCGCTGATGTGAACAAACTGAAATCAGACAACGACTTGCTGCGCGCAAAAAATGCACAGCTGGAAAACGATCTGAATAAAGAAAAGGCGGCCAATGCAACAATTACTGCTGAGGTGAACGGACTGAAAAAACAGCTTGCTGAGCAACAACAAAAGATTGCGGTGCTGGAAGCTGAACTGCAGAAGTGCAAGAGCGAAGGAGCTTCCGCAGCCATTACCGCCGAAGTGAACCGACTGAAGAAGGAAAGTGACGATTGCAAAACACGGGTGGCCGTGCTGGAAGCTGAACTTTCCAAAGAGAAAGGCGCTTCTTCCACACTCACTGCGGAAATCAATAAGCTGAAGAAGGAAAACAGCGACCAGGTGAATAAAATCGCCGCACTCGAAGCCGAATTGCAGAAGTGCAAATCCACCGACGCTTCTTCTACGCTCACGGCGGAAGTCAACAAGCTGAAGAAGGAAAACAGCGACCAGGTGAACAAAATCGCCGTACTCGAAGCCGAACTGCAGAAGTGCAAATCCACCGACGCGGCTTCTACGCTCACTGCGGAAATCAACAAGCTGAAATCAGACAACAGCACCCTGAAGGCCAAGGTTTCCGAACTGGAACAAAAGGTTGCCGCTACCCAGGATTGCACCGATGAACTGGCTGCGCTGAAACAGAAAAATGCCGACCTGGAAAACCAAAACAAATCCATCAAGGCAGAGTATCAGTATGCGATGAGCGAGAATAGCAAGCTGAAAACGCAAATTGCTGATCTGGAAAACAAGCTGAAGAACTGCGATGGAGAAGCAGCCGCAAAACTGGAAGCGGAAATTGTTCAACTGAAGCAGAAAAATGCGGAACTGAACGCCAAAGCCGCACAACTGGAAGGCGAGAATGCCCGTCTGAAGCAAGCCAACAGCGAATTGGAAGCCAAGATAAAAGCCGCAGACAATAGCGATGCACAAGATCAGCTGAATTTGTTGAAGCAGGAATACGATGCCCTGCGTGCGCAGAACAACAACAACCGCGACAAGGTGCGCGAGCTGGACGCACAGGTGAATGCA
Source organism: Bacteroidota bacterium (assembly GCA_039796915.1). Classification (GTDB taxonomy): domain Bacteria; phylum Bacteroidota; class Bacteroidia; order NS11-12g; family UBA955; genus REEB481. The sequence continues at coordinate 3,695 of JBDKIU010000215.1, read as the reverse complement.
CTGAAGGCCAGGATTTCTTCACTTGAAACGCAGTTGGAAGCTTGTCAGGGCAATCAAAACGGCGGCGGCCAGGGCCAGGGAATGCAAAGACCACAGGCACCAACAGGACAACGTTTGGGCCAGGCTGCAGAATTGCTGCGGAGGGTCAGCGAAGAAGCAGCACGGAACCGCAGCGAAAATCCAAGACCGACTTCAGGCACTACGGTTCGTCAGCCGGCAGCTAATCCCGCACCGGCAAGCAACCAGACACGTCCGGCTTCCGGAACTACGGTTCGCCAACCAGCAGCGAATCCTGCGCCGGCAAACAACCAGACACGTCCGGCTTCCGGAACTACGGTTCGCCAACCAGCAGCTAATCCTGCGCCGGCAAGCAACCAGACACGTCCGGCCGGCAGCCCTGAAAACACCAGGCCCGGGCAACCCGGGAACGCCGCGCCAGCAGAACTGCCTCAGACGCCTACGCGCCCGGCGATGAACGGCATCGGCGGCTAAGCCCTGCCACAGCTATACTACGCAAACAAAGCCCTTTGGAAATCTGAAGGGCTTTGTTATTATTGTGCGTAGTTCATTGTTATTCTTCAGCTTTTTTATGGTTTACTTATTATGGAATCTATTTTTAAACGCTTTTGTAAAGAATGTGGCCGCGCTTTTCATGGCCGCTCCGATAAGTTATTTTGTGATGATGGCTGTCGGAATCAGTATCACAACCGGCAAAACTGCGATGCGAACAACTACGTCAGGAATGTAAACAACATCCTGCGGCGCAACCGAAGAATTTTGGATCGATTCTATCGGGACGGTCAGACATCCATTGAACGCGGCGAGTTGCAGGCCAATGGATTTGATTTTGCCTACCACACCCGCATTGAACATGTGTTTGCCGACAAGCAGGTTTATTATTGTTATGAATACCGATACACCATTTCGAACTCTGACGTGGTGGCCATCAACGGCAAAACACCGGGAAGCGGTTCATGAGGTTCAGTTGAGCAAGAAAGGAACTTCCAGCCTGAAATCCGGAATTTTCACCTCGAAACAGGTGCCGAGTTCCTTGTTTTCGAAGATGTAGTAACCGCCCATGATGCCATAGGCCGATGCCAGCTTGCATCCGGAAACATATTGATAGGAAGATCCCGGAATCAGGACAGGCTGTTTACCTACCACACCATCGCCAATCACGATTCTTGTATGGCCGTTCCATTCACGGATTTCCCACTTGCGGCTGAGCAATTGTACCGTATCGGAACTGCGGTTTTCTATGGTGACTTCATACGCCCAGATGTATTGATCTGCAAACGGCGTACTTTCAAGTTCCCGGTAAATAACCCGAACGGCTACTGATATGTCCCTGGTGAGGGCGAAATTCACCCTCAAGTAACAAACTCAAACCCTAAGGGTTTTCAGAATTTACTCTTCGTCGGCATCTGCATTCCGCGAACCGGAATCTGATTCTTCCTCCTCGTCAGACCCACCTTCCTCTTCTTCCTCTAAGTCCTTTTCATTGGGTTTGATCATCTCATCCATTTCCGCCTCCGTGAGGATTTGTTTCATCTGCGCACTGATTTTCACCAGATAGATGGTGTCATCGGTTTCCAGACGCACGGCGGAGATGATTTCACCTTTTGAATTCGGGAACTTCGTGTAATGGCCGTTGAACCCTGTTGGATATTGTTCATCCAGCAGCGCAAGCATCTCATCTGTGAGATTCTTGTAGTCAATCACCATTCTTTTCTTCTCCTGTTTCGACATGCAGTGCCTTGCCTATTTATGCTGTCAAAATTATTGCCTTCACCCTTGGGTTGTCAAGTGTTTTTTTAGATTTCATTCCGGGCGGTGCATTCGCTGATGCGCAGCCATAAAAGTTGCTTGATTCTGCGCTCGGCAACTTTATCGTAACGCAACATTTCGAACCTGAATCGCAACAGCATGTGTCCTTTGGCGAACTCTTCCGCACGCAGCTGCGCGGTTCCTTCCTTAATCAGCGGCTCGCCGCCTATAGCATGCTGCAGGCGCGCTTCCAGTTGATCCAGCGGCATGATCTGTCCGCTGTCCAGCTCGAATTCCAAACTGACAAAGCGACCCGGATTCTTGCTGTAGTTTACAGTGCTTACCTGCAATACCAGGTTGTTGGGGATGATCACCAAATCGTCATCGTCATCCAGCAATTGCACGTTCAGCAGGTTGATGTTCTGGATTTTGCCTTTATGCTGGCCTATCCTTACCCAGTCACCAATGCTGTACACATCACTGAACATCAAAATCATTCCATTCAGTGCATTACTCACGTAATCCTTAAAAATCAGGGCGAGGGCCGCGGCAAAAATGGTAAGCGATGTAAAAAACTCACGGATGCTGATGTGCATGAGTTTCAGGATGCCAAAAAACAGCAACAATCCGCCAATAATCAGGCTGAGCTGATTGATGGTTACCACGAAATTGTCGCGGTTCTTGTTGCCTTTCCGGCGATAGTACAGGTGAAGCACTGCCCTGCGCGCCAATAAGATCAACAACAGTGTAGCCAGCAGAACGCCAATCTCAATGGCACGTTGCGGAATATGAAACTGTGCTGCACCCATGATGCGAATTTACAGGCAAGCTGCTGCAAATTTGCGCCGATGTTGGGCGAGGTTATGGCGTTGGAACTTGGCGGACAGCCATTGTTGCTGTCGGGTATGAAATGCGTATTCCGGCCTGCCACAAAAACCTTGTTTCTGGCTGACCTGCATCTGGGCAAGGCGGCACATTTCCGGAAACATGCCCTGCCCCTGCCTCAGATGGCACATCTGCGCGATTACCAAAACCTGCAGCAGATGCTCACACATTTTGAACCTGAACGGGTGGTGTTTTTGGGCGATTTATTCCACAGCACCTACAACCAATCCTGGAAGGAAGCGGCATTGTTTTTTCAATCATTTCCGCAGGTACAATGGCTTCTGGTTCCGGGCAACCACGACATTCTGGACAAACAGCACTACCTCGATGCCGGCCTGACTTGCATGGCAGAGGGAACGAACATGGATGGCCTGGGTTTGTTTCACCATCCACCTTCAGACGAACTTACGGCCACAGTTCCCGGCATCTGCGGACATGTGCATCCGGGATACGCTTTGCGCAGCAAAGCACGCGACCGCATGATACTGCCCTGCTTTTACATCAGGCGAAATCTGTTGATTTTACCCGCGTTCGGGGCGCTCACAGGTTTGCATCCCTGCCAAAAACAAGAAGCAGGCGAACGTGTGATTGGCATCAGCGGGACTTCCCTGTTGGAGCTTTAACCTCTTCAAGATGGATGGTTCGGATGACGCCGGCGGTCATGGCATCCAGCACTTTGGTTTGCAGCACTTCGTGTGCTTTCAGCCGAACAAGATTGCGGTCAAGAAACACCAGATCGGCCTGATATCCGGGCGCAATCTTTCCGCCACGCAGCTTTAAATCAGAAGCCTGCCAGGCCCATTCAGTCATTCCTTTGATACAATCCTCCGGACTCAGCGCTTCTTCCTTGCGGAAATGCTGCACACTTCCGTCGGCACTGTTTCTGAAGACCGCCGCCAGATAAGTCGCAAGCGGATTGACCTGTTCAACGGGGAAATCGGTGCCCAAAGCTATGGTTCCGGCGGTCTTTAGCAAGGTGCGGTAAGCATAGGCGCCGTGCATGCGGTGCGCGCACAAACGTTCTTCTGCCCAGGGTGCATCGC
>JBDKIU010000214.1:0-16383 GCA_039796915.1 Bacteroidota bacterium | reverse complement strand
TTTAAGTTCAGCCTGAGTGGAACCGGATTCCCATCCGTGGATACCAGCATCAGTCCTTCCGGAAACTACAATGCCCTGGAGGCTGCGGTTTATGGAGAACACGAACGAACCATCTCCAGAGGATTGAGTCTGAATGCCGGCCTCCGGCTGGCAAATTACCTGGCCGGTTCCAAATTTCGATTCATGCCAGAACCACGTTTGTCGTTCAGGCAGCTCATGCAAAACAACCTGGCGGTGAAATTATCCTACGCAATGATGAACCAGCCTATTCACCTGCTTACCAACAGCACAGGCGGACTTCCCTGGGATCTCTGGTTTCCCGCCACGGCGCGCATTCGTCCCCAAAGGGCGCAGCAGCTTGCGCTGGGCATCAACCAGCCCTGGAAGTATGGCATTGAATTCAGTTGGGAAGGCTATTATAAATGGATGAATTACATTGTGGATTACGCCGAGGGAACGGACCTGTTTGACGTTCAGGTGCATTGGGAAGATAAAGTGCGCATCGGCAAAGGCTGGATGTACGGCACGGAAGTGATGCTGCAGAAAAGAACCGGCAAGCTCAATGGCTGGCTGGCCTACACGTTAAGCTGGTCTGAGCGCCAAATTCCGGAAGTGAATTTCGGACAGCGTTATTTCTTCCGCTGGGACAGAAGGCATCACGCCACCGCCGTGTGTATTTATAAAATCAACAAGGCCTGGGAACTTTCTTCAACCTTTGTGCTGCAAAGTGGCAATGCGATTACCCTTCCGCAGGGCAGATACTTGGCTGCCGACGGAACCATGGTGAACGATTATGTAGCCAAGAACGCGCAGCGGATGCCGCTGTACCACAGGCTGGATGTAGGCGTGAACAAGTTGATCAATCCTGAAAATCGCTTTTCGAAAACCAAACAATACTGGAATTTCAGCGTGTACAACGTGTACAATCGCTTCAACCCGTTTCTCGTGGACATCGACAATACCTCACAGCCGCCCAAAGTGGTTGGTGTTGCATTTTTTCGTTTGCTTCCTGTGTTAAGCTATTCCTATAAATTCTGATATGAGATACCGCTATTTCCTTTGGCTGCTGATCCTGTGTTGTTTCACTTCCTGTGAACGAGACCTGCAGTTTGAATTCAACAGTTACAACCCCAAACTGGTGGTCAATGCGCTGCTGAACAACAATGAACAGCTCACCGTTTCGGTAAGTGCCAGTGTGCCTTTTGCGTCTGCCGGGAATCCTCAGTATATAGAGAATGCCAAGGTGAGTCTGTTTGTTGACGGTGTTTTGCAGGCGCCGCTCATCTACAACGGATTTAATAAAAATTATGCAGCGCCATTGGTGCCGCAAGCGGGAAAACTGTACCGTATTTTGGTGGAGGCGCCAGGCTATGTTTCTGTGGAGGCAGAAGCAAAACTGCCGGCTCCGGGCAGGTTTGGTGTTTCCACATTCAAAGATTCCGTGTATCTGGACACCGCAGGATTTCCTATCGGACAAATCACTGTGCGCATGCTCGATGAAGGCGCCGTTGAGAATTATTACCGCATCAAACTGTTTTACTACGAGCGCGTTTTGGATGACTTTGTGGAATTGCCTGTTGATTCAGAAGATCCGCTGGTGAATCAGTTTGCCAGCAACATCGATGGCGGCGTAGTATTCAGCGACGCTACCTTCAACGGCAACAGGAGGGATGTATTCTTCAAAACACCCTTTGGATACGGCCAGGATTCACCAAAATTTATGGTGCTCAAGGAACATCTTTCCAAAGATTATTACCTGTACGTGACCAGTTTGAGCAGGTATCAGAACACGGGGTCCAACCTGTTTCAGGAGCCGGTATTCGTATTCTCCAATGTGAAAAACGGTTTGGGCATCTGCTCCGGTTATCAGGTGCAGCGCGATACCATCCGTTGAACGAGCTTACCGGATGGGCATGAACATGCGGTTCCAGCGTATGCCGCCAAATCCACTCATCAGCCATTCATCAAAAGACCGCGCCTCCGGATTCAGGATTCTGCGCTCTTTGATGCTGAAAAATACGAACAGTGGAGGACCTACGATGTTCGTTTCAGGAACAAAGCCCCAATAACGACTGTCGAGCGAGTTGTGGCGGTTGTCGCCCATCATCCAGTAATAGTTCTGCTCAAAGGTGTAGGTTTTGGCTTCTTCGCTGCCATTGATCAACACTTTGCTGCCATCGGGACTCAATTCGTATTCCGGATGTTGCTCATACACGCGAATCACACGCTCATACAGATAGAAGTTCCGAGGTGTAAGCGCGATGGTTGCACCTTTCTTCGGAATGAATACCGGCCCAAAATCATCTAAAGTCCAGCTGAACAGTTCCGGTTTTTGAGGGAATAAATCAACACTGCCAACTTTGGGTTGCATGAAGCAGGTATCTACTACCGGGTCATTTTTAAACCGTTCATATTGTTCACTGTTCAGATGAAACACATATTCAAAACCCTGAGGTCTGTCGGTGTTTGGGTAAATGTCATAAAGGGCATAAGCATCCACCAACGGCTGTGTTAACGGTTCTTTCAGTCTGAAGAAATAGCTGTATTGGTTTTTTTCAGAAGCAGGCAGGACTTTCCCGTTGATCCACACCTCGCGTTTGATGATTTGCAGGCTGTCACCGGGAATGCCGAGGCAGCGCTTGATGTAATTCTGTTGTTTGTCGATCGGGTGTTCTTCGTCCATCGGATAATTAAACACCACCGGATCGTTGTTTTTCACCGATCTCCAACCGGGCAAACGCATATACGGCAGCTGGACGATGGTGCTGTAAGCCTTCATTCCAAGCAAATCCTGATGGGCCAGCGGAATGGCCACCGGAGTCATGGGAATACGTACACCATAATCCATGCGGCTCACAAAAAGGAAATCACCAACCATGAGGTTGCCTTCCATACTGGGCGTGGGAATTTTATAAGCTTCTACATACAAGCCGCGAATCATTCCGGCCACATATACCGCAAAGAACAGCGCATCTGCCCATTCGCGCATGGGGCCGTTTTTGGTCGGCATGTATTTCTGTTTGAATGCATCACTGTGGCTGGCGCCCAAATACACGACTTCCTTTCGGCTGCCTATATACGGCCAGTAAAAGAAAGGAAACAGAACACCCAGACATTGCTGCCAGAACTTAAACTGTCCGAAGCTGCGCATCAGGTCTATGCTGATGGTAAATCCTGCAATTACATTCACCGCCGGAATCATCAGGTAAATCAAATAATACCAGGGTCGGTTTACGATTTTCAGCCAGTGCCACCAGCTGAGCACAGGTACAAAGGCCAACCAACCCTGAACACCAGCTTTCTTGAAAAGAAAAAACAGACCGGTTCTGCTCAGGCCGTACAAGACCAGCGCAATCGAAATAAAAAGGTTAAGATTCTGTACTTCCATGCTGTTTCAAAATTGCAGCAAATCTTTCATTCCGTAAACGCCTTGTTTTCCCCGCAGGAATTCGGCCGCCAAAACAGCGCCGAGGGCGAAGCCGCTCCGGTCGTGCGCCGTATGTTTGATAGAAATGGTGTCAACGGCTGAATGGTAAACCACATCGTGTGTGCCGGGAACCTCGTCCATTCTGATGCTTTCAATCGGCAATGTGGATGATGAAACCTGTTCAGGTGTTCCCAGGCTCCAGGATTTCAGGTGTGGCATCTGTTCCAGAATTTGTGTGGCAAGACTGATGGCTGTACCGCTGGGCGCATCCTTTTTGTGCACATGATGCACTTCTGAAATAGAAACTTTGTAATCCTGATGTTGCGCCATGATGCGCGCCAGCTGTTCATTGATGGCGAAGAAGATGTTCACTCCCAGACTGAAGTTGCTGGCGGTGAACAACGCCGTGCCGCAGGCTTGGGATAAAGCCTGCATTTCATCAAACGCGTTATACCAGCCGGTGGTTCCGGTGACTACAGGCATACCTGCCTCAAGACAAATACGCATGTGTCTGGTGGCCAGTTCAGGTGTGCTGAATTCAATGGCCACATCGGCGTGAACCAGATTTCCTTCCGTGAGGGGATGGGCACTGGTGTAACGCGCACAAATTTCATGACCCCGTGAAATTGCGATTGCCTCAATGGCTTTTCCCATCTTTCCATAACCGATCAGTGCCAGCTTCATGAAGCAAATCTAAAATACAAAGCCTGCTGAATAATGTGTTTCTTTGAAGCCTGTGAAAGGTTCATTTAAGTGGATCAGATGGTCGGCTTTGTTGCTCTTGTTGTTCATGGGGGCCGCGGCGTATTTCTTCTTTTCGCCACAAATTGCCACCTCAGGATCCTTACATATTTCCAGAGGCAGCAGTACAGCCAAAGTAGCGGAATTGCTGCATCGCAAATTTGGGATGAAATATGGTTGGTTCTTTAAGGGAGCTGCTTATTTTATGGGTTATCGAAAGCCCAATGCCGTGAAAGTTCAGGTAGAAAAAGGAATGAGCATTTTCGACCTGGTGCGCCTGCTCAACAAGAACAAAAGACAAACCGTAAATGTGGTCATCCGCTCCGGATGGTCGCAAGAGCAGCTCATCAGCTACTTGACTTCAAAGCTGGAACCTGAAAAGGAAGATTGGGTCAGGGTATTTCAGAATTCTTCGCTGCTGGATAGTTTTTCGGTACATGAACAAGGGTTGCTGACGCTATTCATTCCAGATACCTATAATATGTATTATGCCGGCACCGCCGAAGAAATGCTGAAACGATTTGCGCAAAAGTCCGTGAGCTTCTGGAACGCGCATGGCATAAACATGGATTCTGCTGTGCGTGTTTACACGTTGGCTTCCATTGTTGAAAAAGAATCGCAGCAGGGTGCGGAACGTCCCATCATTGCCGGCGTTTACCTGAATCGCTTGAAAAAAGGAATGAAGCTACAGGCGGATCCAACGGTCAACTTTGCCATCGGAGCATGGCGTGCCTTATACTTTAAGGATCTTGAAGTGGAATCACCTTACAACACATACCAAAACTACGGTTTACCACCCGGGCCTATTTGTGTGAGCTCCGTTCAGTCGATTGAAAGTGTATTGAAACCGGCAGCACATCCATATTTGTTCTTCGTGGCAAAAGGTGATGGAAGTGGTTTTCACAGGTTTTCTGAAGGCGCCGATGAACATTACAGAAACATCGCGCTGCGTAAAAAAGAATTGCGCGGCAACTGATACGAAAGAAAAAGCCCCGTTTGGAACGGGGCTTTTTCTTTTCTGGTTTATTATGCCTTGATAAAGCGCAGGTGGTGTGACGTTCCGGAACCGTCGCTTCCGCTTAGCAGATAAACGCCTTGTGGAAGCAATTCAAGATTCAGGGCATTGGTTGCAGCTTCATGTTGGAAGACCAGCTCGCCCTTCATGTTGAATATGGAAATCTGGCGCAGTGGACTGTTGAAGAAATACAGGGTGGCACGAACCGGATTGGGACCGAAGGTCAAGGATGACTGCACGGGAGTTGTTGCATCCATACTGGCACCTTCCAGGATGCTGAAGCTTTTGGTGTTGCCTTTATCACCATTATCGCCAACCGGATTTGCAGCGCCTAAACCGGCGGTGTAAAAGGTTACGGTACCGGCACCTGGCTCAGGTGCTTTCCAGTTCAATTCAAAAAGTCCGGTATTGCTTGGGCTGGTATGTTCACCATAAACCCGATTATTTAAGGTAAGCACGCGGGTATTGGTTCCGCTGGCAGTCAGACTTCCTGCATTTACATTCCCGGCACCGAGCGCCACAGCCTGAAAACCAAAACGGCTATACCCCAAACCGAGCAACGAAATACGTAATGTGTAGCTTTTCCCGGGAGTGTACACGGTTACAGGCAACAGCCCGTCGAACAAACCAACGGTTAACGTAGGAGTAACAGCGCCTCCGGAATGACAGTTGTTGCAAGTTCCACTGGACACCGGGCTACCGGTACGGTCGGCATTTTGTGAAGCACCTGCACCATTCGAACTGTTCATGAACAGCACTGCTGCAGCGCCACAGAATAAGCTGAGTAAAAGTCTTTGGATCATAAGTCGTTTTTTGAAACACAAAACTAATGGCAGCGCATCCAATTTTTTTCTGACACAACAGCAGGTGATTCATGTCACCAAAAAAGGACAAACAAATATTCTCACGGAAAACCATTTGTGCCCTTGGCTTGTATTATTTTCGCCGCAAATCATGAATCCATCCAGTTACCTGCCCGTTGTTTTGCAATTAGCCGCAGCCTTAGGTTTTGTGGTGTTGGTACTTGTGTTGACCCATCTGATTGGACCATCAAGGAAAACCGCAGCAAAACAGGAGAATTTCGAGTGTGGTATCGAGTCAACCGGGAATGCACGTTTTCCCGTTTCGGTGAAGTATTTCCTCACCGCCATTTTATTCGTGTTGTTCGACGTTGAGGTGATTTTCTTTTATCCTTACGCCGTAAACATGAAAGAAATGGGTTGGGAAGGTTTTTTTGCCGTGCTTATGTTCGTGGCCTTCTTCCTCGTAGGATTCTTCTACGTTAAAAAACGGGGCGCGCTGGAATGGGAAAAGTGATTGTGCAGCATTTCTAAAGCAAAAACATCATTATGGTAAAAATCGGAGAAAAACCGGAAGGTCTGGAAGGGCAGGGCTTCTTTGCAACCAGCCTCGACAAGGTTATTGGATTGGCCAGGGCCAACTCGCTGTGGCCTTTGCCTTTTGCTACTTCATGCTGTGGAATTGAGTTTATGGCCACCATGGGTTCCAACTATGACCTGGCACGCTTCGGAAGCGAACGACTGAGCTTTTCACCCCGTCAGGCCGATTTGCTGATGGTTATGGGTACCATTGCCAAAAAAATGGGTCCTGTACTGAAACAGGTTTATGACCAAATGGCTGAACCTAAATGGGTTTTATCCGTTGGCGCCTGTGCTTCCAGTGGCGGCATTTTCGATACATACAGTGTGCTTCAGGGCATCGATCGAATCATTCCGGTGGATGTTTATGTTCCCGGTTGCCCGCCCAGACCCGAGCAGATCATTGAAGGCGTAATGAAAATTCAGGAACTGGCGAAAAACGAAAGTTTGAGAAGGCGTCATTCCGAAGAGTATAAACGCATGCTGGAAAGCTATAACCTCACCTGATCGCATGAGCAATATTGGAAACCAACAGGTGATCGAAGCCCTCAGACAGTCTTTTGACGCAGATGTGCTTGCCGCATCTGAGCCTTATGGTCTGCTTACCATTGAAGTAAACCCTTCAAAAATTATTGAGGTGCTTGAATTCCTGAACAAACACCAGGAACTGCAACTGAACTTCCTCACCGATTTGTGCGCAGTGCACTATCCGGAGGATGCCGGTCGCGAAATTGCCGTGGTGTATCACCTCCACAGCCTGATCCACAATCTGCGCGTGCGCCTGAAAGCATTCCTGCCCATCGAAAAGCCAGAAATTGCTTCAGCTACCGCTGTTTACAGCGCTGCGAACTGGATGGAACGCGAAACCTATGACTTCTTTGGCGTGAAGTTCCTCAACCATCCCGACTTACGCCGCATCCTCAACATGGATTCCATGGATTACTTCCCGCTGCGGAAAGAATATGCCCTGGAAGACGAAACCAGAAATGATAAAGACGATCGCTTTTTCGGAAGATGAGTGAACTGAACATACGCAACGGAGGCCAGCTGGTCAGCTCGGAAACCATCGATGGCGAAATAGCCATCCTGAACCTTGGACCTACACACCCGGCCACACACGGGGTTTTTCAAAATGTACTGAAGGTTGACGGCGAGCGCATTTTAGAAGCTGAACCAACCATCGGCTACATCCACCGCGCTTTTGAAAAACTGGCGGAACGAAGGCCCTACAACCAGATTACGCCCATCACGGATCGCCTCAACTATTGCTCTTCGCCCATCAACAACATGGGCTGGCACATGACCGTGGAGAAGCTTGCCGGCATTGAAGTTTCCAAAAGGGTTGATTACATGCGTGTAATCATCATGGAACTTGCCCGCATTGCAGACCACCTGGTGTGCAACAGCGTAATTGGCGTGGATACTGGAGCACTCACCGGATTTACCTACATGTTCCAGGAGCGCGAACGCATCTATGAAATGTTCGAAGCCGTTTGTGGCGCACGTCTTACCACGAACATCGGACGTATCGGCGGATTTGAACGTGATTTTACGGATGATTTCAAGCACAAGCTGAACGACTTCCTGAAGACCTTTCCCAAGCGCTTCGATGAATTCGACAGCCTGATTACCCGTAACAGGATTTTTATGGATCGCGTCATCAAAGCCGGACCCATTACCGCTGAACGTGCCCTGAACTACGGTTTTACAGGTCCGAATCTTCGCGCCACCGGCGTGGATTACGACGTTCGCGTCATGAATCCTTACAGCAGCTATCAGGATTTTGATTTCATCATCCCGGTAGGTAAAGATGGCGATACCTATGATCGCTTCATGGTGCGCCAGCATGAAATCCGCGAAAGCCTGAGCATCATTCGTCAGGCGCTGGACAACATGCCCGCAGGGAAACACTATACAGAAGTTCCGGATTATTACCTGCCGCCAAAAGATGAGGTGTACAAGAGTATGGAAGCGCTCATCTACCATTTCAAAATCGTGATGGGCGAAACACCAATTCCTGCGGGAGAAGTGTACCATGCGGTAGAAGGAGGAAATGGTGAATTGGGTTATTACCTCATCAGCGACGGAGGCAGAACACCTTACCGTCTGCATTTCCGCAGGCCATGTTTCATCTACTATCAGGCTTATCCTGAAATGATCCAGGGCAGTTTGCTGAGCGACGCCGTATTGACCATGAGCAGCATGAACGTAATTGCAGGAGAATTAGATGCCTGATCAAGCTATGAATACCGAAACGCAACCACAATTTAGTGCAGAAACACTCAAACTGATTGGCACCATTACAGCCCAATATCCTGAAGGAAAACAGAAAAGTGCCCTGCTGCGTGTGCTTCATCTGGCGCAGGCAGAATTCGGCTGGCTGTCGGTTCCTGTAATGGATTATGTTGCCAGAATCCTGCATATCCAGCCTGTTGAGGTGTATGAAGTTGCTACATTCTATTCCATGTACGACACCAAGCCTGTAGGTGCCGTGAAGCTTGAAGTTTGTCGCACAGGTCCTTGCATGATTGAAGGCGCGGAGAGAATTGTGGCCTACATCGAACAAAAGCTAGGCATCAAAGACGGTGAAACAACCGCCGATGGCCGCTTTACCCTGAAAACTGTTGAATGCCTGGGTGCCTGTGGTTATGCACCCATGCTGCAATTGGGTGAACATTACCACGAACACCTCACTGAGGAAAAAATAGATCAATTAATCGCAGCTAACCGATGAAAAACCGTCTTTTCTTAACACTCCTGGGTGTTTCAACATATTTTTTTGCTGTCACCACCGCGCATGCGCAGATGTCTATCGCGCTGAATCCGATGGCTAAATCCTGGACATTGAACGGAACTGTATTCACAGCAAAATCAAAAACAACAGACATCCTGAATGCCTTGGGCGGTGCAAACCGGCAATTGTCAAATCCCAACCGTACCCAGTATCTGTTCGACAGTCTTGGGCTGATGGTGGAAGCAGATGCAGACGGCAACACCAGCATCCGCGTATTCCTGGGCAAATCCATTCGCGCCAGTGAACCACTGAAACCTTACACCGGCACCCTGCTGATTGCAGATGCTCCGATAACTGCAGCACTCAGCATTGCTGAAGTGAAGGCAAAAACACCCGCGATAACTTGGGAAGATTTAATGGGTAAAGGTTTGATTTATGCCGGTAAAGGCGTGATGATGATGGTAGATACCCGTTCCGGAAAAGTGAACGATGTTGGCTTCGGCTTAAAAAAATAATCCGACACACAATGAAACGCAAGCTGCTGATTGATAAAGCCGGTGTTCCCGGAATAGCTTCTTATGAAGTATACCGCAGGGAAGGAGGCTACAGGGCCGTTGAGAAAGCTTTGAAATCAATGTCTCCCGATGACGTTGTTGAAGAAGTAAAAAAATCGGGATTGCGCGGACGCGGTGGCGCAGGATTTCCTACGGGAATGAAATGGAGTTTCCTGGCGAAGCCAGAAGGTGTTCCGCGTTATCTGCTGTGTAACGCCGATGAAAGCGAACCCGGAACCTTCAAGGATCGCTACCTCATGGAGCACATTCCTCATCTGCTGATTGAAGGAATGATTGTTTCCAGTTACGCACTGGGCGCGAATACATCGTATATCTACATTCGAGGAGAATACATGTGGATTCTGCATATTCTGGAAAAAGCGATCGCCGAAGCCTATCAGGCAGGATGGCTTGGTAAGAATATTCAGGGTTCCGGCTACAACCTCGACCTGTATGTGAACCCCGGCGCAGGTGCTTACATCTGCGGAGAAGAAACTGCGCTCATCGAGAGTCTTGAAGGTAAACGCGGTAATCCAAGAATCAAACCTCCGTTTCCTGCAGTTAAAGGACTTTGGGGCTGTCCAACGGTGGTAAACAATGTAGAAACCATCGCAGCGGTAGTTCCCATTGTCAACGACGGCGGCGACGAATACGCAAAAATTGGCATTGGGCGCTCTACGGGAACAAAGCTGATTTCTGCCTGCGGAAATATCAATAATCCGGGAGTTTACGAGATTGAACTCGGATTGTCGGTGGATGAATTTTTGTACAGCGACGAATATTGCGGCGGGATCAAAGGCGGAAAGCAGCTGAAAGCCTGCGTTCCCGGAGGTTCATCTGTGCCCATCCTTCCACATTTTCTGGTGACCAAGACAGCAGCTGGTGAAGATCGCCTCATGACCTATGAAAGCCTGTCAGACGGAGGATTCCAAACAGGATCGATGCTTGGTTCGGGTGGTTTCATTGTGTATGATGAAGATCAGTGCATTGTAAGAAATACCTGGAATTTCACCCGCTTCTACCATCATGAAAGCTGCGGACAATGCAGCCCCTGCCGTGAAGGAACCGGCTGGATGGAAAAAGTATTGCACAGACTGGAATACGGTCACGGCAAGCAGGAAGACATTGATCTGCTGTGGGATATTCAGGCGAAAATAGAAGGCAATACCATTTGCCCGCTTGGAGATGCAGCTGCCTGGCCGGTTGCCAGCGCGATTCGCCACTTCCGTGAAGAATTTGAATGGCATGTTCGGGAACCCAAGTTGGCCATGCAACGCAATTACGGACGGGTTGCCGAGAAGAGTTTTTCAAACGTAACAGCTTGATTTATAAAAGATTAAAGGCTAATGGCTAAAGTAACTATAGATGGACATTCCATTGAAGTTCCGGACGGCACAACCATCCTGAATGCAGCCCGCATGATCGGTGGATCTATTGTTCCTCCGGCAATGTGCTACTACAGCTCTCTGAAAGGAAGTGGTGGCAAATGCAGAACATGTCTGGTAGAAGTAAGCAAAGGAAGTGAGAAAGACCCACGCCCCATGCCCAAACTGGTGGCCAGCTGTTCCACACCAGTGATGGACGGAATGGAAGTGAAAAACACCACTTCTCCCAGAACCCTGGAAGCCAGAAAAGGTGTGGTGGAATTTCTGCTCATCAACCATCCGCTGGATTGTCCTATTTGCGACCAGGCGGGTGAATGTCACCTTCAGGATCTTGCATTTGACCATGGTGCAGCCAAAACGCGTTATGAATTTGAACGCCGCACCTTCGATAAAATTGACATCGGGCCATACATTAAATTGCACATGACCCGCTGCATCCTTTGTTATCGCTGCGTGTACACCGCCGATCAAATTACCGGTAAACGTGTGCACGGCGTGATGAAGCGGGGAGATGCCGCAGAAATCAGCACCTATATAGAGCAGGCCATCGACAACGACTTCAGCGGAAACGTGATTGATGTTTGTCCGGTGGGCGCACTTACTGATAAAACGTTCAGGTTTAAAAGCCGTGTATGGTACACCAAACCACTGGATGCCCACAGGTCTTGCGACAAATGTTGTGGCAAAGCGGTGCTCTGGAATGTAGGCGATGAAATATACCGTGTAACGGCGCGTAAAGACGAGCATGGTGAAGTGAAAGAATTCATCTGCAACACCTGCCGTTTCGAAAAGAAAAGTATGTCAGACTGGACCATTGAAGGTCCACGAAAGATTGACCGGCACAGCGTTATTTCTGCCAATAAATACTTCGAACCCATTCCGGAACATACTCCTTTGTTAAATAAAGCCTGATATGGAAGCTGCACTGCTTATAGAAAAATCTATTCTGGTATTGGTGATTCTGGGTATTACCCTGTTGATTGCCACATACAGCACCTACGCAGAACGTAAGGTGGCCGCATTTCTTCAGGACAGACAAGGTCCAAACAGGGCAGGAGTGTTCGGATTGCTTCAGCCCATTGCGGATGCGGGAAAAATGTTCTTCAAGGAAGACCTGATTCCGGCAGCTTCTGAAAAATGGTTGTTCATCATGGGCCCGGGCATTGCCATGTTTACGGCGTGTATGACCGGAGCTGCCATTCCGTGGGGCACTGAACTTCATGTATTTGGCTACACCTTAAACATGCAAATTGCCGATATCGATATCGGGATTTTGTATGTCATTGGTTTTGTCAGCATGGGCGTTTATGGTATCATGATTGGAGGTTGGGCTTCCAACAACAAATACTCGCTGTATGGCGCCATTCGTGCCAGCAGTCAGATGATTTCTTACGAGCTGGCCATGGGGCTGAGCATTATTGCGGTGGTCATGATGACCGGAACTTTAAGCCTGAAAGAAATTGCCGCTCAACAGCACGGAATCAACTGGAACATTTGGTACCAGCCCATCGGATTTATCATATTTTTTACTTGTGCCCTGGCAGAATGCAACCGTGCACCGTTTGACCTTCCCGAGTGCGAAAGTGAATTAATCGGAGGATACCACACGGAATATTCCAGTATGAAGTTGGGTTTCTATCTGTTTGCGGAATACATCAACATGTTTATTTCCTCGGCAGTTATTGCAACCTTGTATTTCGGCGGTTACAATTTCCCCGGAATGGATTTGATTGAGAGTCCCGCCCTGCTTGGATGGTTGCAGTTCATCGCATTGTTCGCCAAGATTTTCTTCTTCATTTTTGTGTTCATGTGGATTCGCTGGACATTGCCACGCTTCCGCTACGACCAACTCATGCACCTGGGCTGGAAATCGCTCATTCCACTGGCCATCATAAATATGCTGATTACTGCGGCAGTTGTGCTTTTGAGAAATCAAACATTTTAATGCTCATTGATGATGCAACCATTAACCAACAGATCCAAACAGGTAGTCAATAAGGAAATGACGTTCATGGAACGCATTTACCTGCCTGCCATATTGAAAGGAATGGCTATCACCATCAGCCATTTCTTTAAGAAGAAAGCTACGGTACAATATCCTGAAGTTCAGCGGCCAATCGCGCCCGTTTACCGAGGCAAACACGTGCTCAAGCGCGATGATCAGGGACGGGAACGTTGCACGGCCTGTGGCCTGTGCGCAGTAGCCTGTCCTGCTGAGGCTATTACCATGGTCGCTGCCGAGCGCAACAAAGGAGAGGAACACCTGTACCGTGAAGAAAAATATGCCGCAGTGTATGAAATCAACCAGTTGCGTTGCATCTTCTGCGGACTATGCGAAGAAGCATGTCCCAAGGAAGCCATTTTCCTCACAGATGTGATTACTCCTGTTGAAACCACCAGAGACAATTTCATTTATGGAAAAGACAAACTGGTGGAACCGTTGAACGCAAGAATAGATGTATCGAAAAGGCAATCCTGGAGGACGCCTGAGCAACAATCATGATGAACCAGATTCCGTTTTTCATTTTTTCCTTCATTGCCATCCTGATGGCTTTAGGAACCATCACAGCCCGAAATCCGGTGTACAGTGTGCTCTGTTTAATTCTGACCTTCTTTGCGCTGAGTGGGCATTACGTTTTGCTGAACGCCCAGTTCATCGCCGTGGTCAACCTCATTGTATATGCCGGAGCCATCATGGTTTTGTTCTTGTTTGTGCTCATGTTGCTTAACCTCAACAAGGCAACTGAAGCAGCAAAGCCGGTATTATGGCAAATCAGCGGGGCCATTGCCGCAGGATTAATTTTGGTAACACTCGCCGGAGCGCTGCGCGGTGCATCAGATTTTATGGTGAAGGGCGGGCCGGAAGCAGCAGGAATTGGTTTGGTGAAAAATTTGGGCAAGATGTTGTTTTCAGACTTCGTGCTTCCATTTGAAATATCCAGCATCCTGTTCCTGGCCGCTATGGTTGGAGCCGTGTATATAGGAAAAAGAGAAAAACAGGAGGAAGGAGAACAATGATGAATGCAGAGTCTTTGACACCCGTAGATCAATACATCTACCTGAGCAGCTTGCTTTTTTGCATCGGCGTAGCCGGAGTTTTGCTCAGAAAAAATGCCATCGTCATTTTGATGTGCATCGAATTAATGCTCAATGCAGTGAATCTGCTTTTTGTGAGCCTGAGTACCTACATGGGAGATGCTTCTGGTCAGATTTTCGTGTTCTTCATCATGGTCGTTGCAGCTGCCGAAGCTTCTGTGGGCCTGGCCATTCTTGTGATGGTGTACAGAAATACACGCGCCACCAACATCAACGTCCTGGATCAAATAAAGAATTAACCCGATGAACCAAAGTACCTTATTTCTCGTCATACTATTGGCTCCATTGGCAGGCTTTCTGTTGAATGGCCTTTGGGGTAAAAAACTCCAAGCAGCTTCAGGATGGCTGGGTACCCTTGCGGTATTCCTTTCATTTGTTGCTTCACTGATGCTCTTCAGTGCTCAGGCACAAAACAGCGCGCCCATCATGTTTAAAATGTTCCAATGGCTCAATGTCGGAACATTACAGGTTGATCTGAGTTTCCAGGCCGATCGGCTGAGTTCCATCATGCTTTTGGTTGTTACCGGGGTGGGCTTCCTGATCCATCTGTATTCCATTGCATACATGCATCATGATGAAGGATTCTATAAATTCTTCGCATACCTCAATCTGTTCATTTTCAGCATGCTGTTGCTGGTTTTGGGCAGCAATTTCGTAGTGATGTTCTTTGGATGGGAAGGTGTAGGGTTGTGCAGTTACCTGCTGATTGGTTTTTGGTTTAAAAACGAATCTTACGGTAAAGCCGCCAGAAAAGCCTTTGTGATGAATCGTATTGGCGACCTCGGTCTGCTGGTAGGTTTGTTCCTGATCTATTTCCAATTTGGAAGCTTCGAATACAGTACGGTATTCCAAAAAGTGGAAACAGGCGCATACAGACCGGAAATCCTCACAGCGATTTGCATAGCACTGTTCATCGGAGCTACCGGTAAAAGTGCCCAGATTCCATTGTTCACCTGGCTGCCCGATGCTATGGCCGGACCAACGCCTGTTTCCGCGCTGATCCACGCTGCAACGATGGTCACCGCTGGTATTTACATGACCGTTCGCTGTAACGTAATGTTCAATTACAGCCCAATTGCCAGAGATTTGATGCTGTACACCGGCTTGCTGACTTCAGTTGTTGCGGCTTTGATTGGCCTGAAACAAAATGACATCAAGAAAGTGCTGGCTTATTCTACAGTTTCCCAATTGGGTTTGATGTTCGTTGCCCTGGGATGTGGTGCTTATACTGCAGCACTTTTTCACGTATTGACACATGCCTTTTTCAAGGCTTTGTTATTCCTGGGCTCAGGAAGTGTAATCCACGCCATGAGCGGTGCACAGGATATTCGGGAAATGGGCGGATTGAAGAAATACATGCCCGTCACGTATTGGACCTTTCTGATTGGTACACTGGCCATTTCTGGTTTTCCATTCCTTTCAGGGTTCTTTTCAAAAGATGAAATTCTATTGGCATTGTATGACCGGAGCCACTGGCTTTATCCCATCGGACTGGGCAGTGCATTTGTGACCGCGTTTTACATGTTCCGCCTGTTTTTTGTGACCTTTCATGGCAATTTCAGAGGAACCGAAGCACAAAAACATCACTTGCATGAGTCACCTTCCCTGATGACCATTCCGTTGATGGTGCTGGCCGTGTTGAGCATCGTTGGTGGCCTGATCAATCTTCCGCATTACACAGGATCATCTGCTCAGGGTTTGCATCATTGGCTTGATCCCATTTTGGCTGATCAGGCAGTCCATCACCACACATTTGCAAGCGAAATGATGTTTGCAGCGCTGGCAACCCTGGGAATGCTGTTGGCTTTCATGCTTACCCGCCGGAAGTATCTGGTGGCGGAAGTCGTTCCTGAATCTGATGCCGCAATGCAGGGCATGGCAAAGCTTCTGGGAGATAAATTTCTGATTGACGAAGCCTACGACAAAGTAATTGTGCGTCCGTCTGAACAACTCTCTGACGGATTATACGCCTGGTCAGATCAAAAAGTAATCGATGGAGCGGTGGAACAAAGTGGCAACATCACCCAGTGGCTCGGTAATTTCATCCGGAAA
>JBDKIU010000213.1:0-7385 GCA_039796915.1 Bacteroidota bacterium | reverse complement strand
TCAGTTCGATGGGTTTCTGGAAAGAAAGTCCGGCGGCATACCGGAAGCTCTGTATAGGCCTGCTGGGCTTTGCGCTGTTCAACAGCTCGGATGTGTTTTTGCTGCTGCGTGCCAAAGAAAGCGGCATCGACGACCTCACGCTGATTGGCTGGTACATTGCCTACAACCTGATGTATGCCCTGACGTCGTATCCGCTGGGCATCCTTGCCGACCGCATCGGGCTGAAGCGCATCATGCTGCTGGGCCTGCTGGTGTTTGCCGCTGTTTATGCGGGAATGGCGGCTACAGATGATGCCTTCCTCATGGCTGCATTGTTCCTCTTGTACGGCGTTTATGCAGCAGCCACCGATGGCATTTCCAAAGCCTGGATCAGCAACCTGGTGGCAGGATCAGACAAGGCTACAGCGCTGGGCAGCTACGCCGGATTTCAGAGCATTGCCGCGCTGCTGGCCAGTTCGGCAGCGGGATTGCTGTGGCTGCTGTTCGGACCTGAAGTGAGCCTGTTGACTTCGGCCTGTTGCGCCTTGTTGGCCGCAGGCTACTTATGGCTGCAGGTGCCTGAAGCCGCAGAAACTGAAGGCTAATGCCGGCCAAAACCGGAAATGAGGCAGGAAAAACGGATATTTGCCCGTTGTTTCCCCAAGCAATCATGAAAAAACTCATACTTTCCCTGATCCTGGGCGCCTTTGCAGGCATGCAGCTGCGCGCCGACGAAGGCATGTGGCCGCTGACTATGCTGGCCAAACTGCAGGACGCCATGCAGGCCAAAGGCCTGAAATTAACGGCTGACGACATTTACAGCATCAACAAAAGCTGCCTCAAAGACGCGGTGGTAAGGCTTACCACCAAACAGGGCAGGATGTTCTGTTCCGGTGAAATCATCAGCGAACAGGGCCTGTTCCTGACCAACCACCACTGCGGTTTCGGCGCCATTCAGGAGCTGAGCACCACCGCCGACAACATCCTTGAAAATGGTTTCTGGGCTAAAGACCAAAGCCAGGAACGCCCCGCCAACTTCCATATTGCCCTGCTGGCAAAGGTGGAAGATGTGAGCGATATGGTGCTGGACGGCATCGCCATCAACGGCCCCGAAGCTGAACGCAACAAGGCGGTGAAAGAAGCAGTGGACAAAATCACCAAAAAACTTGCCGATGGCGAAAAAGAACAGGGCAACGAATACAAAGTTGAACTGGTTCCCTTTTACAACGGAAACCGCTTCCTGGCCATGTATTACATGGTGTATAAAGACATTCGTCTGGTTGGAACACCTCCACAGAACATCGGAAAGTTTGGTGGCGAAACCGACAACTGGATGTGGCCACGCCATACCGCCGACTTCAGCATGTTCCGTATTTACGTGGGCGCCGACAACAAGCCTGCCGAATACAACGCCGGCAACAAGCCTTACGCTCCCAAACACTTCTTCCCCATTTCGCTGAAAGGCATCAAACAGGGCGATTTCTCCATGATTATGGGTTATCCGGGCAGAACCTCCCGCTATACCTACAGCGAAGGCATCCGCTACTTCAGCGACAAAGACCGTCCTGCTCGTGTGGATGTGCGCAGAAGCATCCTCGACCTGTACGAAGAGTATATGTTCAAAGACCCGGCCATCAAGCTGATGTATGCCGACAAATACGCCGGTCTGAGCAACTATTGGAAGAAGTTCATGGGCGAACGCGATGGCTTGAAAAAACTGAACATCTACGATCGCCGCAAAAGCGAAGAGCGTGCTTTTGAGGCCTGGATGAACGCTGAAGAAGTGCGCAAGGCCACCTATGGCGAAGTGATGGGCTTGTATGATGAAGCTTATCAGGGCATGAATCAATACGGCATGTTTGGCCTGTACCTCGGAGAAGCCATCTTCAACAGTCAGCCGTTCTCCGTTGCTGCTTCCTATATTGATCTGGCCGACATGCTGGCCGATAAAGCCAAACAAGCAGACGCCAAAGCCATGGCTGAGAAAATGCTTGCCACCGTGGATGAAACCTACCGCGAGTTTTATGCGCCCATTGAACAGAATGTGCTGGCAGCCATGATGAAAATGGTTTATGAAGGACTTGATCCAACCTTACAGCCATTGGAGTTCCGCAACTGGATTGCCAAATACAAAAACGATTACAAGGCACTGGCTGCTGACATGTTCAAGCGTTCCATCTTTACCGACGCGGCCAGGCTGAAAGCATTCCTTGCCAAGCCATCTGCTTCCATCAGCAAAGATCCGGTGATGGTAATCTGGAAGGCCTTTATGAAGAAGAATGCTGAGCTGCAGCCTGTGATGATGGATATCAACACCAAGCTTGCACGCGCCAACCGCTTGTTCCAAAGCGCCATGCTCGAAATGAACCGCGACGGCAAACTGATTACACCCGATGCCAACGCCACCATGCGCCTTACCTACGGTTCTGTGCTCAGCTACGATGCACGCGATGCCGTTCATTACAACGAAATGACCACGCAGAAAGGTGTTCTGGAGAAATACACTCCGGGCGATGTTGAATTCGACGCTCCGAAAAAGCTGATTGACATGCTGCGCAACAAGGATTTTGGTACGTATGCCAACGCCGAAGGAAATCTGCCCGTATGCTTCCTGACCAACCACGACATCACCGGCGGAAACAGCGGAAGCCCCGTGCTGAATGCAGAAGGCCACCTGATTGGTACCGCTTTCGACGGCAACTGGGAAGCCATCTCTTCTGACTTTGCCTTTGAACCTGAACTGCAGCGTACCATCTCTCTGGACGTGCGCTACACGCTGTTCATCATGGATAAGTTCGGCGGCGCCGGACACCTGCTGAATGAAATGAAAATTGTGCGCTGAGGTTCAGCCACGAAATGATATGAACCCGGGGGATTTCAATCCCTCGGGTTTTTTATGCTTCAATGCACCCGTGATGTGCTTGGGGAAGTATCAAGGGCAATCCTGCCTGGTTTTCTTCAGGCGACCCACATCAAAGCCAAGTCCGGTGGCTTTCTGCAACAACTGCTGATAGGTAGTTTCATCCATGGTCCGCTCCCTGCACAAAATCCATAGGGTGTTTCGGTTTGGAGAACCGACCATAGCGTGCCTGTAGTTGCTGTCCAGGTCAATGATGTAGTAATCTCCACGGAAGGGCCAGAAAAACTGCACGCGTAGCTTCCCGTTTCCGCTGTTTTTCACCGGAAATGCTTTCCCACGTATGCTGTCGATGCTGTTTGATTTGGTATTCAGACATTGATTGTACACCCGAACGAAGCCTTGTTCATCGGCGGCATATTCGGCAAAGGTGCAGGCGCAATTCCTGGAAAATCGCAGCGGAATGCTGGAGATTTCATACCACCTGCCCTGGTATTTCTTCAAATCAACCTGGACCACCGGAAGGTTTTTTGCCGGGCGACAGGCAACCCACAACACCGCTACCAGCGCGGCAAGAGCAAAGGCCAACAGTATTTTCATTCCTGCAAGTTAACAGCAGGCACACGAGTGGTATGACTGAAACTCCAGGATCTTTATCAATTCAGGAAATAATCATCGTCACCTTCCAGGCGCAGATTCACATAGCCGGTGCCTAAGGCTTCGTACTTTTTCCGGTTGAGTTGATAAAACTGCGCCGGCTTATTGGCCACACCTTGCTGCTTTTCTTCCAAAGCCTCAAGGAATCCGCTGCGGAGCAGCTTCCTGCGGAAGTTGCGCTTGTCGAGTTCCCGGCCCAAAATGGCTTCATAAAGGCTTTGCAACTCGCTCAAGGTGAACTTTTCCGGAAGCAGCTCGAAGCCAATGGGACGCAGCTGAATTTTCCGTTTGAGCTCGTCCAGCGCGTGTTCAAAAATTTCGTTATGGTCGAATGCCAGCTCGGGAACTTCGCTGATGGGAACCCAAACAGCCTGCGCACTAAACGATCCCGGCTGTAAGCGGCAGGCTGCGGCATCAATCAGGCTGAAAAACGCCACGGTGATTACCCGCGCCTCCGGATTTTCTCGCACGGAACGGAGCCATTGTTTGTCCTTTTCTTTCTTCACCCGCTCAGGAGCGCCAAAGGCGGCAAATTGCTCGAGGAAGACATTGTCGAGGCCGGTAAGTTCCTTCAATACTCGTTTTGCAGCCTGGTCTAAATCTTCGTCTTCCAACACCAAATCGCCTGGCAATGCGAGAAAACGATCGGCATCTTGTTGCGCAGCTGGCAGGGAACGACGGATGAGCAGCAGTTTCAACTGCTGCTCTGCGTAACCGAAGATCACGCAATCCACAGAAACATGCGGATTCAGATTCTTATTTCCAGACATCTCCAGTGCGCAAAATAAACCTCCCGCTCTTATCCGCCTTTCAACGATTTTTCCCCCTGATGCCAAAATGCATATTTAAACTTAGTGTCATTTATACACTAAGAAAATGTATTATCTTGCCGGCAGATTATTTCCCCATGTTACTGATAGCAGACAGCGGAAGCACGAAGTGCGATTGGGTTTTAGTAAACCCGCAAGGCGAAGAGCAGCAGTTCCATACAATGGGTTTTAACCCATTCTTTCACAGCACAGAACTTGTGGCCTCCGAAATCAGGAAAAACACTGCGTTGCACGCACAAGCCTCACAGGTTCGCGAAGTGTATTTCTACGGCGCCGGCTGCAGCAGTCCGGAGCGCAACGAGGTGCTTATTGATGCGCTTCGGGAAGTATTCCCCAACGCGGCAGTTACCGTTGACCACGATTTAACGGGAGCCGCTTATGCCACCTGTGGAACAGAACCCGGAATTGCCTGTATCCTGGGCACAGGTTCAAACAGCTGCTATTTCGACGGGAAAAATATCCATGAAAAAGTACCTGCGCTTGGTTATGTACTCGGCGACGAGGCCGGTGGAACCTGGTACGGCAAAGAATTGTTGCGCCTGTTCCTGTATAAAGAACTTCCGGAGGATATTCATCAAGGCCTGATTGAATCTTATGGCCTTACCAAAGAAGGCATTTTTGAGCATGTATATAATTTGCCCAATGCCAATGTGTACCTGGCTTCCTTCATGCGTTTCCTGAGCAGCCGCAGCCAGCATGCATGGGTCCGTGACTTCATGTACAACGGCTTCAGCAAGTTCATCAACATCCACATCTGGAAATATGAAAACCACCAGGATGTGCCGGTTCATTTCGTTGGCTCCGTAGCTTATCATTTCTCCGATTTGTTGCGCGAAGCCTGCAAAATCCATCGCCTGCACGTTGGTGTCATTACCCGGGAACCGGTAAAAAATCTGGTACAATACCACCTGAAACAATCAGGAATCCTAAGCGTTTAAATCCTTTTTATGAGTGTTAAAGGATACATCCTGGATTTAGACGGGGTGATTTGTGATACCGCAGTGTTTCATTTCAAAGCCTGGAGCAGGTTGGCTGAAGAATACGGTATCAGCCTCAATCAGCATGACCATGAACAGCTGAAAGGCGTTGACCGTGAAGCTTCCTTGCGCTATATCCTGAACAAGGCTGGCATTGCACCGGATCCAACGTTGCTGCAACGCGACATGGAACGAAAAAACCAATGGTACCTGGAAATGGTTGCCGGCATGAGTCCCGCCGATTTATTCCCCGGAACCCTTCTTTTTCTGGAAGAAGCCAAAGCAAAAAACATCGGCGTGGCACTCGGTTCCGCCAGTAAAAATGCCAAACTGGTACTCGATAAATTGAACATTGCCCACATGTTCGACGCCATTGTGGACGGCAGCATCGTGGAAAACGGAAAACCCCATCCGGAAACCTTTCTGAAAGCCGCAGCCATGCTGAACCTGCAACCGGAGGAATGCATTGTTTTTGAAGACGCGCCTTCCGGAATACAGGCCGCAATCGCTGCCGGATGCAGGGCCATTGGCATCGGCAACCCCGAATCACTTCACGGAGCTTCCGTGGTTATTCCATCGCTGGCCTCGTTTGTACCGCATCATTAAACCTGAGTTCCCCGCATCATGATTCAATACTTTAAGCACGATCCCTGGAGCATCGTTGAAGAAGGTTTCAACCCGGCCATGCACGAGGTTGCCGAAAGCATTTGCAGCATCGGCAATGGCTTCATGGGACAAAGGGCTAACTTCGAAGAAACATATTCAGGTAAATCCTTGCAGGGCAGTTACATCGGTGGTGTTTACTATCCCGATAAAACACGCGTGGGCTGGTGGAAAAACGGCTACCCGGAATACTTCGCCAAGGTGCTTAACAGCACCAACTGGATTGGACTTTCTGTGGAAATAGATGGTGAAATGCTTGACCTGAATGTTTGGAAGGTAGAAGCATTCCGCCGCGAACTGGATATGAAGCGCGGTTTGCTGCACCGCAGCTTTACCGCCACCTCACCACTGGGTAAAAGTATTGAAGTACGCTGTACCCGATTCTACAGTCTGAAGCATCCTGATTTTGCTGCGATGGAATATGTGGTGAAAGCGCTGAACTTCAACGCCGGCATCCGGGTGAACATGTACAATGAAGGCGCCGTGCGTAACAAAGACAGCAATTACGACGAACTGTTCTGGGAATCAGTGCCCAACGGCGTTCAGGTGTTTGAAGAACAAAGCACGCTGAGTATGCGCACCCGCAAACTGGGATGGGTGCTCAGTACCGCTACCAGAAATCACTGTGCGCTGAATGGACACGCGCTGCAAGGAATTGGTCAAAGTACAGAAACCAATGCCAGCCACATGTTTACCGCCCAAGTGAAGGCCGGCGATGTGTTGCGCATGGAGAAATTCAGTGTTTTGTGCAGCAACTTCCGCTACCCTGATGCCGATACCGCACAAATGGCGCTAAACCTCCTGCAATCGCTTGGTTCCATTTCTTTCGAACAACATAAGCATGACCAGGAACTGGCCTGGGCCGCCATCTGGGAACGCAGCGATGTGGTGATAGAAGGTGATGTTCCGGCACAACAGGCTGTAAGGTTCAACATCTTCCACCTCAACCAAACATATACAGGCGCCGACGCCCGACTGAACATCGGCCCGAAAGGATTTACCGGCGAGAAATACGGCGGCAGCACTTATTGGGATACCGAAGCGTATTGCATTCCTTTCTTCCTGCTTTCCGCACCTGCATCCATCAGCCGGCAACTGCTGGAATACCGTTACCGCCAACTGCCAAAAGCCATCGAAAATGCCACCAAACTGGGCTTCGAGAATGGTGCGGCGCTCTTCCCCATGGTTACGATGAACGGCGAAGAATGCCACAACGAATGGGAAATCACCTTCGAGGAAATCCATCGCAACGGCGCCATGGCCTGGGCCATTCATACCTACATGGAACATAGCGGCGACCGTTCGTTCCTGGAAGAAGGCGGATTGGAAGTGCTTATCGGCATCGCGCGGTTCTGGGTGCAACGGGTTCACTGGAGCAGCCAGAAACAACAATATGTGATGCACGGCGTGACCGGTCCCAAT
>JBDKIU010000212.1:0-22176 GCA_039796915.1 Bacteroidota bacterium | reverse complement strand
CAGCAGTGAGCGAAGCTGCTGCTCCGGGTTTTCGGTAAATTGAACCTCAACCGGCTTTGATGGCCTCATATCTGTTGCGGTTCGCCGGATCTATGCTGATCAACAGGTCAAAAGCGGTGTTTTTTTCATTTGGTGGCGCACCCTTGAAGATGTCAACCAACTCGGAGACCTTGGCATTGAAGAAAATCTTCAGATACATGCTGTTGGGCAGGATGCGCGCCAATTCCTGAATGCTGCGCAGGCCTTCCAGGATGGTAATTCTGGCTTTTTCCGGTTTGTCGTACATCAGATCCATGCCTTCCCGGTGGTATTGATACATCAGGTTTCTAAGCGGCGTAAAGCGCGCATCCAACAAATTTTCTACCAGGGTGTGGCGGTTGCGGTTGCTTCTGCCATCACCCGGATTCCAACCGCTTTTCCCCTGACAAACGTTTACAATATTGCGGGCCTTCTGGAACATCAGGGTGCCTCCGGAATTTCCGAATACATCCATATCAAAACCAATCACCATGTAGGCATAATATGCCAGTACACTGGTCAGGTCCATCATGTTCTGATTCTCCTGATATTCCAGCTGTTCAAATTCGCGGTATCTGAAACTCACCAGCTCATCGCGGTGGGAGAATACGGAAGTTTTATAGGCCGATAAATACACAGGTCGGACAGACTGGATTTGAATATTCGCCGAGAATTCATCGGCAGAAACAGCTTCTGTAATTTCGATCAGAATGGAACATTCAATTTTTTCCTGCTGTTCATAACGCAATTCCGTCCATTTTCTATTGTTCATGAATTGAACAACAGCATTCTGCAGGGTGGTGAAAATCTGTTTGTTGCTTAATTGAACGGCGTTGGCAATCACCTGCACGTTGCATTTTAATTCCTGGGCTTGTGCAAGGGGAAGCCATCCAATCAGGACAACCAACAGAAGTGATTTCAGGAATTTAGACATATCCATTCAACGATGCTTTGTGCAATTTCTGTTTTTGAAGCCAGAGGAAGTTCTTTCCTGCTGCCATCTTTTGCGAAAATACTCACCTGATTGGTATCACCACCGAAGCCTGCTCCTTGATGTTGCAGTGAGTTCAGCACCAGGAAATCACAGTTTTTGCGCTTCAGCTTATCCAGCGCCTGCTCGGTACCTTCTTCTGTTTCCAGGGCAAATCCAATAAGTGTTTGACCTGGGGATTTTTCAGCGCCTAAATCGGCAAGGATGTCGCGTGTGGGTTTCAGGATCAGATGATCGGGTGCCTGATGTTTTTTGATTTTTCCGTCTGCTGGCTGCGCGGGGGTGAAATCTGCCACGGCGGCAGCCATGAATAAGAAATCCTGTGTTGCACGATGCGACATGCAGGCCTCGTGCATTTCGGCTGCGCTTTTCACCATGATGCGCTGCACACCGGCAGGGCAGGGGAGATGCACAGGTCCACTGATTAAGGTGACCGCAGCTCCGAGTGAAGCACAAACTTCTGCCAGGGCATAACCCATTTTTCCGCTGCTGTGGTTGCTGATGAAGCGAACCGGGTCAATGGCTTCATAGGTTGGACCCGCACTGATCATGACGTGCCGTCCTTTCAAATGCTTTGATGCCTGATTGAAGTGTGCACACACAGCTTCCAGGATGGCTTCAGGTTCGCTCATCCTTCCCAAACCAGTCATGCCGCTGGCCAGTGCACCGTATTCCGGACCAATTAACTGACACCCGTCGGAACGCAAATGCTGTACATTTCGTTGCACGGCGGGATGCGCGTACATATCCAGATCCATGGCCGGAGCAATCATCACCGGACAGCGGGCGGAAAGGTACACGGCAGAAAGAAGGTTGTCGCAAAAACCCTGCGCCATTTTAGCCATAGATTGAGCTGTGAGCGGCGCGATGAGCAACAGATCGGATTCGCTACCCAGGGCCACATGGTTGTTCCATGCGCCGGTTTCCGCGTCACTAAATTCCAGAAGGACGCCTTTGCCTGAAAGCGCTGCGAGGGTTTTTATACCAATAAAAGAGGAGGCCTGCTCGGTGCAAATAACCTGAACGTCTGCACCTTCCTGCCGCAGCAGGCGCAGCAGCGTTGCAGATTTATAGGCGGCGATACCGCCGGTAATTCCTAGAACAATGCGTTTATTGTTCAGCCGGGCCATGTTCCGGTTTTTCGGGCAAACGCCAGTAGGTTTTTTTGTTTATAAACTCCTCCAGCGATAAGATGCTTGGCTTGGCCAGCTTCTCGAAATGAGCAGAAATCTCAATTTGCTCACGGTTTTCGTGAACTTCTTCCAGATTGTCGCTGTCTGAAGTGAAAGGTTCCAGTTTTGAACGCAATTCCTGTTTTAGGTTTTCAGAAATCTGATTTGCACGCTTGGCCACAATTACTGCTGCCAGATAAATGTTGTGGGTTTGTTCGTCGAGGTTCCGCAAATCGCGGGTGTCGGCATTTTTGCTCAGGGTTACTTGAGTCATATACGTGTTTTTTAAATATTCATTTTTCGGAGGGTTTCCAGTTCGCGCAAAACTTGTTTTTCGATGCGCAACACATCATCCCAATAAGGTGATTGAATGCTGTTGTCCTCTTTGTATTCCTTTATTTCTTCCAGAACTGCCTGGTAGCGTTCGGTTTTCTTACTGTCAATGCTGTTCTGTGCATATTGGTACAAGGATCGTACCACGAGGTATTCCGTTTCCTCTTTCTGCTCCAGATCCGGATAGTCCCTTAAAACATTTTTCAGGGCAACAGCAGCAGCTTTGTAATCGCTTGTTTTGTAGTAGAGGTAAGCATTCTGGTAGGCCTTTATCCTTAATGTTTCTCTCAACTTGTCAATGTGCGCATTGCACAAATCCACATAAGAACTCGTTGGGTTCAGGTTGATGAATAATTGCAGTTCCTCAATGGTTTTTTGAGTCTCAGACTGATCCAGGTAGGAAGGGTTTGCATCCAGAACTTTACAATACACGGCCATGTAGGCACATTCTGTCTGGTGTGTACTGTTGAAGAAATTTTCGGTAAAGCTCTGAAAATGATAGGAAGCAGTTTGGTAATCCTTCGTGCCGTAGAAACAATAGGCGTAATAGTAATAAACCACTTCTGAACTGTCCTGACCTCGGTAGTAAGGCAACAAGCTTTCAAAAAGGGGCTGCGCCCTTAGATAATCTTTTTTCTGGTAGTAATCGTAGGCAGCTTTGAAGCGTGCACTGCGGTCCGGATTTTTTAATGCTTTCCCGTACTGACTACAGGAAGCCAGGGCCAACAGGATCAATACAGGCAGCGTGCGCTTCATTTTGAACCCGCGAAGATAAGGTTTCGCATGCATATCGCATGGACGCCCGAAGCATGCATTTTAGTTACAGCGCAGGTCAACATCATCAGGTTCAACAAAGCATCGCATGCGATTGGTTGGAAGGCTGCGTGAACTTCAAACAGATAAATTGTAAATTTGTGGCAAAAACCGTCTCAATTCATGAAGGACATATTCGATAAAATCAGCGCCAGCATGGGTCCTTTGGGCCGTTATGCCGACGAATCCAAAGGCTACTACATGTTTCCAAAACTCGAAGGCCCCATCGGAAACCGTATGGTTTTCAATGGCCGTGAGCGTTTGATCTGGAGTCTGAATAATTATTTGGGTTTGGCAAACCATCCGGAAGTGATGGCCGCAGATGCTGATGCCGCTGCACGTTTCGGGATGGCGTATCCTATGGGTGCCCGCATGATGAGTGGTAACAGCGTGTATCACGAACAACTGGAACGAGATTTGGCTGATTTTATCGGAACGGAAGACACCATTCTTCTGAACTTCGGCTATCAGGGTGTTCTTTCAGCTATTGATGCGCTGGTAGATCGTCATGATATCATCGTTTACGATGCCGAGTCACATGCCTGTATCATTGACGGCGTGCGCCTGCACATGGGTAAACGTTTTGTTTATACCCACAACAACATCGACAATCTTGAAGTGCAGCTTCAGCGAGCTACAAAACTGGCTGAACAAACCGGAGGCGGTATTATGGTCATCACGGAAGGCGTATTCGGAATGTCAGGAAGTCAGGGCAAACTGAAAGAAATCGTTGCCCTGAAGAGCAAATTCAATTTCCGCCTGTTTGTGGATGATGCACATGGTTTCGGAACTATGGGTGCTACAGGTGCCGGTACCGGCGAAGAACAAGGCTGCATGGACGGCATCGATGTGTATTTCTCCACGTTCGCAAAATCCATGGCTGGTATCGGTGCATTTATCGGTGCAAAGAAGGAAGTCGTGAAATACCTGCGGTACAATATGCGTTCGCAGATTTTTGCCAAATCTCTTCCCATGCCCATGACCATTGGTGCCATCAAGCGTTTGGAATTGCTGCGCACCAGGCCCGAGCTGAAGAACAATCTTTGGAATATTGTTCATTCCCTGCAGAACGGACTACGTGCTGCCGGCTTTAATATCGGCGTTACAACTACTCCGGTTACTCCGGTATTGCTGAATGGAACCATTCCTGAGGCAACCCAGCTTACCCGTGAGTTGCGCGAAGACTTTGACATCTTCTGTTCGATCGTTGTTTACCCCGTAGTACCTAAAGGCGTTATTATGCTGCGCCTGATTCCTACAGCGGTGCATACTCAGGCAGATGTAGATCATACCATCAAAGCCTTTACCGTGATTAAGGATAAATTGGCCAGCGGTGCCTACCCACGCGATGAATTTGCTGCAATGAACGCTTGAGGCCTTTTGGCAACGATCGTTCTCAGCCCAATCGTCTTTTCGGGCGTTTCCTATCCTACAGTCGTGCAGAAAAGCGCGGACTAGTTTTCCTTTTATTGCTCATCCTGTTGCTTTTGGCTTTGCCGGAAGTTATTGGATTATTCCTTCCTCAGCCGGTTTTGCGACTCAGCATTCAATCCCAGAGAGCTACTGATTCTATTGATGTGAAAACTTCAGTGCATCAGAGTGCAGCAAACGAAAACCACGCCCTACATGAGTTTGACCCTAATCAGGTAAGTCCTGAAACATTGATGAGCTTCGGGGTGCCACAACCGGTAGCCCGGCGTATGAAAAATTACCGCGACAAGGGAGGTCGTTTCAGGAAGCCTGAGGACTTGTTGCGAATTTGGGGAATGGATACCTTCCTTTACGAAAAGTTGAAGCCCTTCATGCGGATGCCAGAAAAGTCGGGAGCGGTTTATCCAGAATACGTGGGGATTGTTGGAGACAAGTCAAAACGGAATATGGCGGTGAAGTTGGTTGCCATTGACATCAATACCGCGGACAGTTCTGTATTGGTTATGTTGCCGGGAATAGGTGAAAAGCTCGCCGCTCGCATCGTGGCTTACCGTGAAAAACTTGGTGGTTTTGCACATTTTGATCAGCTTTTTGAAGTTTATGGGTTGCCAAGGGAAACCGTCATTCAGTTGCGTGAGCAAGGAAACCTGGGCCTGATCAGTGGCGTGTACCGGAAAATTCAGATAAATACCTGCAAGGCAGCTGCCATGAAACATCCCTATATCTCGAAAACACAGGTCAATGCGCTGTTGGCTTACAGGCAACAACACGGTCCATTCAAAGACTCATCTGACCTGCACTCCGTTTTGTCGTTTTCTGCCGCCGAAAAGACACGCCTCATCCCATACCTGGATTTTACACGCAACTGATTTCCTTCATTTGTGGTAGTTTTGCAGCGCTTAAATAATATGCCTTCATTCCAGGAATCTGAAAGTGTAGCTATGGTGCGTTCCATGGTGCGTGATTTTGCCGAGAAAAATATTAAACCGCACGTCATGGAATGGGATGAATCTCAAGAGTTCCCCATACATCTGTTTAAAGAATTAGGGAAGATGGGATTGATGGGTGTATTAGTGCCCGAAAATTACGGCGGTTCAGGATTTGGATATCACGAATATGTGGCCGCCATTGAAGAATTGGCCTCTGTGTGTGGGTCTATTGGGCTGTCTATGGCTGCACATAATTCTTTGTGTACCGGACACATTCTGCAGTTCGGCAATGAGTCTCAAAAGTCGAAATATTTGCCTTTGCTAGCTTCCTGTGACTGGCTTGGTGCCTGGGGGCTTACAGAACCCAACACCGGTAGTGATGCTGGCAGAATGATGACCACAGCAACCAAAGATGGTGATCATTGGATCATCAACGGTGCAAAATGCTGGATAACACACGGCAAAAGTGCACAGGTAGCAGTAGTGATTGTGCGTACCGGAGAACTACTTGACTCCAGAGGGATGACCGCCTTCATCCTTGAAAAAGGAACACCAGGTTTTACCCACGGCCGGAAGGAGAATAAGCTGGGCATGAGGGCTTCAGAAACCACAGAGCTGCTATTTGATCAGTGTCGTGTGCACGAAAGTCAGGTGCTTGGTCAGGTAGGGGAAGGATTTATCCAAGCCATGAAGGTGCTTGATGG
This sequence comes from Bacteroidota bacterium, assembly GCA_039796915.1. Classification (GTDB taxonomy): domain Bacteria; phylum Bacteroidota; class Bacteroidia; order NS11-12g; family UBA955; genus REEB481. Next base: position 15,785 of record JBDKIU010000212.1, on the reverse strand, counting down.
CGGACGAATCTCTATTGCTGCACTTTCTTTAGGAATTGCCAAAGGCGCATACCGGGCCGCATTGCAGTACGCCAAAGAGCGCGAGCAATTCGGGCAGCCCATCGCATCTTTCCAGGCCATCGGTTTCAAACTTGCAGACATGGCGACGCAAATTGAGGCCGCGGAACTGCTTACACACCAGGCAGCTAACCTGAAAAATCTGGGCAAAAGTGTGAACCGGGAATCGGCATTTGCAAAATATTACGCGTCTGAAGTGGCGGTTCGTGTCGCTACTGAAGCTGTGCAAATCTTTGGAGGATATGGTTATACCAAGGACTTCCCCGTAGAGAAGTTTTATCGCGACAGCAAGCTGTGTACCATCGGAGAGGGAACCAGTGAAATACAAAAATTAGTGATCTCAAGAAGCATCTTGCGCGATTAAGAGGATCTTTTTATATTTGCAGACATTTTTCGCATGATCGTTATCAACGTAAAAGAGAACGAGTCGCTGGACAAAGCACTCAAGAAGTTCAAGAAGAAATTCGAGAAAACTGGTGTAGTTAAGGAATTACGCGCCCGCCAGGCATTTGAAAAGCCTTGTGTCCGTCGTCGTATGCAAATGATTCGCGCTGCATATCGCGAAAAAATGCAACAGGTACAGGAAGGTTAATAATACCTTGAACTATATTTGATTCCAGGCCATGAACCTGGAATTTTTTTTTGTTGACGATTACCTGCAATACCAGAAGTCTGTCCGGAGACTTGCTGAATCAAGTATTCGCGCTTATCGCAGCGATTTACAGTCACTAACACAATTTCTTGCCGGGTTGGGGCTCCAACAACCACAGGAACTTGATTCCTTGCATCTGCGTTCCTGGATGGCCTACCTCATGGAACAGGGGAATACACCGCGCAGCATTCACCGGAAACTTGCCTCGGTTCGGGGCTGGCTCGATTTTCTTATTTACGAACTCAAACTGATGAGCAGCAACCCTTCGGACCAGTTGCTTCCTCCCAAACGCAGTAAACCTTTGGTGGAGGTGAATGACGCACAGTCTCTTAAAAAGCTACTGGAGCAGTTTGATCAGGCGATACCTGATGAACAGTTTCGCATTCTTCCTGTAGTCAGCCTTTACCTGACCGGATTGAGGGTTTCTGAATTGGCTTCGCTGCGCATCGCAGACTGGGATCGCAGTGCAGGCCATATCCGCGTTGCAGGAAAGGGCGGGAAACAGCGATTGGTTCCTGTGCATCCATGGCTGGCCAGGCATTGGCTGCGACTTTTGTTCCTGGAGGACCGTGACAAGTTTGAACCCTTGCTGATCAACCAGCAAAACAGAGCATATCATGTGCGCAGTTTGCACAGGCTGGTGCACACAGAATTGTCACGGCTTGGTGCCAGGGGGCGGCTGAGCCCACATACATTGCGGCATTCCTTTGCCACGCACATGCTGGATGAAGGTGCAGAACTTCTGGCTATCAAAGATTTATTGGGACATGCAAACCTGGCCGCCACTCAGGTGTACACCAGAAATAGTTTGGAAAAGTTGAAGCAAGTGCATAAATTGCTTCATCCAAGGAGCGGAGATGATTCAACCATCAATCGCTAATCCTGGAGTGAAATTTCCCTCGTAACGTAAAAAGCAAACCCTATGAACATTCAATTTCAGGCCACCAATTTCAAGGCAGATGGTAAGCTGCTAGAATTTATCACTCGTAAACTGGAGAAATTACAAACCTTCCATGACCGAATCCTTAGTTCTGAAGTGTTTCTGAAAGTGAACAAAGCAGACGATAAGGAAAATAAGGTAGTTGAGATCCGAATGCATGTTGGGAAATGGCACTTGTTCGCAGAAGAGCGTGCGCGAAATTTTGAACTCGCGGCGGATCAGGCAACAGAGGCATTGCGCAGGCAAATCAGCACCCTGAAGTCGAAACTAAGTGCTCAGGGTTGATCGGAAATCGACTGGCGGCCAGGTCTTCAAGGCCTTGAAAATCAGTCGCTTCGGCAGGTGAAAAAGGGGGTGAATCACAAATCCTCAAAAAAATCCACAGACTTGTTTGAACAATGTAGTTTTTATGCTACTTTTGCAGTCCTTTCAGAAAAAGGGTTTGCAGCCCGTGAAAGGCGTTCTTTGAAAGCCACCTTAGCTCAGCTGGTAGAGCAACTGACTTGTAATCAGTAGGTCGTTGGTTCGATTCCGACAGGTGGCTCAATAATTTGCACAATCTGAAATTGAAAATCATTTTCGTGCACCAAAAATTTTGGGGAAATACCAGAGTGGCCAAATGGGGCAGACTGTAAATCTGCTGTCTTACGACTTCGGAGGTTCGAATCCTTCTTTCCCCACTTTAGATTTTTGTTTGAACAATAGTTCACGCAGGAATCACACAATGCGGGAGTAGCTCAGTTGGTAGAGCGGCAGCCTTCCAAGCTGCAGGTCGCGGGTTCGAGCCTCGTCTCCCGCTCGAAACATGGAGTTTCGGGCAACTGGAAATTCCATATCAGCCGATGTAGCTCAGGGGTAGAGCGTTTCCTTGGTAAGGAAAAGGTCAGGGGTTCAATTCCCCTCATTGGCTCAACAAGTAGAATAACCAAGGAACTAACCGAATATAATAAACCACTATGGCAAAAGAAACATTCGACCGGTCCAAACCGCACGTGAACATCGGTACGATCGGCCACGTTGACCACGGTAAGACCACCCTTACCGCAGCTATCACCACCGTTCTGGCAAACCAGGGCCTTGCTGAAAAGCGCTCATTTGACTCTATCGACGCCGCTCCTGAAGAAAAGGAACGCGGTATCACCATCAACACTGCGCACGTTGAGTACCAGACAGGCAACAGGCACTATGCACACGTTGACTGTCCAGGTCACGCTGACTATGTGAAAAACATGGTTACAGGTGCTGCACAAATGGATGGCGCCATCCTGGTAGTAGCTGCTACAGATGGACCAATGCCACAAACTCGTGAACACATCCTTCTGGCTCGCCAGGTAGGCGTTCCACGTCTGGTGGTTTTCATGAATAAAGTGGACATGGTTGATGACGAAGAACTGCTGGAAATCGTTGAGATGGAAATCCGCGACCTGCTGAAGTTCTATGAATTCGACGCTGACAACACGCCAATCATCCGCGGTTCAGCCCTTGGTGGTCTGAATGGCGATCAGAAGTGGGTTGATACCATCCTTCAATTGATGGAAGCCGTTGACACCTGGGTTCCATTGCCTCCACGTCTGGTTGACCAGCCCTTCCTGATGCCTGTAGAAGACGTATTCTCTATCACAGGTCGTGGTACTGTTGCAACCGGCCGTATCGAGCGTGGTATCATCAAAGTTGGTGAGCCAGTTCAAATCATCGGTTTCGGTGAGTCAATCGACTCTACAGTAACAGGTGTGGAAATGTTCCGTAAGCTCCTCGATCGCGGTGAAGCTGGTGACAACGCCGGTCTGCTGCTTCGTGGTGTTGAAAAGAACGATATCCACCGCGGTATGGTAATTTGTGCTCCTAAGAGCGTGAAGCCTCACAAGAAATTCAAAGCTGAGGTTTACGTACTGAGCAAAGAAGAAGGTGGACGTCATACTCCATTCTTCAACAAATATCGTCCTCAGTTCTATTTCCGTACCACCGACGTAACAGGTGAAATTACCCTTCCAGAGGGCACGGAAATGGTGATGCCTGGCGACAATGTTACCATCAACGTAGAATTGATTCAGCCCATTGCTATGGAAAAAGGTCTGCGCTTCGCGATTCGTGAAGGTGGCCGTACCGTAGGTGCTGGTCAGGTAACTGAAATCGTAGAATAAGAAATAACAACGTATCAGCTGCGGGGAGGCCAAAAACCTCCCCGGGCTTATACGGGTGTAGCTCAATTGGTAGAGTAGCGGTCTCCAAAACCGTTGGCTGTAGGTTCGAGTCCTGCCACCCGTGCAAATAACCAAAGGATATGATAGAAAGGATCCGGAACTATTTTAACCTTACCAGGGATGAACTGGTAAACAAGGTGTCCTGGCCCACCTGGAACGAGTTGCGCGAAAGCACCATTATTGTGCTTTTGGCCTCTTTCATTTTTGCTTTGGTCATTTATTTGATGGATATAGGAATTGGTTCTGTACTGACCCAGTTCTATAAATTATTTAAATGAGCGACACCGGATTAAATTGGTACGTGGTAAGGGCAATCACCGGACAGGAAAAGAAGGTGAAATCCTATATCGAGAATGAATTGCTGCGCAATAAGCTGTCAGAATTCGTTCCCGAAATCCTCATACCTACCGAAAAGGTGTATCAAATTAAGAATGGAAAAAAGGTGGCCAAGGAGCGGAATGCTTTTCCTGGCTATATCCTGATCCATGCAAACTTAGTGGGTGAGGTTGCTCCGGTAATTAAGAGTGTAACCGGTGTCGTGGGTTTTTTGGGTTCGGGTGGTAATCCACAACCGCTGCGGACAAGTGAGCTGAATCGAATTCTGGGTACTGCTGATGAATTAAGTCAGGGTAATGCAGAAGCTGAAGAGCAATTCATGGTAGGTGAACAGGTAAAAGTTGTTGACGGACCGTTCAATGAGTTCTCCGGAGTAATCGAGGAAGTAAATGATGAAAAGAAAAAAGTGAAAGTGATGGTGCTCATCTTCGGAAGGCGCACGCCACTGGAACTCAATTATAACCAGGTAGAGAAGATCGACTGATTAAAAAGCAAGAAAAGAAATGGCTAAACAGGTAACAGGCTTTGTAAAGCTTCAGGTTAAAGGAGGACAGGCGAACCCCGCTCCACCAATCGGTCCGGCATTAGGTTCCAAAGGTGTGAACATCATGGAGTTCTGCAAACAGTTTAATGCACGCACGCAGGACAAGATGGGCAAGGTATTGCCGGTAATTATTACAGTATTTGCCGATAAATCCTTTGACTTTATCATTAAAACACCTCCTGTAGCTGTTCAGCTATTGGAAGTGAGCAAAGCACCCAAAGGATCTGCGGAACCAAATCGTAAGAAGGCCGGATCGGTTTCCTGGGATCAGGTTCGTACAATCGCTCAGGATAAAATGCCTGATTTGAACTGCTTCACCATCGAATCAGCTATGAGTATGGTTGCAGGTACTGCGCGCAGTATGGGTATTGCAGTAACAGGTGATAAACCCTTTTAAAGAATTGAACTGATGAAACTCACTAAAAAAAGGAAAGAAGCGCTTTCTAAATTCGACATCAATAAATCCTACACCATCGCGGAAGCATTTGATATCGTAAAGAAGATTTCGAACACAAAGTTTGACTCTTCTGTTGACATTGATGTGCGCCTCGGAGTAGATCCCAAGCAGGCCAACCAAATGGTTCGCGGTGTGGCTGCATTACCCCACGGTACTGGTAAAACAGTTCGTGTGTTGGTGCTGTGCAATCCAGACAAAGAAGCTGAAGCCCGCGAAGCAGGTGCTGATCATGTTGGTTTGGATGATTATATCGAGAAAATAGCTTCAGGCTGGACGGATATAGACATCATCATTGCTGTTCCCAGCGTGATGGCCAAATTGGGTAAACTGGGTAAAATCCTCGGTCCACGTAATTTGATGCCAAACCCCAAGAGTGGTACTGTAACCATGGAAGTGGGCAAAGCAGTAACTGAAGTTAAGGCAGGTAAGATTGACTTTAAAGTTGACAAAACCGGCATCATTCATACTTCTATCGGCAAAGTATCTTTCGACGCTGATAAGCTGTCGGAAAATGCACAAGAACTCATCAACGTGCTGCATAAATTAAAACCTTCCGCTTCCAAAGGAACTTATTTCCGCAGCATTTTTATTTCAAGCACCATGAGCCCGGGCGTGGCCGTTGATGTGAAATCAATCCCCGGAATTTAATCCACATGAACAAAGAACAAAAATCCGCTGAACTACAAGAGTTGACAGCAGCGCTGCGCGATGGCGCGTTCATTTACCTGACAGATGCCACCGGCCTGTCGGCAAACGATACGAACCGTCTTCGCAGACAGTTGTTTGAAAACGGCGTTAGCATGCGTGTTGCAAAGAACACCCTGATTTCGCTGGCTATGGAAGCATCCGGAAAAGATTTCGGAACACTGCGCACCCATGCACTTACAGGTGCGACTGCCGTGTTGATCTCTGACAACATGAAGGCTCCGGCCGTTACACTGAAGAAATTTCGTGAAAAAGGAGATAAGCCGAAGTTAAAAGGTGCTTTCATTGATTCCGGAATTTACCTCGGAGATGATCAGCTCCAGGCACTTACCGAACTCAAGTCTCGCGAAGATTTGATCGGAGAAGTAATTGGATTGCTGCAAAGCCCGGCAAGAAATGTAATCTCTGCACTTCAATCCGGTGGATCAAAATTGGCAGGTGTTGTAAAAACCCTGTCGGAACGTTAACCCTTTAAAAAATAAAAAAAACCCGAATAACAATGGTAGATCTGAAAGAATTCGCAAATCAGTTGGTGAACCTGACTGTAAAAGAGGTAAATGAGCTTGCTCAGATCCTTAAGGAAGAGCATGGCATTGAACCCGCTGCTGCTGCAGTAGCCGTGGCCGCTCCCGCCGCAGGTGGCGGAGCAGGTGCAGCTGCTGAAGAACAGACCGAGTTTGACGTAATCCTCAAAAGTGCAGGAGCAAGCAAGCTGAACGTGGTTAAGGTTGTTAAAGACCTGACCGGTTTAGGACTGAAAGAAGCTAAAGACCTCGTTGACGGTGCCCCTAAAGCTGTAAAAGAAAAGGTTTCTAAAGCAGAAGCCGATGACATTTCAGCTAAATTGAAAGAGGCGGGCGCTGAAGTTGAGGTTAAGTAATTTCAACCCTGTCAGCAACGGAAAGACCCCGGTAAATCCGAGGGTCTTTTCCGTGTTTTTACCGGTTTTCATCACCACACTGTAGTTACCTAAAACACAAATCAATTGACAAGCACATCATTCGCCGGAAGAGTAGATTTCGGAAAAGTTAAGAGTGCGCTTGAATATCCGGATTTCCTGGATGTTCAAATACGCTCTTTTAAGGAGTTTTTCCAGTTGGAAACTCCTTCTGACAAAAGGGAAGAAGAAGGTCTCTTCAAAGTTTTTAAAGAGAACTTCCCCATTACCGATACCCGTAATATTTTCCAGCTGGAGTTTCTGGATTATTTTGTGGATCCACCACGTTACACCATTCAGGAGTGCATTGAGCGCGGTCTTACCTACGCCGTTCCGCTGAAAGCGAAATTGCGCCTGAGCTGTAACGACCCGGATCATGAAGACTTTAAAACCATTATCCAGGACGTTTACCTGGGTAATATTCCCTACATGACCAGCGCGGGTACGTTCATCATCAATGGTGCTGAACGTGTAATCGTTTCTCAGCTACACCGCTCTCCCGGTGTATTCTTCGGTCAGTCGTTCCATACCAACGGAACAAAATTGTATTCTGCCAGGGTCATCCCTTTTAAAGGCTCATGGATTGAATTCGCAACAGACGTGAACAACGTCATGTATGCGTACATCGATAGAAAAAAGAAGTTCCCAGTTACTACCCTGTTAAGGGCTATTGGCTATGAAACAGATAAAGTCATCCTCGATATATTCGGGCTTAGCGAGGAAGTAAAAGTCAGTAAAGCCGCCCTCAAGAAAGTTCTTGGCAGAAAATTAGCGGCAAGGGTGCTGCGTACACGCATCGAAGATTTTGTAGATGAAGATACCGGAGAAGTTGTTTCTATTGAACGAAATGAAGTGATCCTGGAACGTGATACCATCCTTCAGGAAAAAGATATTGACCTGATCATCGATGAAGGAATCAAGTCAATCATCCTGACCAGAGATGGCGATTCTGATGTCAATTTCGACATCATCTACAATACACTTCAAAAGGATACTTCCAACAACGGAAAAGAAGCGGTAGAACATATTTATCGCCAACTCCGTAACGCAGAAGCTCCAGACGAAGAAACCGCTCGCGGGATTATTGAACGTCTGTTCTTCAGCGATAAACGCTACGACCTCGGAGATGTAGGACGCTACAGGATCAACAAGAAGTTGAACCTTAAAACAGATATGGATGTAAAAGTTCTTACCAAAGAAGACATCATCCACATCATTACCTACCTCATCCAGCTCAGCAACTCCAAAGCTGAAGTGGACGATATTGACCACCTGAGCAACCGCCGTGTCCGCACCGTGGGCGAGCAGTTGTATCAACAGTTCGGTGTAGGTCTGGCAAGAATGAGCCGTACCATCCGTGAAAAGATGAACATCCGTGACAATGAGGTATTTACACCTCAGGATCTGGTAAATGCCAGAACCTTGTCGTCGGTAATCAACTCATTCTTCGGCACCAACCAGCTGAGCCAGTTTATGGATCAGATCAATCCGCTGGCAGAAATCACCCACAAGCGCAGGCTTTCTGCACTTGGCCCGGGTGGTTTGAGCAGGGAACGCGCAGGCTTTGAGGTGCGCGACGTACACTATACACACTACGGTCGTTTGTGTACCATCGAAACGCCTGAAGGTCCGAACATCGGTCTGATTTCTTCGCTGTGTGTGCATGCTAAAATCAACAGCATGGGCTTCATCGAAACGCCTTACAGGAAAGTCGATGAGGGCAAACTCACCAACGAAATCGTATATCTGAGTGCAGAAGAGGAAGACAACCAAACCATCGCTCAGGCCAATGCCGAAGTTGATGGTCAGGGCAGCTTCCTTACTCCGGCCGTGCGCGCCCGTCGTGAAGGCGATTTCCCTTCCGTACCTCCGGAAGATCTGAACTTCATGGATGTGGCTCCGAACCAGATTGTGTCGATTGCAGCATCACTGATTCCGTTCCTGGAACATGACGATGCCAACCGTGCACTGATGGGTTCAAACATGCAGCGTCAGGCCGTACCATTGTTGCGTCCACAGGCGCCCATCGTTGGAACCGGACTTGAAGAAAAAGTAGCCCGCGACAGCCGCACACAGGTGGTGGCTGAAGGCGATGGTGTTATTGATTTTGTGGATTCACGCGAAATCCGTGTGAAATACGAACAGGACGAGCATGATGAACTGGTTTCTTTCACTGGTCAGCTGAAAACGTATTCACTCATTAAATTCCGTCGTACCAACCAGAATTCCTGCGTAAACCTGAGGCCCATCGTGAAGAAAGGCCAAAGAGTCAGAGCCGGACAAATCCTCTCAGAAGGTTATGCTACTGAAGCCGGTGAATTGGCTTTGGGCCGTAACCTCATGGTGGCATTCATGCCCTGGCAGGGTTACAACTTCGAAGACGCGATTGTAATTTCTGAAAAAGTGGTGAAAGATGACTGGTTTACCAGCATCCACATCACTGAATTCGAACTTGAAGTTCGCGATACCAAGCGCGGTGCTGAAGAATTGACCAACGACATCCCGAACGTAAGTGAGGAAGCTACACGCAACCTCGATGAACACGGGTTGATCCGCGTAGGTGCAGAGGTGAAAGAAGGTGACATCCTTATCGGTAAAATCACGCCAAAAGGAGAAACAGAGCCTTCCCCAGAAGAAAAACTGCTCCGCGCCATCTTCGGTGATAAAGCCGGCGACGTGAAAGACGCTTCCCTGAAAGCGCCACCAAGCACCGATGGTGTGGTGATCGAGAAGAAACTCTTTTCCAAAGACAAAAAGGACAAGAACATTAAAGCCAGCGATAAATCAAAGCTGAGTAAACTCGAGGCCGACCATCAAAAGGATTTGAATCAGCTGAAGGAAAAGCTGGTTCAGAAACTTTTCAAAGTGGTCAATGGCAAAACCAGTCAGGGTGTATTTAATAACTATCAGGAAGAACTGATTCCCAAGGGAACAAAGTTCACCATCAAGAACCTCAGCGCCATCGATTACCAGAACGTAAACTACTACAACTGGTCCACCGATGAAGAGCGCAATACCCTCATTGTACGCATCCTGAATAACTATTCATTGGTGTACAACGACATGGTAACCAACTTCAAACGCGAGTATTTCACCATTAGCGTTGGAGATGAATTGCCTACAGGTATCCTACAGATGGCCAAGGTTTATGTGGCCAACAAGCGCAAGCTTAAAGTAGGTGATAAGATGGCAGGTCGTCACGGAAACAAGGGTATTGTTGCGCGAATTGTTCGCGAGGAAGACATGCCGTTCCTGGATGACGGAACTCCGGTTGACATTGTACTGAACCCATTGGGCGTACCATCTCGTATGAACCTTGGTCAGATTTACGAAACCGTTTTGGGTTGGGCCGGTAAAGAGTTGGGTGTGAAGTTTGCAACGCCCATTTTCGATGGTGCCACCAATGCCGAAATCAACAGCTACATCGATAAAGCCAAGTTGCCTCCGAATGGCAGGGTTTACCTGAATGATGGTCTGAGTGGAGAGAAATTTGATCAGCCTACCACCGTAGGTGTGATTTACATGATCAAACTTGGCCACATGGTGGACGATAAGATGCACGCACGTTCTATTGGTCCGTATTCGTTGATTACCCAACAGCCATTGGGTGGTAAAGCCCAGTTTGGTGGTCAGCGTTTCGGTGAAATGGAAGTATGGGCTCTGGAAGCATTCGGCGCGGCGAACATCCTTAGGGAAATCCTCACCGTGAAGAGTGACGACATCATGGGCAGGGCGAAAACGTATGAGGCCATCGTGAAAGGTGAAAACATCACGCAAATCGGAACGCCGGAATCATTTAATGTATTGGTGCACGAATTGCGTGGCCTCGGTCTGGAAATTCAATTTGATTAACACATGCAGAACAGCAACAGCAAGAAAACGCTAAAAATAAGAAGTAATTTCACGAAGGTTCGGATTGGGCTTGCTTCGCCTGAACTGATTCTTCAGCGCAGCTTTGGTGAAGTAACCAAGCCGGAAACCATCAATTACAGAACCTACAAGCCTGAAATGGGTGGTCTGTTCTGCGAACGTATTTTCGGCCCCATCAAGGATTATGAATGCCACTGCGGGAAGTACAAGCGCATTCGCTACAAGAATATCGTATGTGATCGCTGCGGTGTTGAAGTAACTGAAAAGAAGGTACGTCGCGAACGCATGGGCCACATCAACCTCGTGGTTCCTGTAGCGCATATCTGGTACTTCCGCTCACTGCCAAACAAAATCGGTTATCTGCTGGGTATTCCTACCAAGAAGCTGGATTTGGTGATTTACTACGAACGTTATGTAGTGATTCAAACCGGCATCGTGGACAAGGTGAATTACCTGGATCTGCTTACCGAAGAGGAATATCTGGATATTCTGGAACAGCTTCCCAAAGAAAATCAATACCTGGACGACAATGACCCTAACAAGTTTGTCGCCAAAATGGGTGCTGAAGCATTGTGGGATTTGCTGAGCCGCCAAAATCTGGATAAACTGAGCAGTGACCTGCGCAATCAGGCAAACACCGAAAGCTCTCAGCAGCGCAAGCAGGAAGCCCTCAAGCGCCTGAAGGTGATTGAAGGATTCCGCGGAGCCAATGAAACCGGTGAAAACCGTCCAGAGTGGATGATCATGCGCATGTTGCCTGTGATTCCGCCTGAATTGCGTCCGCTGGTTCCGTTGGAAGGTGGTCGCTTTGCCACTTCCGACCTGAATGATTTGTACCGCAGGGTAATCATCCGCAACAACCGCCTGAAGCGCCTCATGGAAATCAAAGCTCCTGAGGTAATCCTGCGCAATGAAAAGCGCATGCTCCAGGAAGCCGTTGACTCATTGCTGGACAATACCCGTCGCGCAAGTGCCGTAAAGTCAGAAGGCAACCGTCCCCTGAAGTCACTGAGCGACATGCTCAAAGGCAAGCAGGGTCGTTTCCGTCAAAACCTCCTCGGTAAGCGTGTGGACTATTCCGGTCGTTCAGTAATCGTTGTAGGACCTAAGCTGAAGTTGAACGAATGCGGTATTCCAAAAGGAATGGCTGCGGAATTGTTCAAGCCGTTCATCATCCGCAAACTGATTGAAAGGGGCATCGTTAAGACGGTTAAAACCGCCAAGAAGATTGTAGATAAAAAGGATCCCGTGATTTGGGATATCCTCGAAAATATCCTGAAAGGTCATCCTGTATTGCTGAACCGTGCTCCAACACTGCACAGGCTTGGTATTCAGGCATTCCAGCCCAGGCTGGTGGAAGGGAAGGCGATTCAGCTGCATCCTTTGGTATGTACAGGCTTTAACGCTGACTTTGACGGTGACCAGATGGCGGTACACGTGCCGCTGAGCAATGCCGCAATCTCTGAGGCGCAGTTGTTGATGCTTTCTTCGCACAACATCCTGAACCCTGCGAACGGTTCTCCGATCACTGTTCCTTCTCAGGACATGATTCTTGGTCTGTACTACATGACCAAAATGCGTAAAGGAACACCTGAGCAGCCTATGAAAGGCGAAGGACTTTCCTTCTACAGTGCTGAAGAAGTAATCATTGCCTACAACGAAGGTCGCGTTGACCTCCACAGCATGATTAAGGTGAAAGCCCGCGTGCGGAAAGGTGAAAACCAATATGCAACTGAACTCATTGATACGTCAGTGGGCCGTGTATTGTTTAACCAGGTTGTGCCTGCAGAAATGGGCTTCATCAACCAGTTGCTCAAGAAAAAGAATCTGCGCGACATCATTGGTGAAATGATCCGCTTCAGCGGAGTTGCCAGCACGGCGCACTTCCTTGATGAAATCAAAAACCTTGGATACCAGCATGCATTCCGTGGTGGATTGAGCTTTAACCTGGGTGATGTTCGCATCCCTGATGAAAAAGCCAAAATGATTGAAGACGCCTTCGCCGAAGTAGAAGAAATCAAATCTACCTTCAGCATGGGTCTGATTACCAATAATGAACGCTACAACCAGGTGATTGACCTCTGGACCAGGGTAACCAACCGCCTGGCCGACAGGTTGATTCGTCAATTGGCAGAAGATAACCAGGGCTTTAATCCAATCTTTATGATGTTGGATTCAGGTGCGAGGGGTTCTAATGACCAGATCAGACAGTTGGGCGGTATGCGTGGTCTGATGGCAAAGCCACAAAAGAACATTGGTGGCGGAACCGGTGATACCATTGAAAACCCAATTATCTCCAACCTGAAAGAAGGTTTGTCGGTATTGGAGTACTTCATTTCTACGCACGGTGCGCGTAAAGGTCTTGCGGATACGGCGTTGAAAACGGCGGATGCGGGTTACCTCACACGTCGTCTGCACGACGTTGCCCAGGATGTCATCATCACCGATGAAGATTGCGGTACCCTGCGCGGCATCAACATGACCGCCCTGAAGAATCAGGAAGAAATCGCAGAACCACTGTACGATCGAATCCTTGGTCGTACCGGACTGCACGATATCTTCAATCCTCAGGATGGAACACTCATCGTAAAAGCCGGTGAAGAAATCACCGAATACATCGCCGAACAGATTGAACAGGCGGGTATTGAAGAGGTTGAAATTCGAAGCGTACTTACCTGCGAAACCCGCAGCGGCGTTTGTTGCAAGTGCTACGGCAGAAACCTTGCTACCGGACGCATGGTGCACATGGGTGAAGCGGTTGGTGTTATTGCTGCACAAAGTATCGGTGAACCAGGTACTCAGCTTACCCTGCGTACCTTCCACACGGGTGGTGCGGCTTTGAACATTGCTTCTGAATCAACCATCGTTTGTAAATATGAAGGTCTGCTCAACTTCGACGGTGTGCGCACGGTACCCCGCGAAATTGTGGACGAGGACAGTGGTGAAAAACGCATGGTGGAAGTTGTTGCCGGTCGTTCCGGAGAAGTACGCGTGTTGGAACCCAAATCCAATACCATCATCGTTACCTACAACATTCCTTACGGTTCCATCATGGAAGTAAAAGATGGAGGAACCATTAAGAAGGGCGATGTGATCTGTACCTGGGACCCGTACAACGCTGTAATCATCAGCGATGTTGAAGGAACAATTGAATTCGACAACATCATTGAAGGTGTTACCGTACGTGAAGAAGGTGACGATCAAACCGGCTTCTTCGAGAAGGTAGTTATCGAAAGCAAGGACAAAACCAAGAACCCCATGATTCGTGTGGTGGTTGTTGGCGGCGATTCCAAAGAATTCAACTTGCCGGTAGCTGCACACATCAACGTAAACAACGGGGAGAAAATTAAGGTAGGTCAAATCCTGGCGAAGATTCCAAGACAGGCCCGCTCGGTTCGTGACATTACCGGTGGTCTGCCCCGTGTAACTGAATTGTTTGAAGCACGTAACCCTTCCAATCCGGCGGTGGTGAGTGAAATTGACGGTGTGGCCACTTATGGAGGTATCAAGCGAGGCAACAGAGAAATCATGGTGCGCAGCAAGGATGGAGAAGAAAAGCGATACCTCGTTTCCTTGTCAAAACATATTCTGGTGCACGACGGCGATTTCGTGCGCGCAGGTGCACCTTTAAGTGATGGCGCCATCACTCCGCAGGACATCCTGCAGATTGAAGGTTCTGCTGCTGTGCAGCGTTATGTGCTCAATGGAATTCAGGAAGTTTATCGTTTGCAGGGTGTAAAAATCAACGACAAGCACATTGAAGTGATTGTACGTCAGATGATGCAGAAGGTAGAAATCCTGGAACCCGGCGATACGCTCTTCCTGGAAAATGAAATTACCGAACGTTTCGAATTCATCGAAGAGAACGATAAGATCTATGACAAGAAGGTCGTAACCGACGGTGGCGACAGTGAACACCTGAGCGCCGGTCAGATTGTGACTTTGCGCCGCCTGCGCGAAGAAAATTCTGCACTGCGCCGCCAGGATAAAAAGCTGGTTGTTTACCGCGATGCGGTTCCTGCTACAGCGCAGCCCATCCTGCAAGGTATTACCAAGGCTTCACTTGGTACCCAAAGCTTCCTGAGTGCGGCCTCGTTCCAGGAAACTACCAAGGTGCTGAACGAAGCTGCCATCAGCGGTAAGATTGACGAATTGCGTGGACTGAAGGAAAACGTAATCGTTGGTCACCTGATCCCAGCCGGAACTGGTACACGTCGCTTCGAAAACGTAGTAGTTGGTTCGCTGGATGAGTACGAAAGACTCATGGCGTCTAAAAACGAAGAGCTGATCAGCGAGAAATAAAAAGTTTAGGGGGAAGCATGATTTTTTATGTTTCCCCCTTGATTTTGTTTCCAAAACAATTGTACATTTGCACTCCCTGAAAACGACAGGGAAAAGCGAGAATAGCTCAGTTGGTAGAGCGCAACCTTGCCAAGGTTGAGGTCGCGAGTTCGAGCCTCGTTTCTCGCTCTAAAAAAGCCCTTGATCCCATCAGGGGCTTTTTATTTTGTTTGAAATGCGTTCGTTTCGAGGCATTTTTGAAATCAATAAATCCATCCTGCCCGGATGGTGGAATGGTAGACACGCAGGACTTAAAATCCTGTGGCCAGAAATGGCCGTGCGGGTTCGAGTCCCGCTCCGGGCACCTGTTTCATGAAACAGCAGCGCTACAAGGATTTGATGCAACAGTTTTCGGCGCTTACCGCGACCGAGCATGATCCTGTAGCCAATATGGCCAATCTTTCCGCCCTATTGCGCGAAACCTTCCAATTCTGGTGGGTCGGTTTTTACCTCGTACGTTCTGAAGAATTGGTGCTCGGCCCGTTTCAGGGCCCGGTGGCCTGTACCCGAATTCCTTTTGGAAAAGGAGTTTGCGGCACGTGTTGGCAACAGGCCACTTCTATCGTTGTTCCGGATGTGCATGCGTTTCCCGGACATATTGCCTGCAGTGCAGTTTCTGCTTCTGAAATTGTAGTTCCACTCTTGAACGAGGGTCGGGTGATTGGTGTGTTGGACGTGGACAGTGAACACCTCGATCATTTTGATGAAGAGGATCGTGTGGGGTTGGAAGAACTTGCCGGAATAT
>JBDKIU010000211.1:0-14857 GCA_039796915.1 Bacteroidota bacterium | reverse complement strand
TTACGGGTACCTTCGAAGGTTCGAAGCGGTTCAACATGGAGAAAGAAAAGCGAAGAATAAAACCTGCACACATCAACCCAATGGAACTTGGAGGCAAATTGCCGCCCCAGGCCCGCGAACTGGAGGAAGCTGTTCTGGGGGCGATGATGCTGGAGAAAGAGAAGATCACAGAAGTTATTGAAATACTTTCCGAGGATCACTTTTACGTAGATCAGAACAAATATGTATTCAAGGCGATTCAAGAAATGTTTGGCGACGGTGAAGCGATTGACTTGCTTACCGTTACCCAAAAACTGAGAAATTCCGGCACGCTGGAACTGGCGGGTGGCAGCTATTACCTCGCACAGCTGACCAACAGGGTTACCAGTGGCGCACACGTGGAATACCATGCGCGTATCCTCACCCAAAAGTTCATCCAGCGCGAGCTGATTCGGGTTTCCGGTGAAATTTCCCGTGAGGCTTACGAAGACGTGACCGACGCCTTCAAGCTGCTGGATGAAAGCGAACGCAGCCTGTACGACATCAAGAACCGAAGCCTGAAGAAAGGATTTTCATCCATCAGCACCCTGCTGCATAAGGCCATCAACGACATCCAGAGCAAAGAAAAAACCGAAGGCGGCCTGACTGGTATCGCCTCCGGATTTACCAACCTGGACCGCATCACCAGTGGATTTCAGAAGAGTGACCTGATCATCGTGGCGGCACGTCCGGGTATGGGTAAAACGGCTTTTGCCCTTTCCATTGCGCGCAATGCAGCGGTGAATTTCGACAAAGCCGTGGCCATCTTCTCGCTGGAAATGCAGGATTTACAGTTGGTTAACCGACTTATCAGCGCCGAAGCAGAAATCGCCAGCGACCGCATCCGCAGTGCCAGCCTCAACGAGGAAGAATGGCGCCGCCTGCACCAGCGCACCGTGCGTCTGGACAAATCCAGGATTTACCTCGACGATACGCCGCAGCTTTCTGTGTTTGACCTGAAGGCGAAATGTCGCCGCATGCACAGCCAGCACGGGCTTGACATGATTGTGATTGACTACCTGCAGCTGATGCGTGCCGATGATAAAAACATCAACAACCGCGAACAGGAAATCAGCCATATTTCACGTTCGCTGAAAAGTCTGGCCAAGGAACTCGATGTGCCGGTCATCGCCCTCGCACAGTTGAGTCGTGAAGTAGAAAAACGTCAGGATAAGCGGCCCATGCTCAGCGACTTGCGCGAATCCGGAAGTATTGAACAGGATGCCGATTTGGTGATGTTCCTGTATCGCCCGGAATACCACGGCAATACGCATGATGCAGAGGGCAACAACATACAAGGTCAGTGTGAAATCATTCTGGCCAAACACCGCCACGGTGAAACAGGAACTGCTCCTGCCCGATTTGTGGGTCAGTTCTCCAGGTTTGAAGACCTTGGAGGTGATTCCATGAACAACGGCTACGATAACAGCGGCATCATGACCTTCTCCAGCAAGATGAATGATGACGATGCAGGCGGCGGCTATTCCGGCGGCTCCTTTGGCGCCATGATTGTTGAAGATCCGCCCTTCTGAACCAGAAGTTCCATCCAACAAAAAAGCCCCGGAATCCGGGGCTTTTTTGTTGTGGTGTTTTCGTCAATCAATGTGCATCCTGCAGTTGCTCCTGGTTTGTTTTGTGACCTTCGCGAAGTGCTCCCGCGTCACATGGGTTTTGTCATTCAGGGAGCAAATCGTCCTTCGACGGGCTTCCCCGAGGCTCCCCCGCATCACTTCGCTTGCGGAGCAAGCTGATTGGGACTTGCAGCCGGGGATTCACTGCGTTCCCCCGGGACAAGCAAGGATGACAGGGCTTTCACCAGGATGACCAAGGATTGCGAAATTCGGTTCCTTACGGTGTTTTTTCAGCGGGAAGTTTCACGGCATAAATCTGCTCTTTCCCGTCTGCATATTTTCCTTCGATGGTGATGCTGCCTTTCAATCCTTCCAGCGCGAGTACCGCGCCTGAAGTGCTGTACACAGGCTCGTTTTCAATATGTGTGATGATGAACCCGGGCCTGATGCCGGCATCCTTAAACACGCCGTCCACGGCTTCCACACGAACGCCGTTTTTGAGGTTTAGTGCTGCACGTTCCTCGCGGGTGGACGCCTGAAGTTTTAATCCTTTAAAATCTGCACCGCTGGATTGCTTCGCAGTTTCTGTGGAAGTTTTACCGTCTTCGCTCTGCAACACGGCTTCCAACTCTTTTTCAGCGCCGCTGCGCAGCACTTTCACTTTGAGTTTGTCGCCGGGACGGTATTTGCCAACTTCGCCCTGCAATGCAGAAGAGCTGTTTACGGCAACGCCATTGATGGCAATAATCACATCGCCCTGTTTCACGCCGGCTTTTTTGGCTGCACCTCCGTCAACAACATCGGCAACATATACGCCGTTCAAACTTTTTAGCTGTGCCCTGTCGGCCAGATCCTGAGTGATGTCCTGAATGGAAACGCCCAACAGCCCGCGTTGCACCTTGCCGAAGTTGAGCAAGTCGTCCACCACCTTTTTCACCAGATTTACAGGAATGGCAAAGCCATAACCCACATAACTGCCGGTTTCACTGGCAATGGCCGTATTGATGCCAATCAGTTCTCCGGAGGTGTTCACCAGCGCGCCTCCGCTGTTTCCGGGATTGATGGCGGCATCGGTCTGGATGAAGTTTTCAATGGCATATTTATTTCCCTGACTGCGGATGAGGTCTATGTTACGGCCCATGGCGCTCACAATGCCCGAGGTTACGGTGCTTGTCAGGTTAAATGGATTCCCTACGGCAACCACCCACTGGCCTACCTTCAGGGTTTCGCTGTTGCCGTATTTTAAAAATGGCAAACCTGACTGATCGATGCGGATCAGCGCGATGTCGGTATTGGGATCGGCGCCCACCAGGTCGGCCACAAAGGTGCGTTTGTCGTTCAGCACCACTTCTATTTTGCTGGCACCATTGATCACGTGGTTGTTGGTAATGATATACCCATCGTCGGTTACAATGACGCCGGAACCACTGCCGCTGCGCGGGGCATTGGGCATTTCGAAGCGGAAGTTCGGGTTGTTGAAGAACCCAAACGGATCCATTTGTGGCGGCATCCCGCCCTGCGACGTTTTTGGTGCGGCACTGATGGTTTTGATGTGCACTACAGCCGCGGTGGCGACTTCTGCAACGGCGGTAAAATCGAATGCGGGCGTGCCGTTGATGCTGGCGAAACGCGCGGCATAAGGAGATGCCTGCTGCCTGGCTTCAATGGAACCCGAAATTGCGCGGTTGCTGATCCAGCGATTCAGGGCCAGCGCCCCGGCGCCACCCAGAAAGGCGGCAAGAATCAGAATTCCTGTTTTCTTTAGTGTTCCGTTCATGGTTCAAATATGTTGAAGGTTCATGGTGGCTTTTTCAATTTTTATTCCAAAGCGAGGCATAGTAAACCCAAATACTGCTGACTTATTTTATTTTCGAACCTGCCTTTTACCTCTATCGACGAAAAGGTATTAAATTTCCGTGAAATGTTCGGTTCCAGGACACCGGGAGACGAGGAGATTCGCTCCATGATCAGCGCAGGCAACCAGGAAGCCCTGGTGATTTTATACCGTAAACACCATCAGATGCTTCGCAAATATGTGCTGAACAACCAAGGATCACGGGAAGATGCGGAAGACTTAATCCAGGAAGTTCTGGTGGCGGCCTGGCAAAATGCGCAAAAGCCCGATTTCACCCTTAGCGCCGGCTGGGGAACCTATCTGATGGCCATCGGACGAAATCAATGGCTGAAACAACTTCGGAAACAGTTGCGCTTCAGCGACCAGGATCCGGCAGATGCTGAAAAAATGTCAGCGGATGTCAGCACCGAACGGCTCGACCTGAAGAAGGTGGTGCAGATGGTGGAACAGCTGGATGAAAACTGCCGTAAACTGCTCACGCTCTTCTATTTTGAATCGCTCGACATGGAACAAATTGCGCTCAGGCTGGGTTATAACAATGCCGCAACCACAAAGGCGAAGAAATACCAGTGCTTCAAACGTCTGGAAGAAAAAGTAAAAGCTCAATTTCATAAAGAAGATTTTTTAGGCTGAAGTCATGACCAATCCCGTAGATCATACTGAATGGATAGACCGCTACCTGCGCGGGGAACTGCGGGGTGAAGAGCTGGAATTGTTCGAACGCCGGCTCAAACAAGATGCGGCTTTTGCCCTGGAATTCAACACACAGAAGTTGCTGGCAGAAGGCATCAGGCAGGTGCGCAGGGATGAACTTAAACGCTACATTGCCGAGCGAACGCGTCAACGGGTCATCACCCTTCCACGCAATAAGAGTTTTCTGATTGGCATTGCCGCATCTGTTGCGCTGTTTGCCGCCGGATGGCTGGGATGGAAATCCGTTTTGCCCAAGGTTGAAAAAGGCGCTGTTGCTACGAACAATCCTGCGGCAGGGACAAACGCGCCCGATGACAGGATTTCGGCATTGCCTCCAGCATCCAATGCCCAAAAAGACCATACCCTTTCCAAAGAACCACAGGAAGTTGCTGCAGTAATGGTGCCAGAGGTTTTGCACGAAGATGCAGAAGCCGTGAGTCCCCATGAAGTTGACGATGGCGGCATGGCTCCCGTAGAACCGGCACCTGCAGCCACATCCGATGCAGCCCCCGAACTGGTGGCCAGTGTTCGGGTAGCGCTTGCCGAATGGGAATCGGAACTTTCCGAAGCAGATATGCGCTTGGATGAAACAGTAACTGTGGCTAAGACAGCCCCACGAAAAGCAATTACCAAAACACAAGCAAACCAGGAAAAAGCGGCGGCGGCCACAGAACGAACTCCCCGCACTGTGGGACGCGATGGCAATACCGCGCAAACCCAATACGATCTGGTGTTTTTGAATATTCCCGAACCCGGAATAAGCTATGAAATCAAAAGCGGTAATCAGATCATATTAAACAACCTCGATTACCTGAACCCACTGCTGATCCGATATCGGTCACGCTTTTTCCTGAAAAGCGCAGGGCAATGGTACGAACTGAACACGCAAACCAAAGGCAGACAGGCGCTTCAGGCCGTAAAAGACAAAGCCCTATTGCTTGAATTCGGCAGCGAATGAAATTTTACAAATACCACGGCGCAGGCAATGATTTCATCCTGCTGGACAATCGCGACGGCAGCATTACACATCTTCCCGTGCAGGACTGGTGCAACCGGCATACCGGCATTGGCGCCGATGGGCTGATGTTGCTGGAACAGGATGATTCCCTGGACTTCCGTATGGTGTATTACAACAGCGACGGCAAACTGAGCACGCTTTGTGGCAATGGTGCCCGCTGCATCACACGTTTCGCCGCCGATCTCGGCCTGATCCAGGGACATACGGCCCGGTTCACGGCCGCCGACGGCCCGCACGAAGCGCAATTGCTTCCGGACGGAAATATCGCCCTGCAGATGAACGACGTTCGCCATGTAGAACACAACGGCGATGACCTGGTACTGCATACCGGTTCACCGCACTACCTGATGTTCATCGACCGGGACCCGGACGACTACGACCTGATCAAGTTGGCTCATCGGGTGCGCTATTCCGCGGCTTATGCCGAAACCGGCATCAATGTAAACCTTGTAGAACAGCGCAGCCCGGATGCTTTGTTCATGCGCACGTATGAGCGCGGCGTAGAAAACGAAACGCTGAGCTGCGGCACGGGAGTTACGGCGGCCGCCCTTGGCGCACACGCCCGCCGGCACGGCGAAGAAGGGCACCACGAAGTTCATGTGCATACGAGAGGTGGCATCCTCCACGTAGCGTTCGATTTCTACCAGGAAATGTACCGCAACATTGTACTTACAGGCCCGGCAATAAAGGTTTTTGAAGGATTTATTGCATCGTAGGCAAGCACTGTTCCAAGAGCTCGAGGATGCGAAAAACCGCGGGGCAAATGCTGCTGTTGGTGACCGCCAGATCCAGCTTCTGCACCATCTTCCGGTGCCGTGTATGCGGAAACTCGCGGCAGGCCTTCGGGCGGTATTCGTACACGCCACAGTAGCGATCGGCGCCTAAAAACGGACAAGGCGTTTGTTTCAACGCATAAATGCCGTCGGTATCCAGAAACAGGTATTGTTCAATAAATGCACCCGGCTTCATGCGTAAATGTGCCGACAGGCGTTCGATGTCCTTGTCGAAAAACATGGGGCTGGTGGTGCTGCAACAGTTGGCACATTGCAGACAGTCCAGCGTTTGAAACGTTTTTTCGTGTGCATCTTCAAACCATTCATCCAGCCGATTCGGCGGACGTTTTTTGATGGCTTTCAAGGTTTTTCGGAAGGCTTCGCGTTTTTTACGCGCCTTTTCCGGCAATCCGTCGGCAGGATGGCTCACGGGTTGAAATGCGAAGAAGTGAGCGATTTCAGAAAGGCCACCAGGTCTGCCTGTTCCTGCGCGCTGAGGTTCAGGTTCGCCTTGATGAGCGTATCGCGATTGATGGCATCCGGAACCTGGGCATCCGGTTGGTTGTAATAAGCCACCACCGATTCAAGTGTGGGAAATGCACCGTTGTGCATGTACGGTGCGGTGAGCGTGAGATTGCGCAATCCGGGCACGCGAAAACTGCCTAAATCTTCAGGCTTTCCGCTGATGCGGATGCGGCCGCTGTCATTCCAGTTCTTTCCATTGAACAACCCAATGTTGCGGTATTCATCAACAGTAAAATCGGGAGAAAAGTGACAATCGAAACAGCCGGCCTTCCCGATAAACAGTTCACGGCCCCGTTGCGCGGCGGGACTCAGTGCATTGCTGTCTCCGAACATAAACCGATCGAACGGTGCGTCATACCATTCCAGACTGCGTTCGTAGGCTGCGATGGCTTTGGAAAGAAGCGCGGCAGTCGGGCTGGAGCGGTAAATGCTGCGGAAGGCCGCTTTGTACACCGGATCCTGACGCAGGCGCGATTCCACTTCGGAAGCAGTCATGCCCATTTCCACCGGATGCGTGATGGGATGCATCACCTGAGCCTCCAGGTTTTCAGCCCTTCCATCCCAGAACATTAAAGTACGTGAAGAGGCAGAAACCAAGCCGGGCGTATTGCGCTGCGTGAGCCCGCCGTTGAAACCTTTCGACAGTGGCAGGGTATCTGAAAAGGCGCGGTTCGGAATATGACAGCCGGCGCAGCTCAGGCTTCTGTTCTTGCTCAGGATGGGATCAAAGAAGAGCTTCCTGCCCAAATCCACCTCGCTTTGCGGGATTTCCTGATTGGACGCAAACACGAACACCGATGCCAGCCAAAGGGCGGGCACTGACAGGAATAATCGTATGTTTACACGGTTCCTCAATGGCTGGCAAAATTACTACACCTTCATCCAGGAAACTAAAATTCGGTCAGGGCAAAGAACAATAACCTTACTTTACCCGGCGCTGCTGTTGCGCTGTTTTGGAACTGATTTCCAAAAAATTACCAGCCTTTTTTACGCACAGGTGCAAACCCTCAAAAACCAAAAATGCTAAGTTCTGCGCCATCCTTCAGCTGCCGCGGTCGTATTTGCGGAGCAACTTCACAAACACTTCAAGGTCTTTAGGATAAGGTGCCGTGGCTTCAATTTCAGCGCCATCGAGTGCTTTGAAGCGGATGGTATGCGCATGAAGTGCAAAGCGCCTGATGAGGGGCGTGTCTTCGCCATGCACATGTCTTTTGATGGAAGAAAGCAGATGTTCTCGTCCGCCATAGCGGGTATCGCAGGCAATGCGCGCATTTTGTGAGGCGAGATGAACCCTGATTTGGTGCATACGTCCGGTTTTCGGGCGGGCTTCCATGAGGGTAAAATGCCGAAACAGTTCCAAAGCCGAAAACACGGTCAATGCCGGCTTGCCGCGTTTTTTATCGATGCGTATATGTTCGGAATCATCGGTATTGATGGGCAGATCTACCACAAAATCCTGCACCGGCAGTTGCCCTTCTACCACACAGTGGTAAATTTTCGTTACGGTACGCTGTTCAAACTGAAGTGCGAGGTTTCGGTAGGCTTCCGGATTCAGGGCGATAACCATGGCGCCGGAAGTTTCGCGGTCCAGCCGATGACACAACTGCGCATCGGGGTATACGGAACGGGCGGCTTCAAGTACGCTGGGCACGCCGCTGTCCTGCCGTTCATGCAGTGATGCCACGTTGGGCGGCTTGTTGATCACCAGATAATCGGCGTCTTCCCTGATGATCCAATCGCGGAATCTGTTCATGCCTGATCGCTGCGCAGACTCAGGCGAATTCGGGTGAGCACCTGCTTGGTTTGCAGGGAAAACTCTCCGTTCATCATCCATTCGTAGTAGGAAGGCTCGTCGCGCATCACCTGTTTTACCTTCTTGCCTTTATGCTTGCCGAAGTTGAAATACACCTCGCCGTCATTGCCATAAACCATCCTTCCGGCAAGGTCTGCGCGATCATCCTGACCGCTGATTTTCTGCAGGTGTTCAACGGTTGGTTCCAGCTGCGGGTAGCGGCTCAGCTGTGCGCACAGAATTTCCCAGGTTGCCTCGGTATCGGCGGCAGCACTGTGGGCATCTTTCAATTCCTTATTGCAATAGAAGCGATAGGCGGCGCTGAGGTCACGTGGTTCCATCGCATGAAAGATCCGCATCGCATCAACAAACTTTCTTTTTTCATAATCCAGGGAAATGCCACAACGCAGAAACTCCTCCACCAGCATCGGAAAATCAAAGCGATTGCTGTTGAAACCTGCAAAATCACAGTCGGCGAACCATTGGTGGATTTCTGCTGCTTTATCCTTGAAGAATGGTGCTTCACGCACATCTTCGTCGCTGATGCCGTGTATGGCTGTTGATTCAGGCGGAATGGGCACCCCGGGATTGAAACGATAATAGCGGCGTTCTTCTGTCTGGTCAGGCATCACACGAATCATAAACATATCAATGATGCGGTCGCGACTGAAATTCACACCGGTGGTTTCAAGGTCAAAAATTACCAGAGGTCGTTGTAGTTTTAAGTGTATCATAGCTGTTCATTCAAATCGTCCAACAGGTCGGGACGTAGTTTTTGTGTTCTTTCGTGGCTCTGTTCCAGGCGCCAGGCGGCAATTTTTGCGTGGTCGCCACTGAGCAGCACTTCCGGAACCTGCAATCCTGCAAAAATTTCCGGGCGCGTGTAAACTGGCGGTGCAAGCAACTGATCCTGGAAGGTATCGGAAAGCGCAGATTCTTCATTACCCAGAACTCCGGGCAACAGGCGCACCACGGCATCAATCACGATGGCAGCCGCCAGTTCACCGCCGGTAAGCACGTAATCGCCCACGGAAATTTCTTTGGTAACATACAGATCGCGGATGCGCTGATCGATCCCTTTATAGTGCCCGCACAGCAGCAAGAGGTTTCCTGCCAGCGACAGACGATTGGCGGCAGCCTGATTCAGGGTTTGGCCATCGGGCGTAAGGTAAATCACTTCGTCGTAGCTGCGCTCTGATTTCAGTTGTTCAATACAGCGGCTGATGGGTTCTGCCATGAGCACCATGCCGGCACCACCACCAAAAGGGTAATCATCGATTTGACGGTATTTTCCGATGCCGAAATCATGTAGGTTGTGCACGACAATTTCCGCGAGTCCTTTATCCTGCGCACGCTTTACGATGGAATGATTCAATACCCCATCAAGGATTCCGGGGACCGCCGAAATGACATCTATGCGCATGCGTTTCAAATATCGAGAAAACCTTCCGGGAGTTGCACCACGACCTTCTGCTCCCTGATGTTCTGGGACCTGACCAGGCCTTTGGGAATGAGTATTTCACCTTGATCTGCCCACACCACAAGCATGATTTGACCGGGGAAAGCTTCTACACGGGTAATGGCGCCGATGAATCCAAGGATTTCATCATACACCTTACAGCCAACCAGACTGATTTTGGATGGCTGCTGCACTTCCCCGCCCGGAACCAGGATTTCCCGGTCTTCGAGGGCGCGGGCGGCTGCTTCAGAAGTTACGTGATCCAGGCGCAGCAAACCGGAATGAGCATCCCAGTATTCAACGAAAAAAGGAACTCCTTTTCCGTCATAGTTGACAAAAAGGAATTCCTTTTCTTGAATGGCTTCAGGGATTGATTCAGGGAGTAATTGAACCCGCAGGGTTCCGTCGAACCCATGCTTCCGGGCGATCCTGCCTATTTTGACCAGGCGGGGAATAACGCCGGGGTGCATCACTCCATGAATTATTCTGCAGCAGCTTCTGGGCTGTCGGCAGCAGTTTCTTCGGCAGCCGGAATTTCTTCCGCTTCCGTAGCCTCTTCACTCACCATTTCATTGGCTACGAGCAATTTGGCTGCTACTTTTTCCGCGATTTGCTGACGTTTGGCAACTTCCTGCTTCATCAGACCGGATTTGAGATCAGCTTTGGCAGAAGCAAGCTTGTTGCGCTTGGCTTCTACTTTGTTGGTCTTCTCTTCCAGCCATTTGCTGAATTTCTCGTCTGCCTGTTCCTGACTGATGGCGCCTTTGTTTACGCCTGTTTGCAGGTGGTGCTTGTACATAGCTCCTTTGTACGAGAGGATGGCGCGGGCGGTATCCGTAGGTTGTGCACCTTTGAATAACCATTCCACTGCCTTGTCCAGGTTCAGGTCAATTGTTGCAGGGTTCGTTACAGGGTTGTACGATCCCAATTTAGAAATGAACCGGCCGTCTCTCGGAGCACGTGAATCCGCCACCACAATGTGGAAGAAGGCGCGCTTCTTCCTGCCGTGTCTTTGTAATCTGATCTTTACTGACATTTAGTTTGGGTCTTTAAAGTCCCGGGGTCTCCATTTCCGGGGCTGCAAATATAGAAGAATTTTATGATGAATGTTCCTGTTGCCCAAAGGTTGGATTTATGAGTCATTGTCCGGGAGTTGGGGAAAGGCAATAAATCCATGCGCTGTCCCAACTCCCAAACAACCCAGTCTTTACAACGCCGCAGCCAGGTAAGCGGCAAAATCCTGCTTCAGCTCCGCGAATATTTTCGCAAAGGTGTCCATACGGTCGCGCAAACCGGCATGATCCTGCGTGCGGCGGTGGTCGGTTGCAATGTTGTTGGCTTTGGCCTCTTCCGCAATGCGGTGTTCATCTTCGCGGATGTCATGGATCAGCTCGTCAATAACCTCCTGGTGACGGATAAACTGATTTTGAAAATGTTCCGCCTTTGAAGTAACCTCTGACTTGGTGTTGGCACGGAGCAATTCTGAAAGACGGTTTTCATAGGTTCTGATTTCATCGGATGCGAAGCTGAGCTCTTCCAGCCAAGCCTTGTGTTCGGCGTGCAGCTCGTGGATGTACTTGTTGTCGTTCATATAATGTTTCTTTTAATGTTTAATGAATGATGAGCAGGGGTAATTCTGTAGTTGTTGCCAGTGTTTTGGCTACACTCTTGTGCAACAGGCGTTCAGACCATTCCTTGTGCAGTGCCTGAACCACCAGCAGCGAAGCCTTCCGGCTTTGGGCTGTTTCCAGAAGCACTTTGGCGACGCTTTCGCCACTCACTTCCAGAAGTTCAAGGTTGAGGTTGCGGTTTACATATTGTTGCAGCAATTGTTTGGGGAAAGAAGAATCACGCTCCTCCCCGTTGTGCACGTGGATGAATACGATTTGGGGCTGATCACCGGCAGCAAATGCAAGGAGTGATTCAGAAAGTGCTTCTTCCGAACCGGTAAAATCAGTGCCGCAGGCAATGACATTCCAAGGTTTCCATGTCGCAGATTCCGGAACTACCAGCAAAGGAACCGGCAGGTGGTTCACCATCAGCTCGGTATGCGTGCCTGAAAGGCGATCCAGCCAGTTTTTTGCTCCATGTGTGCCCATCACCACCAAGTCTGCCTGATGTTGCTGCACCTGGTCATTTAATGACCCTGATAAATCTCCGATGAGCACTGCTGTTTCTACCTGCACGCCATAATCTGCGCGGATGCTTCTGGCCAATGCTTCTAATTCAGAACCACTGGCAGCAGATTGTTCACGGGCAGCATCCAAGGTATAATAGGCCGGCACATAAGGATCGGGGATGGCAGCATTCACGGCATGCATGAGGTGCAGCTTGCCGCCGTGCATGGCCGTCATTTTAGCCGCATATTGCACAGCGCGTGTGGACGCTGGAGAAAAATCTACCGGAACCAGAATGCGCTTGAACATCAGATGCAAAGAACCCTACACCGTTCAAATCTGCCGGTGAGCAATATCAAAGAAACTGTTGAGTGATGTCAATGCGCCGGACGGCAGCAGGATGGTTTCTGCGATGCTGTTTCAAAGGCAGGGCTGATTCCGGGTATTCCGAGGCCTGCGCCCTTCAAAATAAAAAACACCGCAATCACCGCCAGTGGAATGGTTTTCCACCACTTGCTGCGCAGGTAATGCTTCAACTTTTGGGGTGCCAGCCGATTCCAGGATGCCGCCAACATCAGCACGGGCGCATTGGCCAGACCAAACAATGCCATGAACAACAAGCCCTGTTGCCAGGAAGCAGTAGCCAAGGCTCCGGCGGCGGCGGCATAGACCAATCCGCAGGGAAGCAATCCGTTGAAAAAACCCAGCAGCAGCATCCCGGCAGCACTTCCGGCCCTGATGCCTGTAAAGCGGCTCACCGAGCCAAACATGCGGGCAAAAGCCGAACCGGAAACGGCTTTGGCCGTAAACAACAAGCTAACCAGGATGGCCAGTCCGGCGAAAATCATCAGCCAACGCTGCACAAGCACCATGGACGCAAGTTGTCCCACAGCGCCCATCAGCACTCCGATGAACATATAACCTGCAATCCTTCCGCTGTGGTGCATCAGCATTTGCCGGAACAGACTTTTCCAGCCGGTATGTGCCGCGCCAATACCTGCCATCAGCGGTCCGCACATTCCCAGGCAGTGCATGCTGCCCGCCAGTCCTGTAGCCAGTGCGGCGATGTAGAAACTGTTCATGGTATCAGGATTTCCTGTTCATGGAGGTATGGCTTACCAGCCGAATACCATTCGCACTGAAACTTCCAGAGCCCGTGCTGTCGGCCTTCCCACGATACAAATTGGGTATCCTGAGCGGCATTCAGGCGCAGGGAAAAATCCTTTTTCAGGTTGCTTGGCCGCAATACCCGAAGGCTTCCTGAATCAGGCAGGTTGGCACCCATAAAAACCAAACGCACCATTTGCTGTGCGGCATCCCAGTGCATCACAACACCTTTACCGGGTGCAGCGGCGTGGTTCAACCGTTGCAGCTTTTCTTCATACTTGTTTCCCTGTTCGTAATAAGAAGACTCTTCCAATCCGTCGCCATTACGCACCATCATGGTGATGAGCAAGGCAATAAATCCCATAAAGAGCAGCATGGCAATGATGATTCCTTTCCCCCAGTTCATGGCTTTTTGTTAATCAAAAACAGGACCATTAAAGAACAGTTTCACCCTGTTCATTTCTTTATTTTCTGCGGAAACCAATACCTGAAAAGGTGTTGTATTTTCCTTAATGTCAGCTTGTTTCATGTGCACGATAACGGGAAGCGAAAGATGTTCGCCTCCTTTAATTTCGATACGGTCGCTGAGCAGCTGTATCCGCGCGGGGATTCCATCCAGCGCCACCTGCACCTTCATGTCGTGGAAGGTTTTGTTGGTGAGTTTGAGCAAGAAGAAGTTGGCTACCGTTCCATCCTGCTGGCGCACAAAAGTGGTTCCGGGCGTTCTCAGCACGGAAGCCTGCAAATCCTTGCGCAAGGCCAACAGTGTAGCAAAAACACCAAACAGCACCACAAAAAATGCGGTATAGGCTTTCATTCTTGCCGAATAGGTAAATCCTTTCTGGGCAACAATCTGGTTTTCGCTGGCATAGCGAATCAAGCCCAGCGGCTTGTTGATCTTGTGCATCACGCTGTCGCAGGCATCCATACAGGCGGTGCACGATACACATTCCAGTTGTGTGCCGTTGCGGATGTCAATTCCGGTAGGACAAACTTCTACACAAAGACCACAATCCACGCAGTCGCCCTTCCCTGCTGCCATTTCACCTTTAACCAGTCGGCCGCGCGGTTCACCACGTTTGTGGTCGTAGGCCACCACTACGGAATTCTGATCGAGCAACACCCCTTGCAAACGACCGTACGGGCAAATCATGATGCAGACCAACTCGCGCAGTTTCGCAAACACAAGGTAGAACACGGTGGTAAATACCAGAATGCTCACAAAGCCGCCGGTATGCAGGGCAATGGGCTCGGTGATGATTTTCAGCAGTGCGTCAGAACCAATCAGGTAGGCAAGGAAGGTATTGGCAATGAGGAAGGAAATGAGCCAGAACAATGTATGCTTGGCCGTTTTCTTCCAAATTTTTTCGAGGTTCAGCGGACCTTCATCCAGCTTTTTTTGTGCCGAGGCATTGCCTTCGATCCAGTTTTCGATGCGGCGAAACACCATTTCCATGAACACTGTCTGCGGACAAATCCAGCCGCAGAACAGCCTGCCAAAGATGCTGGTGAACAGCATGATGAACACAATGAACGACAGCAGGCCGAGGGCGAGCAGGTAAAAATCCTGCGGGAAAAATGGAATACCGGCAATGATGAACTTTCGTTCCAGCACATCAAACAGAAAGAGCGGATGCCCTTTCCAACGCAGCCAGGGACCTATAAACAGCAACAGCAGCAAGGCTGCGCTGAACCAGGATCTGTACCGGTAAAAGCGCCCTGAAATTATTTTAGGATAAATCCAGGTTCTTTTACCGGTACGCTGGTTGACATTGCT
Source organism: Bacteroidota bacterium (assembly GCA_039796915.1). Lineage (GTDB taxonomy): Bacteria > Bacteroidota > Bacteroidia > NS11-12g > UBA955 > REEB481. Next base: position 152 of record JBDKIU010000211.1, on the reverse strand, counting down.
CAGGTGTTCCCTGAAATCTGAAGTGTCTTTTTTTGCCATTGTCGGCGCCTGTTATGGGCGCAGGATGTTGGTGGTTACAGCGGTTACAGTGCTGTCTTTGGCAGCGGCAGGGACGTATTTTTCTCCCTGTGGCGCCTTTGGATTTGGAGGAT
>JBDKIU010000210.1:0-16786 GCA_039796915.1 Bacteroidota bacterium | reverse complement strand
GGGTGAAGGACATGCAGGACCACATGCGCGAAATGCAAAGCGACGCGCCGGCCTGTAATGTCTGCGGACACATCACCGTGCGCAGCGGCACCTGCTACAAGTGCCTGAACTGCGGAAACAGTCTGGGCTGTAGCTAAATAATAGCGAATCATAACACAGGAAGGGGCCAAACGGCCCCTTCTTTGTTTAGATTCCGGCATCATCAATGCTGCGGCGTTACCTTTGCCGGCCTGTGCAGCACCGTTTTCTTCCCCTGTTCATCGTTTTGGTACTCGGACTGGTATGGGGATCATCGTTCATACTCATCTTCCTGGGACTGAAAGCATTCACCCCAATCCAGGTAGCTTCCCTGCGGCTCATGTTTGCGGGTTTCTTTATGCTTCCAGTAGTTTGGCTGTTTCGCAAAGAAGTAGATCGGAATGGTTTGAAGTTTCTGTTCCTTTCCGGGTTGATTGGGAATGGCATTCCGGCCATCCTGTTTGCCACCGCCGGAACCATGATTCCTTCGGGCATCAGCGGGGTATTGAACAGCCTCACACCATTGTTCACGCTGTTGTTTGGGTTTTGGTTTTTTGGTGTAGGCATCCTGAAGCGACACATCTGGGGCGTATTTTTCGGATTAACCGGCGCGGCGGTTTTGCTGCTTCCCGGATACTTCATGAAGGATGAAAAAATCATGAATCCGCTGGGCGGTGTTTTGGCCATCGTGGCAACCATGCTTTACGGCATCAACGTAAACATCATCAAACAACGGCTCAGTCATTTGAATCCGTTTGTGGTGAGCGCGTATCCGCTGGCATTTATGGCCATGTGCGCATTGCCGGTATTTCTATGGAGCAATCCCGGGGCGCGTTTTGAACAGTTCGGCCCACAGGCCTGGGCTTCATTGGGTTATATGGCTGTTCTGGGCATTGTAGGATCGGCATTGTCGCTCATCATCTTCAACATCCTGGTGCAACGCACCACCGCACTTTTTGCAAGTGCCAACACCTTTGTCATTCCTGTGGTTTCCGTGGCTTGGGGATTGGTATATCAGGAGCCATTTGGCTGGAACATGGTGGTGGGTTTGCTGATGTGTTTTGTGGCCATCTTCCTGGTGATGCGTCGCTGACTTTTGCACCAGACGGCCATGGTTGAAACATCTTTTCTCCCGAGCCGATCCAGTCTTTTTTGGGAGATGTCATGCGGCCGTTTAAGTCTGCATTAAACTTGTTTAAAACCTGCTTAAACGGCCTGGAACCCGCGCCACAGCTGGAATAGTTTAATTGTGAAATGTTGTGGATAAGTCTTAGCTTTGCCTGCAAAATCAACAAATCGCACAACATGAAAAAATTACTTTTACTCCTTTCGGGCATTGCTGGATTCGCTTCCGGCGCCTATGCCCAATGCGGGGACGGGATTAATACCCTGAAGGTATTTACGCCCAGCGGTTCGACCTATGCCAACAGGGTATGGAATAACGCCAATCACTGGACGCCCAGCGGTGTTCCGGACTGTGACGACAACGTGAAGATTCAGAACGGGATTGTATATGTGGATGTAGATGTTACAGTTCGCGATATCAACATTCACGCGGCCAGCGGTCAGGTTGGAAAATTGCGTTTTGATGCAAACCAGACCGTAACCTGTCGCAATCTGGTGCTTACCGGAGGCAGTGTAGAAACCAGGGATGTGAACAATTCAACCATCATCGCTGACTCAGTTTCACTGGCATTCAACTCTCAGTTCACCGTTCGCTATCTGACTGTAAAAAGGCGGATTGCCCAGGGCAACAGTAAAGTAAACATCATGCCCAACGGTATTGCCGATCTGAAACATGTTGTGTTGAATAACTACGCACGTTTGGAAGGTCCTACCGGCTGGTCCACAAACAACAACAGCCGCATTGACATCCGAGGCGACTTCTTCATGGCCGAACTGGCTTCATTCACCCACAACAAAGGCCTGATCCGCTTCATCGATACCGGCAGAAATATGATCAATACCGCAGGTACTTCCGGAAAGATTCGCGAATTCTGGAATGTTGAATTCAATAAAAGACTTGACAATGCCGGTGATGTAACGGTTCCAGGCAAATTGATTACACCCTGGACCACCAACGAGCGCTGGATCATCCACAACAAACTGCACATCAGAGAAGTGAGCCTGGAAAACTGGAATACCAGCGAATACCTGGAAGTAAGAGATTCTCTGGTGGTGGATTCTACCATGTCTAACAACCTGAGCACCAACGGTTTTGGCATCAACGGAATTCCCGGTGAACAGGGTGGAGTGTACATTCTGATGACCGGCGACCTGAACAGCAAGTTTGTGGCCAATGGTTCCATGCATGGCATGTACAACATCAAAATCAACAAATCAAGCAGTTCCAAAACAGTGACCGTAACCGGAAAGAGCCAGGAAATTGGAACCCGTAAGAATTATGTGGACATCACTCAGGGCATTCTTGCCTTCGATGGAACCAGAAATTGCCGCATCACCGCCAATGCTGTGCCAACCGGTCTGGTGGTACGCAGTGGTGGCAGACTGATTGCTCCGGACGATGACACCCTGTATTTCAATGGTTGCTGGAACTTCAACAATACCAATTCTTTCAACGCCCAGAACAGCACCGTAGTGCTTGATGGCAAAGGCAACAAAGCCAGCTTTGCCCACAACCAGGATACCATTTTCCTGAACAACCTGATTTTGCGTACCAGCGGAGCAAGCTCCGGAACACCTGCTGCGTTGACATGGAATGCAACCCAGGACCGCCTGTATGTGCGTGGCAACATGACTACCGATGATACTTCGGGTGCTTACCTCAGCAACGTTCAATTGTTCCTCACCGGAAACCTTCATGTGAAGCAAACTCAGGCAAATACAGGAAGCAAATTCCCCGATCGTGTATGGTTTGTTGGTGGCCGTAACCAAACAGTTACGCTGAGCAACGCAGCAAAAGGTGCTTATGGAAATACCATCACCTTCAAAAAAGACAGCGGTTCCGTAACCCTGAATTCAGCCATGGAAGTGCGTGATGTAACCTTTACTTCCGGTATCCTGAATACCACTTCTTCCAATAAACTGACCATTACCCGCCCTGACTTCATCCGCGGTGGAAGTTCTACCTCCTACATCAGCGGTCCTGTGCGCATCCTGAACGGCGGCAACTGGAACACCGGCGCCAATACTACCGGCATGGTTCCTGTTGGTGGCGGCGGAAATTACCGTCCGATTGGATTCAGCGGTGCAAGCAACAACGAATTTGAAATCACCTACACAGCTTCGAATGCGAAATCCAGCGATGCAGCCAACGCGCCCATCGATGAAGTGAGCAGCACAGATCTGTGGCGCATAGACCACGTAAGCGGCAGCACCAACTATAAAGTGAAGGTGTTCCTTACCGGCAAGCCATCATCCTGGAACAATACCGAAGTGCGTATCGCTGCACAGGCTGAAGGAAGCGCACCCTGGTACAATCAGGGCGGAACCTATTACAGCTCTGACAACATGATTCTGAGCAACAACGTGGACATCACCAAAACCTACATGTTGTTTGGTCATGGACGTGATGTGCCTGCGCCAATGGCTGTTGGTCGCGAAGACATCAGCGGTATGGAAGTGGCAACGGTAAAAGCCGGTGCTGAAGTGGCCAGCCCAGAAGCAAAACAGGCAGTTCGCTTTAACGTGTATCCCAACCCTGTGCAGGGCTTGTTGAACCTTCAGGTTCAAAATGCCGACAAAGGCGTAGTTACGCTCACCGACATGAGCGGCAAAATACTGGGCATGTTGAACGCTGCAGAAGTAAAAACTGTGGACATGAGCAACCTGAGCCCAGGCATGTACCTGGTAAGCTTCACCGATGGTCTGAACAACATCAGACATCGTGTGATCAAGCACTGATAAAATCTTTGCGAATTGTTGAAAAAGCCCCGGAATTTCCGGGGCTTTTTTTGTTTGTCGCGGCATTGCAAGGCTGTAAGTTAAAAACAGATTTGTGCGGCCTTTTTCGGAACTTTGCACAGCATGTCAAGTAAAATCAAATCTGAACAAATCCTGAAGAGCCTGCATGTGCCGGCCCGCGCGGAAAGTGCCTGCACCGGCACTAACTGGATTACGGCTGTGGGTTCCATCGAACGCGACATCATCAGTCCGGTGGACGGAAAGAAGATTGGCAGCGTGGTGTTCGCCACGGATACAGAATATGAAGCGGTATTGAAGCGCGCCGTTGAAGCTGCTGAAGCCTGGAAGCAGTTTCCGGCTCCCCGAAGGGGCGAAGTCATCCGCCTCATCGGAAACCAGTTCAGAGAGCATAAACAAGCCCTTGGAGCGCTGGTGAGCCTGGAAATGGGTAAGAGCCTGCAGGAAGGACTGGGTGAAGTTCAGGAAATGATTGACATCTGCGACTTTGCCGTTGGGTTAAGCCGTCAGTTGTATGGCCTGACCATGCACAGCGAACGCCCCGGCCACAGGATGTACGAACAATGGCACCCGCTTGGGGTTACTGCGGTTATCTCTGCCTTCAATTTCCCGGTGGCGGTTTGGAGCTGGAACGCCATGATTGCCGCCATTTGTGGCAACGCAACCATCTGGAAACCCAGCGAAAAAACGCCACTGAGTGCGGTTGCTGTTATGAACCTGGTTTCCAGGGTTATTCGTGAACAGGAGTTGCCCGAAGGTATTTTCACCCTGGTGAACGGCGATGCCCGCATCGGGCAGGCGCTGGCTGCAGATTCGAGGGTTGCGCTGGTTTCTGCCACCGGCAGCACACGCATGGGAAAAGCCGTAGGTGAAACCGTGGCCAAACGCATGGGCAAATCGCTGCTCGAACTCGGCGGAAATAATGCCATCATCATTACGGCCAATGCCGACCTTGATCTGGCACTGCGTGCCGTTGTGTTCGGGGCCGTGGGAACCGCAGGTCAGCGCTGCACCACCACACGTCGGGTGATCATCCATGAATCGGTGTATGAAGCCTTTAAGGCAAGACTGCAAAAGGCGTATGCACAGCTGAGCATCGGTAGTCCGCTGGACGAACAAAACCATATTGGCCCACTCATCGACAAACAGGCTGTGGAAGCTTACGTGCGTGCGCTCATCCATCTGAAGCAGGAAGGCGGAACCGTAATTTATGGCGGTAAAGTGCTGGAAGGCGAAGGATTTGAAAGCGGTTGTTATGTGGAACCGGCCATCTGCGAAGCGAAAAATCATTATCAGATTGTGCAGGAAGAAACCTTTGCACCCATCCTTTACCTGATGCAATACCGTGAACTGCACGAGGCCATTGCCATGCAGAACGATGTGAAACAGGGCCTCAGCAGCGCCATCTTCACCCGCGATATCTCAGAAGCGGAACTGTTCCTTTCGGCGCAGGGCAGCGATTGTGGTATTGCCAACGTGAACATTGGAACCAGTGGCGCTGAAATCGGCGGCGCATTCGGCGGTGAGAAAGAAACCGGCGGAGGCAGGGAAAGCGGAAGCGACAGCTGGAAGGCCTATATGCGCAGGCAAACCAATACCATCAACTACAGTAAAAACCTGCCGCTCGCTCAGGGCATCAGGTTTGACATCGACTAAGTCATGAGGCAGTTCTTGCTTTTGCTCTGTTTTTGCTGCGCAGGATTGGTTTCTGCCCAGAATGAACGGGGATTGCAATTGCAGAGTTACGGCGGTTTCGTGTTCCCGCACCACGAGGAAATGAAGCGCCAGGAGCAACATGTCTTTGGTTTTGAAGCGGCCTGGTATGCCAAGGGAACAGGTTATGCCGGCATGGATCGGCATTTTTGGAGTCCCAGGCTGGGCGCAGGGCTGCTCTACCTGAATATGGGCGATACGCTGAACGGTTCGGTATTCAGTCCCATGGCGTTTATTGAATTTAACCTCAAAGAACGAAGCCGCAGCACTACAACCCTGCGCTGTGGCAGCGGAATCGGGTATTTCACCCGTCCCTTCAGCCTGGAAAACAACCTGCGCAACCGTGCCAACGGTACGCACCTGAATGGCCTCATGCAAGTGTTGGTCAACCGCCGGCAGGCGATTGGTGCGAACGCCGAAGCCAATATTGGTCTGGGCATTACGCATTTTTCCAACGGAAACTGGAAGTTTCCCAACTGGGGCGTGAACATGTTGCTGGGACATGTGGGTTTATCCTGGTTCCTCAGCGAAGGTCCGCGGCATAAATCATCCTGGCCGCTGTACAATGCCGATACGCCCCGCCTGCGAGGCTTCTGGAATGTTTCTGTGCGCACGGGCAGAAGGCAAATCGCTGTTGACGACAGCCGCAACTTTACCATGTTTATGGGAGAAGTGGTGTATCATCATCCGCAAAGCAAAAGCAGGCTCTGGAGGCTGGGGCTGAATTACTATTTCGACCCGATTTATCCATATATCAAATTCGGTCCCTGGCCTGTGAAAAACCGTTCTTTTGGTTCTGTTTCGGAACTGTCGTTTCTGTTTGGCCACGAATACCGCGTGGGCCGCGTGGGCATCATCGCCGACGCCGGATTGTATCTCTATCGCCCAACCGAAAGTAAACGGATGTATTATGAAGCCGTTGGATTTAAATATTACGTGAATCCACACGTAGTTCTGATGAATCGCCTGCGCGTGCACCTGTTTACGGCCGATTATATCGAATGGGGCGTCGGATTTAATCTTCCCGATAAAACCATCAAAAAGCCACTGTTTAAGAAGGAATTTGTATTGTTCTGAATCATGATTGTTCCAAAGAAAAAAGCACTGATCGCCGGGGCCAGCGGTGTTACGGGACAGGCTTTGCTGCAACGTTTGCTGGAGCATCCTGACTACGAAAAAATCATTCTTGTGCTGCGGAAAAAACTGAATGTGAAGCACGAAAAGCTGGAACAGCTGGTGGTTGATTTCGAACAGCCTGCGCAGTTACGCATTCCATGCGACGAAGTGTTTTGCTGTTTGGGAACAACCATGGCCAAGGCCGGCAGTAAGGAACAGTTTTCCAAAGTAGATCACGATTATGTGCTGAACCTTGCGCGGGAAACAAAGGCTGCCGGAGCCCGGGCCATGTTTGTGGTTTCAGCGGTGGGTGCGGATGAACATTCGATGTTTTTCTACAGCCGTGTCAAAGGAATGATGGAACGCGACCTTAAGTCTTTGGGCTTTGCGCGGCTGGGCATCTTTCGTCCCGGGTTGCTGCTGGGCGCACGAAGCGAACGCCGCCCGGGAGAGGCTTTTGCCAAGGCTGTGTATCGGTTCATCAACCCGCTATTGCCCAAACCCTGGAAAGGTATTTACCCGGAACAAGTGGCTGAAGCCATGCTGCAGCTGGCCGCAAGTGAAACGGAAGAGCTGCTGAGGGTGGTGTCCAACAAAGACATGCTGCGCTGAGGTCTGACGGCCTGCGGGAGCGCCCTTTCACAAAAGGTTCTTTTTTTATTGGAAAGAAATTTTAACATTGCATTTCACTAATTGTAAGAACCATGAACAAAACTTCACTAAAAATCGGAATGATGTTGCTTGCTGCAGCTTCATTGGCTTCCTGCACCATGCAAAAGCGCTACCACAGCGGCGGCTGGAATGTAGAACTTGGCCTGTTCAACAAGGACAAGCAATCTGCACCTGCAGTCAAGCAGGAAACCCGCGTAGCTGCGCAACAGGCTGCGCCTGTAAAAGAAGTTGAAGCTCCTGCGGCCGTGGCTGTAGAAGCAGTAACGCCCGCCGTAGTTGCTACTGTGGCAACTGCTCCTGCTGTATCTGCAACTCCCGCAGTTGAGGCGGTTCAGGGATTTTCAAAAGCAAGCGCAAAGGCGCAGCAGGTAGCATCTGCGCGTGAAGTGGTGGCAGTAAACGCTACTGCAGCAAAAAGTGTAAAGCAATTGAAAAGTGTACAAATCCAGAAGCAGGCACAGTCAGAAGCTGCCAGTGGAAAGAGCTGGCTGGTTGCCTTGCTCCTGTGTTTCTTCCTCGGCGGTCTGGGCATCCACCGTTTCTACCTGGGTTATACCTGGCAGGGCGTGGTGCAGCTGCTTACCCTCGGAGGTTTGGGCATTTGGGTGTTCATTGATTTCATCCGCATCATCATTCGCGACCTCAAGCCCAAAGACGGAGATTACACCGACTAATTCAGGTCATTCAATCTTGAAAATACAGGGAGCCGGCGAAGAGCCGGCTTTCTTTTTTATTGCGGCTACCTTTGCCCCGTGTCGCAATCGCTTAAAACAGCCCTGCTGCGCCTGCACCTGGCCGTGTTGCTGTGGGGTTTTACCGCTGTACTGGGCAAGCTGATTTCTTATGGAAGCTTTAATCTGGTATGGCACCGGATGTTGCTCACCAGTTTCTTTTACCTGATGATGCCAGCAGTTTGGCGCGGTTTCCGGGGATTGAATACACGCGACGTGGCTGTATTTGCAGGCATCGGCTGTCTGATTGCACTGCATTGGGTCACATTCTACGGAAGCATTAAAATTGGCAAAAGTGTCTCGCTGGCGCTGGGTTGCTTTGGCGCGGTGAGTTTTTTTGCGGCCTTGTTGGAACCGCTGATCATCCGCACGCCGTTTCGCCGGCAGGAATTGATGTTGGGCCTGTTGGTGCTTGTGGGATTGGCGCTCATTTATCAGGCGCGTCCGCGCGAAGCCGTTGCTGCCGGGCAGTTCATGGCTGCTGCAGGGGTAGGCATTATTTCCGCCTTTCTCGCAGCGTTATTCAGTGTGCTGAATAAGAAGTATCTGCGCGACAAAAGTACCCTGAGTGTCTCCACGCTGGAGCTGGGCGCTGGTTTTATCTTCCTCAGTCTGATGTTGCCCTGGCTGGTGAATCCCGACTTCGTTTGGATTCCCGCAGGATGGGACATTTTGTGGGATTTGCTGTTGGCTTTGGTTTGCACCAACCTCGCGTTTTTTCTTGGTACAGATGCGCTCAAGCATGTATCTGCGTTTACGGCCAACCTGGCGGTAAATCTGGAACCGGTGTATGGAATCCTCTTCGCCGCTTTTTTGTTTAAGGAATATGAGGTGCTGAATCTTTGGTTTTATGCCGGAGCAGCCGTGATTTTAGTGTCGGTTGTGCTTCAGCCTCTTCTTCAGAAATATGGAAAACATTGACCACATCATCCACGCGCGCAGAAGTCATTTTCTGGCCGACTTCAGCGGAGCGAAACTTCCCGATGCGTTGATTCAGCGCCTGCTGGTGCAAGCGCATCAGGCGCCTTCGCACAAGGCAACATTTCCCTGGCGGTTCACGGTGTTTCAGGGAGCAGCGCTGGAATGTTTGGCGCACGAAATGGTGGCTTGGCATGAACGCGAAGGTTCTGGCAGTTTTAGTGAGGATAAAAAAGCCAAACTGCTCAGCTATCCTCAGAAATTGAGTCATGTGCTGGGCATTGGCGTGCGCATCAGTGGAAAAGTTCCCGCCTGGGAAGAGGATGCAGCCGTGGCTATGGCCGTGCAGAACATCTACCTTACACTCGCCGCAGAACCGCATGCCGCTGGCTATTGGAGTACCGGCAACGGCACGGGATCGGAACAGATGCGCGCCTTATGCGGTTTTGATGAACACACGTTGCATCGCGGCTGGTTTCTGCTGGGGCATGTGGATGTAAAAAGAACCCAGGCCGGGCGTCCGCCACTGGAGCAGGTGGTTATGACGGCCAACATGTAAAATGGATGCAAAAAACCGCAGCTGATGGTATCTTCATCGAGCTCAGGCTGCCTCTGTTTTAGGGGCAAAGAAGCCGATAAGCAGCAGGAGTAATCCAAAGCCCAAGGGCAAAATCCAAGGTCCGGGTTCGCTGTTTTCCCAATCCCGAATCCTTGCGGAATTAAGGTACACCCGGTTTTTGTGCTCGATGCCAATCACGCGAATGGAACCAAATCCTGCGGCACGCTGCCAGAAGCCGGGTGGCTGACTGCGTGTGATGAATACATGGTAATCTGCAGGGTCCACGCACAAGGTAACGGAATCACCGGCGTGCACATCCCGGCGCAGGGCATTTACTGCAGTAGCCTGATAGCTTCCGTCGTTGTGATCAATGCTGAATTGCAGTTCAGGGAATTCTTTCACCGGGAAATGGACCCAGGCGGCATCTCTGGAACCGGTTTCATGCACGGGCGCTTGGCTTAAAACGGCTTTGAAACATGCCTGTGGAAGCGGGCCGGCACTGCGCTGAGAAACATCGACATACGTCCAGATGCCTCCGAAAACCAACAATGCAAAACCCAGCCAGAGATATTTTTTTTTGGAAACTGCCTGTTGTGGTGTCGTGGTTTCAGGGTATGCTGCCGCCGGAGTCGTAGAAATCAGTTCGGCCTTTAATGCTTCATAGTTGTGCACCCCCGAGGAGAACAGACGATAACGTGATGTTCGGGTTTTGAGCACCAGCTCTTTCCAATGATTGTATTTGGTTGCTTTGTCGCGTTCTTCCCACGATAAAACCTCGCTTTTAGGGAATCGCCGTATGCGCAGCCCGGCACAGTCGCGTACGCATACTTCATCGCCGCTGATGGTCCAGTGGTTTATTTCAAGCAAAACAGAATACCATCCGTACACCGCAAACAGCCCAAATCCGATGCCCAGAATGGCTTCGTCCAGAAAATCTGTGGGGGTGAATGCCGCGCTGATTTGCCAGATGCTCAGGGCGCTGAAGCCAAATACAAAAAACCAGCTCAACCCGAGGAGTCCGTAGCGTAACCGGGATGTGGTGGTTTTTGCCATTTTGGGAGTAGGTAGTAGGTAGTAGGTAGTTGGGAGTTGGTAGTTGGGTGTTGGGTGTTTATGAGTTTGTGGATAGGCAGAACATGTAAATGACCACAGCTATCAACTAATAACTACTCACTCCCCAACTACCAACTACCAACTCCCAACTACCAACCATCAATAAGCCCTGGCAAAAACCACCCGTCCTTTACTTGGCTTACCGCTGAGTATGCAGGTTCCGTTTTCTTCCTGCTGATCCAGTGGAATGCAGCGGATGGTAGCTTTGGTCAGTTCCTTAATTTTTTCTTCGGTTTCGCTGCTGCCATCCCAATGGGCCAGTGCGAAGCCTTCTTTTTCGTCGATGGCGGCTACGAACTCATCCCAGGTGTTCACGGTATAAGTTTTGGCAGTGCGGAAATCGAGGGCTCGTTGGTATAGATTCTTTTGAATGTCGTCGAGCAGCGATTTGATGTGTGATTCGATATCGGCCAGGGGCAGACTTTCTTTGGTTTTCAGGTCGCGGCGTGCCACTTCTGCGGTGCCGTTGGCAAGGTCGCGCGGGCCTATGGCCAGGCGCACCGGAACGCCTTTCAGTTCCCATTCGGCAAATTTGAAACCGGGTTTTTGTGTGTCTCGGTCGTCGAATTTCACGCTCAGGCCAGCGGCTTCCAGATTTTTCTTCAGCGGAAGCACGGCATCAGCGATTTGGTTGAGCTCTTCTTCGCTCTTATACACGGGAACAATCACAACGTGGATGGGTGCCAGTTTTGGAGGCAGTACCAGCCCTTCGTCGTCGGAATGAGCCATGATCAAAGCGCCCATCAAACGAGTAGAAACGCCCCAGCTGGTGGCCCAAACATGTTCCAGACCGCCTTCGCGGGTTTGGTAACGCACATCGAATGCCTTGGCAAAGTTTTGTCCGAGAAAGTGGCTGGTTCCCATTTGCAGTGCCTTGCCGTCCTGCATCATACCTTCAATGCAAAAGGTTTCATCGGCACCGGCGAAGCGTTCATTTTCGGTTTTTACGCCTCGGATGACCGGTACGCTCATCCATTCTTCCGCAAACTGTGCATATACATCCAGCATTTTACGGGTTTCTTCCAGGGCTTCTTCTTTGGTGGCGTGGGCGGTATGACCTTCCTGCCATAAGAATTCGGCGGTGCGCAGAAACAGGCGGGTGCGCATTTCCCAACGCACCACGTTCGCCCATTGGTTGATGAGGATAGGCAGGTCGCGGTAACTGCGGATCCAGTTTCTATAGGTGTTCCAGATGATGGCTTCACTGGTTGGGCGCACCACCAGCTCTTCTTCAAGTTTAGAATCGGGATCGGCAATCAGGCGGCCCGGCTTTTCAGGATCGGCCTTCAGGCGGTAATGGGTTACCACGGCGCATTCTTTGGCAAAGCCTTCAGCGTTTTTTTCTTCTTTCTCAAAAAGACTTTTCGGCACAAAAAGGGGGAAATATGCATTGCTGTGCCCTGTTTCCTTGAACATGCGGTCCAGCTGGCGCTGGATGTTTTCCCAGATGGCATAGCCGTAGGGTTTGATGACCATGCACCCTTTTACCGCACTGTGTTCAGCGAGGTCGGCGTTCTTTACCAGATTGTTGTACCATTCGCTGTAGTTCTCGCTGCGCTTTACCTTTTCAAAGGCCATAGTTGTGGAATGTTTTTTGTAGTTTTAAGGATGCAAAGGTAGCCCAATTGCCTGTGCAGGAGGTATTTGATATGAGAACCATTTTCACCGTTGTTATTGCAGGCGCAATGCTGGCTTCATGCCAGACCACGCGTGTTGCACAGGTTAATGTTTATGATGATGCATATTACGTACCCGGCCAAGAGCTGGTCGGAGTGACAGCGCATCAGGAACGCAATCGGCCGGAAGAAAGTTCCTACAGCCAGAATGGCTATGGAAGTTCCTATGCCGACAGATTCAGAAATTTCGGGTCGGGAACGTACAGAAGTCCGGGCATGGGATATTATCCGGGCTTTGGTATGTCGCCGTATATGGGTTGGGGTGGAATGGGATATTCCCCGTACGGTCCTTACGGCTACGGATATGGATCGTGGAACCAGCCCTGGGGCTGGAATCAGCCGTGGATGAATCCCTGGTACATGCACGATCCATGGTGGAATCATCGCTATCGTCCCGGACAATTTCCTCCGCAGCACTACAAGCCGCAACAGGAACCTACCAACCGTCTGCGCATGCGCACACCCAATCAAACTTTGCCCACAGGCCCGGGCGGCGACAACCGTGTGAATCAGCCGCAACGTCAGGCGCCAGGCCAGGTGCCGTCAACCAATCCTTCAAGACCGGCTCCAAATCCACGCAACCAAATGCCAACGCCGGATCAGCCCACGCCGCAACAAAGAGCACCACAGCGTCCTGCGCCCGGCGGAAATAACAATCCGCCTCCGGCACCACAGCCGGGCAATATCCGTCCTGCCGCACCTGCCGCCGCTCCTTCCAGCAACTGGAATACAGCACCTGCGCCCAGAATGAGTGCGCCTTCCAGCAGCCCCGCGCCCAGCATGAGTACACCCTCGGCGCCACGGTCTTCCGGAGCTCAGGGCGGTTCAGGAGGAGGACGCAGGCCATGATGCCCAGAAAAGCTATTCTGGCGTTTCTGAGTCTCGGATCGGCCATGGCCATACAGGCTCAGAATGAAAGTGATGCCATCCGTTACAGTTCCGGTTATTTCTTTGGAACGGCACGCAGCATGGGCGTGGGCGGCGCGGTAAGTACGCTCGGTGCAGACGCGAGTTCCATCACCCTGAATCCAGCCTCGCTGGCCCAATACCGCAGATCTGAATTCAGCGCCACGTTGTCCTTTCAAAACATGAGCAACAAGGCGGAATACATCAATCAGACCACGCGTGACGCGCGGTTCAACATGAACATTCCGAACCTGAGTCTGGTGGTGGCCAATCAGCGCTACAAGAACGGCAAACCGCTGACCGAAGGCTGGACGAATTTCACGGTAGCCTTTGGTGTGAACCGCAGCCATGATTTTCAGACCAGAACATTCTTCCGCGATACCAACCGCTCTTCAAGCGTCACCGATTACTTTGCCGAGCTGGCCAATGGTTCTGCGGTGAGCTCTTTTCCAGCCGGAAGTCTGCAATCCATCGCCTGGAATGGTTATGCCATAGATCAGGTTTCCGGAACTACAGATCAGTACGAAAGCGGTTTTAAAGGTCCGACACGTTTGCTGAAGCAAGAAGGCATTAAGGATATCCGTGGCGCAATCATTGACTGGCACGGTTCTTTTGGTGCGAACTTCAGCAACAGGTTGTATCTGGGTCTGGGATTGGTGTACAGCAACCTTCGGTACATTGAAGATTTTTCGCTTACGGAAACCGATTTAAAGCAGGAACCAACCATCAAAGACCTCAAACAGTTGGAAGTGGTGAACAACAATACCGATCGCGGTGGTGCCGTTGGCGCGCGCATCGGTATGATTGTGCGGCCCACGGATCAACTCAGGCTGGGACTGGGCATACAAACGCCGCGCAGTTTCCAGATCAACAAAACATATACGTATCAGGTTCAGTCTTACTTCGATCCGGGATCGCCGAATGGCAGCATGGCAGAACCGGCGTTTACAGATCCCGCCAACAGCTATGATTACAAGGTAATTACTCCATTTAAGGCCAACGCGGGTGCAACCCTGCTCTTCGGAAAGTCCGGATTCATTTCTGGCGACGTTGAATTCGTGGACTACACAACGTCCAAGTTGAAATCACGCGATTATGGCTTTTTAAGCGAAAACGCGAACATCCGACTTTATTACCGTCAGGTTTTGAATGTGCGCGTGGGCGGGGAATTTGTGGTGGACATGTATCGCTTCCGCCTGGGGTACATGAATAATCCCAATCCGTTTGCCAACAATGTGAATATTCCCTTCACCCGCAACCTCGGCTTTTCGGCCATCACCGGCGGCTTTGGCATTCGGGAAGCACAGTATTTTCTGGATATGGCCTTCCTGCTTGGCAGCCGCGCAGATTATTACACGCCTTATTTCGTGGCGGAGGGCAGCGGTAAACAGGCTTATACGGTTACCAACAATTACCGCAACTGGAACTTTTTGATTACGCTCGGCTTCCGTCTGGATTGAACCGGGATGATGTAAAAACAAAAAACCCCGCCATTGGCGGGGTTTTTTATTGAAAGTCCGTTTGAATTACTGGAGCTTACCGATCATGGAGTTGCACACAGTGAATTTGTTGGTGGTAGGATCTTGTTTCCACAATACCAGATTCACATGCATTTTGGTTTTGTCCCAGTTGTTGTTCAGGGCGCCGAAGAAGGTGAAGTTTTTCACTTCCCACTGAGCAGCGTTGTCTGAAACCAGTTCGCCGGTTGGGCTGGTGCCCAGGGTGAGGCGCAGCACGTGGTCGTGGATGTTTTTGTTGCTGCTCATGTCGCTGGACTGAGTAGCGGAGATTCCGTCTTCAGTCAGGTAAGCGGCGATGTAATATTTACCGGTAGTAGGAGTGATGGCCTTGAAGAACTGAGTCTGAGCCTTCACGGTGAGGTCGTTGCCGCTCAGTTCTGTAGTGAACTTCATGTTCGCTTCAGGAGCGATGGCAAGCTTCTTGTCGATGTTGGTTGCACAGGTAGAATTGGTGATGCCATTACCTACTGCAGAAGCGAAGATTTCTCCGCCACCACCAAAGAACATGGTTGGAACTGAAGATACTCCGAAGGTTCCGGCCAGTGCATTGGCAGAAGCATTGTTCATAGGATCAGCGGTGCTGCCGTTTACCTGGCAGGAAATGATTTGCGCTTTGTCACCATAAGCTTTGGTGATGTACTCTTTGCCTGGTTTGCCATAAGCTCCGCAGGGTGGGCACCAGGTTCCTCCGAAATAGAACACAGTAGCCTGCTGGGTTTGAGAAACTACGGCAGGACTTGGTTCTGGTTCTGGATCTTTTTTGCAGGATGCAAAGGTTACCAGTACGGCAGCCGATGCGAGAAGAAGTGTGTTTTTCATTTTATGAAATTTGTTTGGTTGTTTCAGTGCGCCAAAATAGTAAAAAAAACCTCGCAGGGAAGTATTGGTCTGAATATTATGACCATCACCGATTCTTTGCGCTGCAGTCATTTTCTTTGCATGATGAAGCAAGGCATCGGTTTACTTCTCGCTTTAGGCATGCATTGCAGCAGCCTGTTGGCGCAGGAATATCATGTAGTGGACTACGGTCGCTCGGGTCAGATTCCCGCATTGATGCAAGGACTTTCTGCTTCTGAAGATGACATCAGCGCCGAAACAGAGGCCGGCTGGATTCGCTGGATGGGCTCCGCTACCGCGCCGGAACGTTCCTCGCCTTTGCCTCTGGGTTTCTCCGTTTCTATTGGCGGAACCAGCTATACGCACGTGCGCGCAGCGTCCAATGGTTACATCACTTTTGATACCTCCGCGCCGGTTGCGCCAATTTTAGGTGCCGCCACCTTGCCACTGGCTGCTTTGCCGTCACCCAGTTTGTATTTCGGCGGATTGTATCTGTCGGGCAGCAACGACCGTTTGTTGTACCGCATGGTTGGAACCGCCCCAAACCGGGCACTCTGGATTAAATGGTACTCGGCTTCAGGTCCCGTTCCCGGAAATACCTACACGTATGCAGCGGCTGTAATCATGGAAAACGGAACGCTGTGGACGGGTTTGATGCATACCGGCAGCACGGTTGCAACATACAAGGCGCCGGAGCTTTCGTTTGGCTTCCAGCTTTCTGCAACAAAAGCGTATCAAATGGAAGGCTCGCCAGCCATTACCGCCGATTCCGGGATGTATGGTCCGGCCGCAGCCGACAACCGTTTTGCTGCCTATATTCCCGGTGCTCAATCATCCTGGGATGCCCAATGGATTGAAGTTCCCCAAAGTATTTATGCTACCCGCGGTAAGCCTGCCGTTTTTGAAGCACGCATAGCCAATGTGGGCAGCCGCAGCTTTTCTCGTGTCGGGCTGGAATATGAATATCAGGGTCAAACCGGCAGCGTGAAGCAAACCGTGTTTGTTTCGCTGGACTCGCTGAACCGTGTTGGGATGATTCGCGATACCCTGCCCCAGCCTGCCGATACCGGAATCTATCAGCTTCAGGTGCGTTTCAGCAGCCTGGATGAAAACCCTGCTGCAGCG